>NZ_JBLUPV010000010.1:0-194325 GCF_048068075.1 Pseudomonas sp. NY15354
TCTATAACCCTAAACGCCGACACAGCAGTGCTATGCAGCTGTCTCCAGTAGAGTATGAGAAACGCTATTTCCTGAGCTTGGAGAGTGTCTAGAAAACCAGGGGCGATTCAGAGACTTTCTTGTTCCCTGAAAAAGCTCTCATCCAGCAAGGAACGACCGCCGAGCCTGTGTGAACGCCCTGTCTCCCATACCAACTCACACTTTGCATGAAGCCTTCGATTTTCGACCTTGAACAACCCGCCCCAAGCCTGACCCATATGGAGGAACGCACCGTTGCCCCACTGATCTGGAACATCATCCACGAACACCTTGCTGCCGTATTGAAGGACCTTGGCCCAACTCGGTTGACGGTGCCTGTTGAATGGAAGAAATAGAAATAATAGTCGCCCCAGGCGGCACGTTCGCGGTCAGGGTCTCCGCCTGGGAAGCGCGCAATACCCAATGGGTGTATGTGCCCTCGCTGCTTGAGGTGCGCACTCGGGCGGTAATTTTCGCGTTCGCCGACACTCGTTGGTCCATGGATCAAGTCGCCTGGCGCAGCGAAGCAGTGGTTCACCTCGTGCTTCGGAAATTTCCGGGCGATCACCGCCCTGCGACGCTGGAGCTGGTGGTGAACTGCGCCAACCAAACTGCGGTCGTGGGGTCAGGCAGCGAATGCCCGCTTGCCGAGATCGAGCAAGCACTGGAGGCCGCGTTCGAGAAAAAGCCAAGTGTGTCTTAAGGACAAATTGGCCAGTTGGGGTCGATGTGAGGGAGGTTTGTCGACACCTCGAACCGCCGCAAACAAGCAGCGCGGTGGATGGCACGGGCTTCGCCCGTGTTCGTGGGTGAACCCACAGGGATCGGGACAGCCCTGAAAGTTGAGTAAGACAGCTGCTCACGTTGACCGCTTCGGATTGATAGCCGCCAATCGCCCACGAGCGCTGCCACTCTTGCTAGATGACCGAATTGTCATCCGTCGCACTGACCACCTCAGACGGCTGTCAGGATCCGGAGCACGCATCGACCGGCGCTTCAGCTTGCGCTGACAGGGGCAGATCGAACACGCGATCGAAGACCCACTGGAACACCAAGGCGTAAAAGAAGAAGAACACGAACAATCCCAGGTCGGTCACCAACGCGGCCCACCATGAGATCTGCAGCCACCAGGCCACCAAGGGGACCAACAGCAGCACCAGCCCGCCCTCGAACCCTATGGAGTGAAGCAGGCGCCTGCCGACAGTACGCGGACGGCTCGCCTGACGGCGCTCCCAAAACTCGAACAGGTAGTTGTACACCACGTTCCAGAGCAAGGCACTGGCAGACAGCATCAACGACAGCGCGCCGGCATGCGCCAAACCGTTCCCGTAAACAAAGGCGATGGCGGGTGAGAGAACGGCGACGGCGATGGCCTCATAAAGCACGGCCTGAACGACTTTTCGAAGGGGGCCTTGCATGACAATGCACCTATGATTGAGCGAGTGCCAGTCACGTTAGCGCTCCATGGGAGCCAAGAAAAATGAGATAAATTGACCCGGCCCTAATCCAATTCATCCAGGGAGGTGATGGGTGTTCTCTACCCTTGCGCTCAACGCGCTGCGCAGCTTCGAGGCGGCGGCGCGCCTAGGCAGCTTCAAGACCGCGGCCGAGGAACTCTCGGTCACACCCGCGGCCATTTCCCACCAGGTCAAGGCGCTGGAGGCCAGACTTGGCACGATGTTGTTCGAGCGCTCCGGGCAAGGCGTGGCGCTGACCGAACAGGGCGAACAGCTTTATCGCCAGATCCACCGAGCGTTCCTGGATATCAGCCGCAGCCTGGAACAGTTCCTGCCGAAAACCTCTGCGCAGACCCTGACCCTCACCACGACGCCCGGCCTGGCGGCGACCTGGCTGATTCCCAGGCTGGGCGCTTTCTATCGTGCGTTTCCTCAGCTCAACCTACGGATCGACACCCGTAACGAGCTGGTGGACCTGTTGCGTGACTCCAGCATCGACCTGGCCATCCGAGCGGTCAGCCGTCCGGATGCAAAGCTGTTCAGCCGGACACTGATGAACGAACGCTTCTCGGTCTATGCCGCCCCGCACGTGCTGGCCAGCCTGAATGTGGATGAGCTTCAACTGATCGCCCTGCATTGGCAGATACCGCAAGGCGACACCATCAACTGGCAACGCTGGTGCGCCGCAGCAGGCTGTCCGGACTGGCTGACACGTGCGCGCATGCGCGAGTTCGATGACGAACACTATGCGTTGGGTGCCGCTATCGCGGGACATGGATTGGTGCTTGCGAGCAACGTGCTGGTGGCCGACAGCCTCAAGCGGGGCGAATTGATGGTCTTCAGGCCCGACGTCAGCCTGCCAGGGCCGCGCTACATGGCGGTATGCGTGCCGGGTCGTGAACGACAGGCCGAAATGAAAGCCTTGCTGGCGTGGTTGGAGCAAGCCGCGACAGATACGGTGGCGTGAACCCATTGCGCCGGGGTGGTTTTATCCGCCCCGGCGCAGGTGAAGGCTAATCAGCGGTCTTTGTCCCACTTTTCAGTGTCGCCTTGCGCTTGCTGCCCACCCATGCGGTCTTTCTGAGCAGGGTTCTGTTTGTCGGTCATGTTCTGTCCCGACTGCCCACCTTGGCTTCCCGTATCGCTGGAGCGATCCCAGTCCTTGTTCATTTTGTCCTCAGGCTTGCGGCCAGACTCCTGCCCCCCTTTTTGTTGATTGGGCATTCCCCCTGCCCCCTGGCCACCTTGTTGACCGGCTTCGGTTGTTTTGCCGCCTTGGTCGCCACGGTTGTCTTGATTGTTAGCCATGATCGCTTACCTCAAGTCGAACACAGGAAGATCTGTGTTCAGTTATGAGTAAGCGGCATCGTCCCGGGATGCATTTTTTGCGGCAATTTCGGACCAAACGCCTTAACAGCCACAGGGCCAGCATTTATGGCTCAAAACGCCACGACCCTCTGCCCCCATAGCTTAACGGTCAATGCCAGGCCTAACCGCGAACGGTACCGAGCACCACACCTTGGGCTTTGAGGCCATGCAGCAAGGCAATGCCTTGGCGTTCGAGAGCCCCCCGCTCGACGCCTGCCCTCTGCGCCAGCGCATCGAGGTGTTCACGACCGGTGAGCAACTGCTGCTGCAGCGACACCAACAGGGCGTGGGCCAAGGGCGCCAATCGCGCGAAGTGGATTTTCTGGTCCGCGCCGCGGCGGGCCAGCAGCAGCGTGGGCTCCACAGGAGCCTCCAGCGGCAGCTGATCCGGCCCGATATGGCTGACCGGCCAGGCGTAGGCCAAAGGCATGGCAAGGCTCGACAGCAGCGGCACGCCATCGAGCAGGTCGCCCTCGGGGTCATGGGCCGGGTCGGCATTGTCGCTGAGCAGCAACACGGTCTCGATCCATTCATAGTGGGCAAGCTCAGCCACCCAGCCTGGCAGGTCGCTGCGGGTTTCCAGGTAGCTGACCCACTCGCCGGCCACTTCGGTGAACAACGGTGTCTTGCAGCGGTGGCAGGCGTAGAACTCCGTGGTCAGTGACTGCCACTGGGTCTGGGCCAAGGTGGCGCTCAGTACGGGGAAACTGCCGGCCAGCAGCGACTGCATGTTGCCCAGAAACAACTGTCGGTAAACCGCCAGACGTCGCGCCTCGATGCCGGGCGGCGCCGGGTTGCTGTGTGGGTCGCGAATGAAGCGGCTCAGGCACAGCTGCTGCTCACGCAAGGCTTCAGCCATGACGCACCTGCGGCGCTTGCGCGCGGGCCTGCAACGCCCGAATGTAGCCCACCTCGCCGAGCAGCTCGTCAAGGGGCGGGAAATTGAAATCGCGCTCCAGCAAAGTCGGCACCGCCCCGAAATACTGGTAGGTACTGCGCAACAGCTGCCAGACGTCTTGCTGCACCGCAGCACCGTGGGTATCGATCTTCAGGTCAGGCGCTTCATCGTAGTGGCCGGCCACATGCAGGCAAGCCACCCGTTCGGCCGGTACGCGGGCAAGGAACGCGTCAGCGTCGTAGCCGTGGTTGCAGGCATTGACGACCAGGTTGTTGACGTCCAGCAACAGATCGCAGTCGGCCTCGTCCAAGACCGCGCACAAGAAATCGATCTCGCTCATCGCCTGGTACGGCGCCGCGTAGTAGGAAATGTTCTCCACGGCGATGCGTCGGCCAAGCACGTCCTGGACCTCACGGATCCGCCTGGCGGTATGGCGCACCGCTTCGGTGGTGAACGGCATAGGCATCAGGTCATACAAGTGGCCGTCATCGCTGCAGTAGCTCAAATGCTCGCTGAACAGCGGGACATCGTACCGGTCGAGAAACGCGCGGATGCGCCGCAGGAACACATGATCCAGCGGTTCGGGGCCGCCAAGGGACAGCGAAAGGCCGTGACATGACAGCGGGAACCGCTCGGCCAGGCGCGCCAGGCTCTCACCGTAGGCGCCACCGACGCCAATCCAGTTGTCCGGCGCACACTCGAGAAAGTCCACCGCATCGGTATCCATGCTCAGCAGTTCAGGCAATAGCGACCGACGCAGACCCAGCCCGGCACCGTGCAAGGCAAACGAAGTACTCATGGGTGATCTCCTGTGAGTCCTGTTCCCTCCCCCGGCCAAAGACCCGGGGAGGCGATCAGCGAAGGTCAGTTGCTGGCCTGGCTCAACTTGCTGTACAGATCGGCGGGGAATGGCTTGCCGTTGGCGTCGAACTGGTTTTTGCGGAATTGGTACACCTCGCCTTCGGAAAGGAAGCCGTCGTGGTTGGCGTCGATGGCGTCGAACTCGGCATTGGCCTTGGGTGCGACCGCCAGCAGTTCAGCGCGCGAGACACGGCCATCATGGTCAGCGTCGGTACGGGCGAAGGACGCATCGCCACACTTGCCCTCCCCGCACTTGCCTTCGGCCTGGGCTGCCTTGGCCTTGGCACCCTCGGCACCGCATTTGCCCTCGCCGCACTTGCCTTCGGCATGGGTCGCCTTGGCCTTGGCACCCTCGGCACCACACTTGCCCTCGCCGCACTTGCCTTCAGCCTGGGTCGCTTTGGCCTTGGCACCACTGGCGCCGCATTTGCCTTCGCCACATTTGCCCTCGCCGGCCTTTTGCGCGGAAGCAAGCTGGTAACCCTGGGGCAAAGCGTCCACGGCAAAGGCAGCGGACGTCATGTTGATGCCACCCACCAGGGCAATGCTGAGCAGGCCAAGGCGGGTCTTGCTGGGGAACTGGGAACGGGTCATGGAGATTCTCCGAAATGTCTATGCGATTGGGCCGCTAGGGCGAATGAGCCGGGGAACGGTGGCCTAGGGCCTTTTCGTTCAGGCAGGTTCATTTGGCCTGAGGCTTGTATCGCGCACGTATCCGGAGGCCGTGGCATTTGTAAGCGAAGCCGTGCAAACGGGCGTTGTGATACACAGGGATACATTCAACCCTGGGACAGCCGACCGCTTCGGCGCAGCTAAAGCTGCCCCACCCAGTACGCAACATCCACCTCGTCGATCTGCTCGGGCCGCAAGAACCGCTGTGCATAGTCGCGATACACCCCACTGCTTAGGAACAACCGCAGCAGTTGCCCATCAAGGTGGTTGTCGCGGGCCATCATGACCAGGATCTTCACCGACTCGGACAGGGTCTTGGCCGGTTTGTACGGTCGGTCGGCAGCGGTCAAGGCCTCGAAGACATCGGCAATGGCCATGACCCGCTCAGGAATGCCCAGGTCATCCTTGCCCTGCCGACGCGGATAACCCGCACCGTCCATCCGCTCGTGATGGCTGCCGGCGATGGCCGACACACGCTTGAGGTGACGCGGAAACGGCAGTGAGTCGAGCATGATGATGGTCTGCACGATGTGCTCGTTGATCTTGAAGCGCTCCTCCTCATTGAGCGTGCCGCGCCGGATCGACAAGTTGTACAACTCGCCTTCGTTGCTGGCATGGGCCGGCAGGCGCATGTCGAAGCCCCAGATGTTGCGCGGATCATCCTTGGCCACAGGCGGCTTGCGCGCGCCCCAAGGCACCCGATGGTCATCGCGGTCGGCCAGCAGTGTTTCAACGGCGGGCAGCGGCACTGGAGGAACACCCGCCAGCCGCTCCTCCTCATCGCGCGAGAGCCCCAGGCGGTTGTCGAAGTGCCGTTGCCAACGGCGCTGGCCGATACCCTGCAGCCGCTCGATGTCCTGCTCCTGCATGAACTCGCCACCGATGTTGGCCTTGGCAACGAAGGCGAACGCCTCCTGCAGCTCGGCCTGCGCGCGCTCGCGCGTGCGCTGCAGCGCCGACGGGTCCGCGCCGCTGGCAAGGCCCTGCCAGTAGTCGAGCTCGGCATCGCGCCAGAGCACTTCGAAGCGCATACGTATTTCATGGATGCGGTTGTAGAGGGTTTCCAGCTTGGTCGCCTTGTCCACCACATATTCGGGGCTGGTGACCTTGCCACAGTCGTGCAGCCAGGCAGCGACATGAAACTCATAGCGCTCGGCATCGCTCATGGTGAAATCGGCATAGGGGCCACTGTCGGCCTGCACGGCTTTGTCCAGCAGCATCTGGGCCAGCTGCGGCACCCGCTCGCAATGGCCGCCCGTATAAGGGCTCTTGGCGTCGATGGCATCGGCCAGCAGCTTGATCATCGCATCGAGCAGGCGTTGCTGGGCTTCGACCAGTTGGCGCGTCTCGATGGCCACCGCCGCGGCGCCGGAAAGCTCCTCGACGAAGCGCCGGAACGGCTGACCCACCCCTTCGCCCGCCTGCTCAGCCTCCAATTGCAGCACCAGGATGCCAAGCAGCGCCTGGCTGCGGTCATTGAGCACCACCGCCAGGCTGCGCCCGCGCAGTTCAAGAGCGTGGGTGACGACTGCCGCCAAGTCCTGGTGATCGTCCGAGTGAATCTCGAGCTGTGCCGGGTACCCGTCGCGCCCGCAGCAGGTGGCCAGGCGCAATTGTGCGTGGTCTACGTCGAACAGGTACACCGCGCCAGCATGCACCCCTGCGGCATTGACCAAATGGGTCAACACACCCTCGAGCATCCGCTCAAGCTGGCTCTCGCGGCTGAGCGTGAGGGTGATCGCCTGGAAGCTGCGGATCGTCCCGGACATGCGACTGAGCACCTGGCTGAGCTCACTTACCTCCGACACCCGCGACCTGACTCCCACCTCGCGGCTGAAATCAAAACCTGCCAAGCCTCGCACCTGATCGGCCAGCAGGCGCAACGGGCGGCCGATACGCTGACCGAGCAAGCCGCCAAGCACCAGCAGCACGGCCATCAGCGCCGCGGTCCAGAGCAACTGCTCGAACAGTACCTGACGCGCCCCGGCCAACAGTTCATGGCCAGGGACAGCGATCAGCACCTGCAAGTCCTGCCCGGCCAAGGTGGTGAGCGGAACACGCATGCCGTACCAGGCCTCCCCGCCCACCTGGTAACGCTTGGGGCGGGGCCCCTGGGGCAGGTCGGCGTAGAGCTGCGCAAGGCTGGGAATGCCAAGCTCGGTGATGCGCGACAGGCGTACCGTCTCGCCCTCATGCACGATGACCCGCTTGAGGTCTGGATAGGCCACCACGTTGCCTTGATCATCGATCACCGCAAGCTCGGTGCCAGGCGTCATGCGCAGGTCTCGGCTTTCACTGGCCAGATCGTCGACCGAGACATCCATGCCGATCACCGACCCACCCTGGATACTGCGCTGGGCCATGGTCATGCCGACCTCGCGCGTGGTGAAGAACACATACGGGCGAGTCAGCACAGTGGTGCCCTGCCCCGAGGCTTCGACGAACCAGGGGCGCCCGCGCGGATCGAAGCGGTAATCCGGCTTGATCTGGGTCTGGAGCAGGTTGAGTTGGCGGTCATAGAAGCGCCATTGGCCCGACATCGCCCCGCCCGCCTGCTGGCTGACGCTCTGCACCAGGAAGGCCGTGCCAAGTGGCGCCGCAAAACGCTCGAGCAACTGTGGATCCCGAAGCCTGCGCACGAGCAGGAACTCGCCGTTGGCGTAACCAACGTAGGCTGCACTGAGCATCTTATTGGCGTTCAGGCTCTCGACCAGTTGCGGCAGCCGCTCCAGGCGTTGGGCCAGATCGCCGGCGAGCGGATCGGAGGCCAACAACCGGAGACTGCTCTGCACCGGATCAACCAAGCGGCGGGCGCGCTCATCGATCGTCTTGCCCACCTGCAGGGCGGTATCCCCCGCGGCAGCCACCAGGGTCTGTCGGACTGCGCTGTAGCCCTGCCAGGCCAGGCCTGTGCCCAGCACCAACATGCCCAGCATGATCGCCAGCGCCACCAGCAGTTGCAAAGAGATGCCACGTCCGGGGCTGTTCATCGCCGCACGCTCCCTGAGCATCTGGCCGCACAGACCCCGAACACAAGGCTCGCCGACAGGCGAACGACAACGATCAGCACACAGCCCATCCCAGGTACTCCATGTGTGGCGCTTCCAACAGTGTAATCAGCCAACGCAATCGTGCTGGATAGATGTGAACACTTGCCTGAAGGCCCGACGGTCGCGAGCTCAACCACACAAACATAAATAGTAATACTTCTTATTTACATGCCTATGACAAGTATTTAAGCTTGCCGACGCGGCCAACCCCGTCGCCTCACCGAGCAGCCACATCGTGCCGATTGCCTTCCACACCCCAACATCAGGAGCCCGTCGTTGAACTGGCAAGGTATCGACCTGCGCTGGGCCTACAACGACCTGTTGCTCAGCCTCAGTCGCCAGACCCGTTGCGTACAACGCGCCTACGATGTGCTGCACGACGCGCTGCTGCGCTTCGCATTGGCTCAGCACGCCCAGCCGTTGGCCCAGCCCAACGCTTATCTGCGCCAGGTCGCACAGTCGGTGCTGATCGACCATTTCCGCCGCAATGCCCGGTTACAGCCTTTGCCCGAACACCATGAGGAAACGGACGACGAGCACTGTGCGCCCTCCGCCGAACACCTGCTCGACATCCAGCAGCGGCTCATCGCCCTGCAACGCATCCTCGACTGCCTACCACCGCGCTGCCGCGAGGTATTCTGGCTGGCGCGCATCGAAGGCTATGCGCAGAAGGACATCGCCCAGCAGTTGGGCGTTAGCCTGAACATGGTCGAGCGCCACATGGCCCGCGCCCTGGTTACCCTGCGCAACGCCCGCGAGCTGCTGCGCCCGTGAGCGGCGTGCGAGAACAGGCTGCGCTGTGGTTCGCGCGCATGCACGACGCCGAACCCGATCACCCTGACCGCGAGCCGTTCGAACGGTGGCTGGCCGCCGACCCGTCCCACCAGGCCGAATACCAGGCGTTCGCCGAGCTGTGGGGCGACTTTGCCTCCACCCGCCGCACCGAAGCCCTGGCCCAGGCCATGGAACAGCAGCATCGGCGTCCACGGCGCCGCGTGCTGCAGGGCGGTGTGCTGGCCGTGCTGCTGGCGTTGGGCAGCGCATTCGGCTGGCATGCCCATCGCTATGGCCCACAGGAGCTCGACCTGCACACCGGCATCGGCGAACGCCAGTTGCAGCAGCTTCGCGACGGCACCGAACTCACCCTCGATGCCGACACCCACCTGCACCTGCGCTACGACAGCGCCCAACGTCAGGTCGAGCTGCTCCACGGCGAGGCGATCTTTTCCGTCGCACGCCAGCCGCAACGGCCCTTCATCATCGACAGCGGCCTGGCACGGGTACGCGTCTTGGGCACGCGCTTCGTGGTCAATCGGCTGCCGGACCGACTGCGCGTCAGCGTGGATCATGGCCGCGTGCAGGTGGACAGCCTCGTCCACCCCAGCGATCACCTGGTGCTCGAAGCCGGCCAGGTCGCCGAAGTGGGCCTCGATGGGCGCCTGCAGCGCCTGGAGCGCAGTGCCAGCGATGCCTTCGCCTTCCAGTCCGGCAGCCTGGTGTTCGACCAGGCCGATCTGGCGGAGGTCGCTGCGAGCCTGTCGCGCTATCGGCAAGCCCCCGTGCGGGCGGGCCGCGGCAACGGCCCGCGTGTCAGCGCGGTGGTTCAGTTGGCCGACATCGAAGGGTTCCTGCAATCGCTGCCTCAGGTGGTACCGGTGCGCCTGCACGATGAGGCTGGCATCACCGTCCTACAGCCGTACAACTCGGCGCCAGCTCTCATTGAAAATAATTCGCAATCCCAACATCAGGGTAAATCGACCTTCACGCGTTAGTACTGCAGCAACCAAACACCAGAAGGAAACCCTTGCATGTCGATGCAACCGACCCTGCGCGCCTTGTCGGCCGCAGTGGCCCTGACGCTGGCCTCCCAGGCCTTTGCCGCGCCTATCGATCTTCACCTGCCGGCCCAGCCCCTGGGCACCTCGCTGCGCCAGCTCGGCGAAGCCGCCGGCCTGACCATCGCCGTCGACAGCAGCCTTGTCCAGGGCCGCCAGGCGCCTGCGGTGAGCGGCCAGCTGGAGCTCCATGACGCACTGGCGCGGCTGCTGGCCGGCAGCGGTCTGAGCTACCAGCAAAGCGGCAACACCCTGATCATCAGCCAACCGAGCACCGACGCCCTGGAGCTCAGCGCCACCAGCATCAACAGCTACGCCCTGGGCGCCACCACCGAAGGTACCGGCTCCTACACCAGCGGTTCGACCGCCACCGCGACCAAGCTGCCGCTGACGATCCGCGAGACGCCACAGGCGGTCAGCGTGATGACCCAGCAGCGCATGGAAGACCAGAACCTCACCCAGTTGCTGGACGTGATCAAGCAAGCCCCGGGCCTGAGCGTCAACCAAGGCGGCAACGCCGGCTCCGACTCCAGCCAGATCTACTCGCGCGGTTTCGCTGTCGAGAACTATCAAGTCGATGGCCTGCAACGCCTGGACAGCAACTACAAGTCCGTGGCCCAGAGCAACGACATGGCGCTGTATGACCGCGTCGAAATCATCCGCGGCGCCACCGGTCTCACCAACGGCGTGGGCACCCCGGGCGCGACCGTGAACCTGATCCGCAAGCGCCCGACCGCCGACTTCCAGAGCAGTGTGTCGGCCACCACAGGCTCGTGGAACTATCGGCGCACCGAGGTCGATGCCAGCGGCCCGCTGAACGACAGCGGCACCTTGCGTGGCCGGGTGGTCGGCGCCTATCAGGACAACGAGTCGTACATCGACCGCTTCAATGAACGCAAGAAGGTGTTCTACGGCATCATCGAGGCAGATCTTTCGCCCGACACGCTGCTGACCTTCGGCATGGACTCCCAATCCCACGACGCCGACGACCATGCCCGCAGCGGCCTGCCCCTGTTCAACAGCGACGGCTCGCGCGCCAAATGGTCCCGTTCGGATTCGGCCGCTGCCAGCTGGGCCTATTCCAACCGACACTTCACCACCGGCTTCGCCACCCTCGAACACAACCTGACCGAGCGCTGGAAAGCCAAGCTAACGCTCAACCGCGACCGTTACGAGTATGACGAGGTCCTGGGCTATGCCGCCGGCGGCAACCCGGATCCGGCCACCGGAGCCGGGGTCAGCCTGTGGGCCGGGCGCTGGGAGGCCAAGCCTGTGCAAACGAGTGTGGATGTGAACATCGCCGGCAGCTTCGACCTGTGGGGCCTGGAGCACGACGCGGTGCTCGGCTACACCCGCCAGCGCACCCAATACCGCACCAACGGTTACCCGCTGTGGTGGTTCGACGGCTGGAGCAACGCCATCCCCAACATCTACACCTGGAATGGAGACACCCCCGGCAAGCCACCGCTGCCGGCAACCAGCCGCATCGACTACCAGGAAGACCAGAGCGCGACCTATGGCAGCACCCGCCTGCGCCTGACCGAAGACCTGTCGCTGATCCTCGGCGCCCGTGTCAACGACTGGAAGAACACCGTCAAGACCGACTACTACGACGACACGCCAGACACCGACGTTCGCCGCCAGGAGACCGGTGTGGTCACACCGTTTGCCGGCGTGGTCTACGACCTGGACCAGCACTGGTCGGTGTATGCCAGCTACACCAGTATCTTCAAGCCGCAGAGCAACAAGGACATCAGCGGCAAGTACATCGACCCGCTCGAAGGCGATGGCTACGAAGTGGGCACCAAGGCGGCGTTCTTCGAGGATCGCCTGAACTTCGGCCTGGCGCTGTACGAGATCAAACAGGACAACCTGGCCGTGCTCATCCAGCCCAACGTGCCGGTCCCAGGCGGTGGCTTTGCCTACAAGGCCGAATCGGGTACCAAGACCCGCGGTTTCGAAGTGGAACTCTCCGGCGAACTGGCGCCGGACTGGCAAGCCAGTGCCAGCTTCAGCCGCAACATCGTGCAGGATGCCGAGGGCAGCAAGCTCAACACCAATGTGCCGCAGAACACCTTCAAGGTGTTCACCACCTATACCCTGCGCGGCATCGGCAACGGCCTGACCGTGGGCGGTGGCGCGAACTGGCAGAGCGAGATCTACAGCGAAAACCAGGGCCCGAACAAAGTGCGCTTCACCCAGGGCGACTATGCCGTGGTCGACCTGATGGCCCGCTACCCGATCACCCGCCAGCTGAGCGCCACGGTCAACGTCAACAACCTGTTCGACAAGGAGTACTACACCAACACCGCCGGCAGCAGCTACTACGGCACGCCGCGTAATGCCACCGTTGGCTTGAAGTACGACTTCTAAGCAGCCCCGGATACGACAGCGCCCACGTCTTCACGTGGGCGCTGTCGTTTCGGTTAGTCCTCGCAGGCGGCCAGGAAAGTCGCCGACGGCACGTAGAACAACCCGCCCGTCACCGCCCGGCTGTAGTCGAGCAGCCGGTCGTAGTTACCGGGCGGCTTGCCGATGAACATGTTCTCGAGCATTTCCTCGATCGGTGCCGGCGAGCGGGCATACCCGATGAAATAGGTGCCGAACTCCCCTGCCCCGGGACGCCCAAAGGGCATGTTGTCGCGCAGGATCTTCACCTCTTGGCCATTCTTTTCCAGGGTGGTCAGCGAGCTGTGCGAACAACTGGGCTTTACCGACTCGTCCAGTTCGATGTCCGACAGCTTGGTGCGCCCGATGATGTTTTCCTGCTCCGAGGTGGACAGCCCGTTCCAGCCCGTCATGTCGTGCAGGTACTTCTGCACCAGTACGTAGCTTCCCCCCGCGAACGACGGGTCCTCGTCGCCGACGAGGGTGAACTTGCCGACCTCGCGGCCTGTGGGGTTCTCGGTACCATCGACGAAACCGATGATGCTGCGCATGTCGAAGTAACGGAAGCCCTGGACCTCGTCGACCACCGTCACAGCAGCTTCCAGGCGTTTCATGACCTGCGCGGCCAATTCAAAGCACAGGTCCATCTGTTCGGCGCGGATGTGCAGCAGGATGTCTCCTGGGGTGGCCACCGCCAGACGATCGCCACTGCCGATCTCCCGGAAAGGATGCAGCGATGCCGGACGCGGCGCTCCGAACAGCGTCTCCCACACACCGGCGCCAAAGCCCACCACGCAGGAAAGATTGCCCGACGGCACGCGCTTGCCGACTGACCGGACCAGCCCGGCGAGGTCGCCACAGAGCGCACGGACGCTATCGCGGCTGCCCTGCGCAGGCTTCAGCGTGGCCACGATGAAAATGGCGCTGCGGGTAATCGGGGTATCGACAGCCTGGGGCTCGATCTCGGAAATGTTCATGTTCACGGGCTTCGCCTTATAGACAGTCAGCAATTACGAGCCCGCGCCAGCACGCCAGCGGGGCTCGGTTAAAGGGTATAGCACACTGCAAACCCGCGAGCGGGCCGCAGGCGTTGACGCCCAGCCCACACCGGACGTCATCCAGGCAGAGCGCCTCAGTGGTAGGCGTCCCCCGCTTTGACCTTGCCGCGGAACACGTGGTAACTTCAGAAGGTGTAGGCCAGGATTATCGGGATGATGAACAGCGCACCGATCAGGGCGAACAGCTGGCTCGTCAGCGGCGCAGCGGCCTGCCACAGGTCGATCGAGGGCGGCACGATGTTCGGCCAGATGCTGATCGCAAGGCTTAGGTAGCCGAGGAACACCAGCACGACCACCCCCATGAATGGCAAGTGCGAATGGCGCTTGCGCAGGGTCTTCTGGATCACCACCACCGCCAGCACGGCCAACCCGGCAATCAGCGCGGAGCGGATCCAGTGGCTGCCGGCGAACCAACGCTGGGCGATGTCGGCGTGCAGCCAGGCCGTCCAGGCACAGATCACCGCGATCACCACCGCCAACAGGTACAGCAGCGGACGGCTGTAGTGACGCATGCGCGCCTCCAGCATGCCGTCGGTCTTGATCAGCAGCCAGGTGCTGCCCAGCAGCGCATAGGCCAGGATCAACCCCACGCCACAGAACAGCGGAAACGGCGCCAGCCAATCCAGCGCGCCGCCGGCGAACTGGCGATTCTCCACAGGGATGCCCGAGATGTAGGTGCCAATGGCCACACCCTGGAAGAACGTGGCCAGCACCGAGCCGCCGATGAACGCCTTGTCCCAGAGATGGCGCTTGCGCGGGTGGGCCTTGAAGCGGAACTCGAACGCGACGCCACGAAAGATCAGCCCGGCCAACACCAACACCAGCGGCAGGTACAGCGCCTCGAGAATCACCGAATAGGCCAGCGGGAACGCGCCATACAGCGCCGCCGCGCCCAATACCGCCCAGGTCTCGTTGCCATCCCAGACCGGCGCGACGGTGTTCATCATCACATCGCGTTCGCGGGAGTCGCTGATCAGGGGAAACAGGATCCCCAAGCCTAAGTCGAAGCCATCCATGATCACGTACATCATCAGGCCAAAGGCGATGATCACGCCCCAGATGATCGACAAGTCGATACCTTGAATTGCCATGCTTCAGTCCCCTTTCAATCCGCTACCGACAGCGGACGACGCGCTGTCGCAAGTTGGCCCGGTTGCTCAGGCGATACGTGCTCCTCGTGTGCCTTCGGCCCTTTGCGCACCAGGCGCATCATGTAGCCGATACCCACCGTGAACACCGAGAAGTAGATCAGGACGAACAGCGCCAGGGTCACGCTCATCTGCGTCGCACTGTGATTGGACGCCGCCTGCGTGGTGCGCAACATGCCGTAGACCACCCACGGCTGGCGGCCGACCTCGGTGGTGAACCAACCGGCTAGCAAGGCGATCAGCCCCGAGGGCCCCATGAGCAAGGCAAACCACAGGAAGAGTCGGTTGCGGTACAGGGCACCGCCTCGGCGCAATACCAGCGCCAGCAGTGCACAGGCCAGCATCAACATGCCCAGGCCCGCCATGACCCGGAAGCTCCAGAAGATGATCGTGGAGTTGGGCCGGTCCTCTTTGGCGAAGCTCTTGAGCGCCGGGATCTGCTTGTCCAGGCTGTGGGTCAAGATCAAGCTGCCCAGGTAAGGCACCTCCAGGCTGTAGCGGGTCTTCTCCGCGTCCATGTCTGGCAGGCCGAACAGCACCAGCGGCGAGGCCTCGCCAGGCACGTTCTCCCAATGGCCTTCGATGGCCGCGATCTTCGCCGGTTGATGCTCCAGGGTGTTCAAGCCATGGGCATCGCCCACCACGACTTGCACGGGCGTGGCCACCAGAATCATCCACATGGCCATCGACAGCATCTTGCGCACCTGTGGCGTGTTGCGCCCCCGCAGCAAGTGCCAGGCAGCGCAGGCCCCCACGAACAGGGCAGTCGACAGGAACGCGGCCAGCGCCATGTGCGCCAGGCGGTACGGGAACGACGGGTTGAAGACGATCTTGAACCAGTCCATCGGCGCGACACGACCATCGATGATCTCGATACCTTGTGGCGTCTGCATCCAGCTGTTGGACGAGAGGATCCAGAACATCGAGATGAGCGTGCCGATGGCGACCATGATGGTGGCGAAAAAGTGCAGCTTGCGCCCTACCCGGTCCCAGCCGAACAGCATCACGCCCAAGAAGCCTGCTTCCAGGAAGAACGCCGTCAGCACCTCATACGTGAGCAAGGGTCCGGTGACGCTACCGGCGAAATCGGAGAAGCGCGCCCAGTTGGTGCCAAACTCATAGGCCATGACCAGGCCCGAGACGACGCCCATGCCGAAGTTGACGGCGAAGATCTTCGACCAGAAGTGGTACAGGTCCTTGTAGACCGCGTTGCTGGTCTTGAGCCAGCAGCCTTCGAGCACCGCCAGAAAGCTTGCCAGGCCAATGGTGATGGCCGGGAAGATGATGTGAAACGAGACCGTGAAGGCGAACTGAATCCGCGCCAGGTCCAACGCACCTAGATTCGACATGACAATATCCTTGTAGGCCGCAGCCGGTTGCCGGGCCGGGGCCTACCCACAGAGGGGACGAGAGGGTTATTCGGCGACGGTGTGGATCAGGTTGTCCGGTCGTGCCTTTTCCAGCCTGATGGCGACGAACTTCGACGTGGGTGTGTAGGTCCGGTCGCCGTAGCTTTCCAAGGGCACCAGCGGGTTGGTTTCCGGGTAGTACGCTGCGGCCTGGCCCTCAGGCAGGTCGTAGGGCACCAACTGAAAGCCCGATACGCGCCGCTCACGACCGTCTTCCCAGAGCGACACCATGTCCACGTGCTCGCCAGGTTCGAAGCCCAGGCGGCGGATGTCGGCCTCGTTGACGAACACCACCTCGCGCAGACTGAACACGCCCCGGTAGCGGTCGTCCAGGCCGTACAGGGTGGTGTTGTACTGATCGTGCGAGCGCAGGGTCTGCAGGATCAGGTCTGGCCGCTCGCCGCGCTCCAGAACGGTCGCGTTGACCAGTTGCGCAGGCAGCTCGCTGGGCGTGAACTGCGCCTTGCCGGTGGCGGTATTCCATTCGCGCTCGGCCGCGGCATTGCCCAGGTGGAAGCCACCCGGTTGCTGCAGACGGACATTGAAGTTCTCGAAGCCTGCAATGGTATCGGCGATCAGGTCGCGGATGCGCGCATAGTCGCCGATCACCCATTCCCAATCGATGGGATGGTTGCCCAGGGTCGCCTTGGCCATGCCGGCAACGATCGCCGGCTCCGAACGCAGGTGCGGTGAGCGGGGTTTGAGCTGTCCATGAGAGATATGCACCATGCTGAAGGTGTCCTCGACCGTGATACCTTGCGGGCCTTCGGCCTGCAGGTCGATCTCGGTGCGGCCCAGGCACGGCAGGATCAGCGCATCGCGACCGGTCACCAGGTGCGAGCGGTTGAGCTTGGTGGCGATGTGCACGGTCAGTTCACACTTGCGCAGCGCGGCGTGGGTGCGCGGGGTGTCTGGCGTGGCCTGGGCGAAGTTGCCGCCCAGCGCGATGAACACCTTGGCGCGCGCTTCTTCCATGGCCTTGATGGCGAGGACCGCGTTATGCCCATGCTCGCGCGGCACTTCGAACTGGAAGCGCCATTCGAGCGCATCGAGCAGGCGTGCCGGTGGCTGCTCGTCGATGCCCATGGTGCGGTCGCCCTGCACGTTGCTGTGGCCGCGCACCGGCGACAGGCCCGCGCCTGGCTTGCCGACGTTGCCGCGCAGCAGCTGCAGATTGATGATTTCCTGCACGGTCGGCACCGAATGGCGATGCTGGGTCACGCCCATGGCCCAGCACATGATCACCCGCTCGGCCTTGCGGTACATGCGCGCGGCCAGTTCGATCTCGGCCAGGCTCAGGCCGGATTGCTCGACGATATGTTCCCAGGACGTGGCATCCAAGGCCGCCAAGTAGGCCTCAACACCCGAGGTGTGCGCCTTGATGAAGGCATGGTCGAACACCGCCGGCTCGCCTTTGGCTTGGGCCTCGCGTTCCCACTGCAACAGGAACTTGGCGATGCCACGCATGGCCGCCATGTCGCCGCCCAGCGCCGGACGGAAGTACGCGGTATTGGTCGGCTCCGAGCCGTTGCTGAGCATCTCGAACGGATGCTGCGGATGCTGGAAACGCTCCAGGCCACGCTCCTTGAGAGGATTGAAGCAGATCACTTGGGCACCACGCTTGACCGCCTCGCGCAGTGGTTCGAGCATGCGCGGGTGGTTGGTGCCAGGGTTCTGGCCGATGACGAAGATCGCGTCAGCTTCTTCCAGGTCGTGGAAGACCACGGTGCCCTTGCCCACGCCGAGGGATTCGCCCATGCCCACGCCGCTGGCCTCGTGGCACATGTTCGAGCAGTCGGGGAAGTTGTTGGTGCCGAAGGCGCGCACGAACAGCTGGTACAGGAACGCCGCCTCGTTGCTGGCCCGGCCCGAGGTGTAGAACTCGGCTTGGTTGGGCGACTCGAGCGCCTGCAGGTGCTGTGCGATGAGCGCGAAGGCGTCGTCCCAGGAAGTTTCCACGTAATGGTCGGTGGCCGCGTCATAGCGCATGGGGTGGGTCAAGCGGCCCTGGTACTCGAGCCAGTAGTCGCTTTGCTCGGCCAGGGCGCTGACGCTGTACCGGGCGAAGAACGCCGGGTCCACCGAACGCCCGGAGGCTTCCCAGTTGACGGCCTTGGCGCCGTTCTCGCAGAACTTGACCATGTCGCTTTCCGGCGACTCGCCCCAGGCGCAACCGGGGCAGTCGAAGCCGCTGTTCTGGTTGGTCTTGAGCATCATGCGCAGGTTCTTGAAAGCGTTCTCGCTGCCCAGCCAGGCCTTGGTCACGCTCTTGAGCGCGCCCCAGCCGGCGGCCGGGCCATTGTAACTTCTGATATGTTCTTCTTCGCTCATCGGGGTACCCTTTGATTGATACTCGGAGGAAAACCGAATTGAAGTGCCAACTTTCAACTTCCCTTGAGAACATTGAAAAACACACTTCAAACCTTTACAGCGGCAGACTATTTTCGCTGCCACCCTCCGTCAAATCAAAAGTAATGACGACGTGATCGGGATTATCTATCACGCCGCCAAGCCCTTTATTCATGCGCACTTCCCCCTCGTGATCGACGACACTTATCAAGTATTAACAAAAAACAATTGGACAACATGAACCCTTGTCTTTCGTTCAAGAATGACTCATTAATCCCGAGCGCATGGAATCTTGAAAGCACTGATTGCTGTGTTGCTTGTCCGGGCCTATTCGCGGGTAGCGCTACAGTCAAGCCTGTACCCAACCAGTGACCCGCGCACACCGTCGCAACCGGTGACATACACCTTATTGCCCGGTTGGCGGGCAAACCGTTCCTACAGGCTCGAGCTCACTGCCGCGACCCGCAACGCTCAATGGATTTGAGGTGCGGCACGAAATTGCACGGTCGATGCCGTGAATCCAGTTGCTCCACCAAAATGCCCTCCCAGGCCGGGCGACAGGCGCCGGTCGAGCCCGGCAGACAACACACCAGCGTGCCATTGGCCAGTCCTGCCAACGCGCGGCTTTGCACCGTCGAGGTACCGATATCCAGGATGGACAAGGCCCTGAACAGCTCGCCAAAGCCCTCGATATGCTTGTCCAGCAGGCAGGCCACCGCCTCCGGCGTGCTGTCACGCCCGGTGAAGCCAGTGCCACCGGTGATCAGCACCACCTGCACCTCATCATCGGCAATCCAGCCCGCGACCTGGGCCCGAATCCGATAGAGATCGTCCTTGAGCAAGGCGCGAGCCACCAGGCGATGCCCCATTTCCACGGCGCGGGAGGCCAACAACTCGCCCGAGGTGTCTGTTTCGAAAGTCCGGCTATCGCTGACCGTCAACACGGCGACGTTCAGGGGTATGAATTGCGCAGCAGGTTTTGAACTCATCTTGAACGCTCTACATAAACAGGGGCGGTTATTCGCGAGAAACTAAAGCGCCCTGCCCTGACCGTCCAATCAATAATACATACCCCGTTATCGATATCGTCTATCGCGTTTGCCTGATCAGCGAGATCTATCAGGTGTTCGTAAATTCCCATTGGACACTGTTGCTCTTTCACTTTACGTTTCGCCGCCACAGGGTTTCGACTCTTCTCAATACACTTACTGCCGGCGTCAGCATGTAAACGATCGGTTCAATGCAGCACACCTCCGATACGACTCATGTGTTTGCAGGGCGAGCGATGGATATCAAACAACTTAAATTTCTGATTGCGCTGGACCAGACCCGACACTTTGGCCAGGCTGCCGCGTTGTGTCATATCACCCAGCCGACCCTCTCGATGCGTCTGCGCAACCTGGAGGACGAACTTGGCCTGATGCTGGTGACCCGTAGCCAGCGATTCGAAGGGTTCACCGAGGCGGGCGAACGGATCCTGGCCTGGACGCGCACGCTGCTGGCCGCCTATGACGGCCTGCAGACCGAAGCCGCCAATTGCCGCGGCCAGACCGTCGGCAGCTTGCGCATCGGCATGGTGCCGCTGTCGAGCTTCAATGCCATGCAGTTGCTCAAGCCACTGCTCGCGCAGTACACGGAACTCACCGTACAGCTGTCATCGCTCAGTTCCGAACAGGTCATCGACGGCCTGAGCCGCAACCAGCTTGACCTGGGCATCTGCTACCTCGATCGGGTCAACAGCAGCTATTTCGAGATCATCGAGCTGGGCGCCACCCGCATGGGCCTGCTGTACGACACCCGGCACTTTCGCTTCGACGAGGCCGAACTGCCTTGGGAAACGCTCGCCGAGTTGCCGTTGGGCCTGCTCTCCCAAGGCATGCACTATCGCCAGTCGCTGGATCTGAGCCTGCGCAGCCGTGGCCTGCATCCCACACCGGTGCTCGAAAGCGATTCGACCTACCAGTTGATCCAGGCCGTCTGCGCTGGGATGTGCTGCGCCATCATGCCGCTCGACGATGGGCTGGAAGAGCTGAGCGAGCATATCCGCATCCTGCCCATCGCCAGCGCCAACATCCACGCGCCCGTTGGCCTGCTGCTGCGCCGCAACGAGCCACGTTCGGCACTGGCGGAAAAATGCTTCGCCCAAGCCCGCGCCTTGCTCACGCCGGGCCCGCCCCCGGCCGTGGGCCAGACAGCCTGAGCACCCGACAGACAGCGCCCTTTGAACCCGCCCTCAGCCGGCATGACACCATGCCCTGGAGCCCCCATGACCTCCTCCGTCGACTCGCCCTCCCCCTTGACCCACCTGGACACACGCGGCAACGCCCAGATGGTCGATGTCACCGACAAAGCCGAAACACACCGCCAGGCAACCGCCGAAGCCTGGGTGCGGATGAAGCCTGAAACCCTCAACCTGATCGTCACGGCCGGTCATCCCAAGGGCGATGTCTTCGCGGTGTCGCGCATCGCCGGCATCATGGCCGCCAAACGCACCCATGAGCTGATCCCGCTGTGCCACCCACTGCTGTTGACGGCGGTCAACGTGGAGATGAAAGCGGTGACTCCGGACTCGGTACGCATCATCGCCACCTGCAGCCTCAAGGGCGTGACCGGCGTTGAGATGGAAGCCCTGACTGCGGCGAGCGTTGCGGCGCTCACCCTGTATGACATGTGCAAGGCCGTCGATCGCAGCATGCAGATCGACTGGGTGCGCCTGCTCAGGAAATCCGGCGGACGCTCCGGCGCCTATCGCCTGGGGGAACTGCCGTGATCCGCCTTCAGTACTTCGCAAGCTTCAGGGAGCGACTGGGCCTGGACGCCGAATCGCTGCCTTGGACGCCAGCGCTCACCAGCCTGCAGGCAGTGCGGGACCTGCTGGCCGAGCGCGGTGAACCCTGGGCGAGCACGCTAGGCCATTCGGGCCTGATGTGCGCACGCAACGAGGTGCTGTGTGACCTGGACGAGCCGCTGCGTGACGGCGACGATATCGCGTTCTTCCCACCGGTCACTGGAGGCTGACGCCTATGACGGAATGCAACCTGTGCTTGAAATGCCAAGGCTGAGCACGCTTAACGGCCAGCCATTGTGCGCCGGTATTGGCGAGCTCGCAGGGCACTGGCCAGTTGCTGCACGATCAACGCCCAACCTGGCGCCACCGCAGGATCAGGCGCTTTGCCTCGGGCAAGCTTGTTCAGTTGGTACTTGACCACCGCCATGTTGGCCAGCGAGGCGAGCGCTTTGTTCTTCCAGGTGATCGTCGGCAGTTGCGCAGCGCTGAGCTGCCCCGTCTGCCAGCCACGCGGCAGTGCCGGATCGATCGCCAGCGCGGTGCCGATACCGACCATGTCCGCACCACTGTCGATCACCTGCTGGGCCACCGGCAACCGGCGGATACCACCGGTCACCATGACCGGCATGGTCGCCACCTCGCGAATCTCCCGGGCGAACGCCAAGAAATAGGCCTCACGCGCCAATGTACGGCCGTCCCGCGCCTGGCCTTGCATGGCAGGTGCTTCATAGCTGCCGCCGGACAGCTCGACGAGATCGATGCCCAGTGGGTTGAGCAGGCCCACGACCTCTTTGGCGTCGTCGGCACTGAAGCCGCCTCGCTGGAAGTCAGCCGAGTTGAGCTTTACCGCGACGGCAAAGCCTGGCGACACCGCCGCTCGCACAGCCTTGACGATCTCCAGCAACAGGCGCGCGCGGTTCTCCAGGGGGCCACCCCATTGGTCGGTGCGCTGGTTGGTCAACGGTGAAAGGAACTGGCTGAGCAGATAGCCATGGGCTGCATGAATCTGCACGCCGGTAAAGCCCGCCTGCTCTGCCAACTGCGCGCTTCGGGCAAAACGCCGGATGACGTCCTCGATGACCTGCATCGTCATGGCCCGGGGTGTGCTGAAATGCCGGGACATCGAGCCCAGCTCCAGCGCCACGGCCGATGGCGCCCAAGTCGCCTGGCCAAGATTGGCCGGCATCTGTCTGCCGGGGTGGTTGATCTGCAGCCAGAACTGAGCGCCCTGCGCACGTCCGACCTGCGCCCACTGCCGGAACCGCTCCAGGTGCAGGGCATTTTCCAGAACGACACCGCCCGGGCCGGTCATGGCGCGGAAGTCGACCATCACATTACCGCTGATGAGCAGGCCCGCGCCGCCCTGGGCCCACGCGTGGTAAAGGCGCATCAAGCGAGCAGACGGCGCATGGTTGGCGTCGGCCATGTTTTCTTCCATGGCCGCCTTGGCAATGCGGTTTGCGAGGGTGGAGCCGTTAGGCAGTACAAGGGGGGTGAAGGGGTTCATGGCGGCACCTCATTGAACGGTGCCAGCGACGATATCCTTAAAGTCAACTTGAAGGTCAACACCCCCTTCGCGCCATTGCCCGGCCTAGGTACGGTCTGCAGACCTGCAGTTTGCCTGATCCGCCTCGACGCTAGCGGTCGACGCCCGTCTTGTTCGTGGCCATGTCTTCACGTAACTGATTCAGTACGCGTTGCGTGTTGTCCGCGCATGGCATGCCTTCAGGCTTGCTCTGGATGCCATCGATCACCAGCAGCAGTTGTTCCTTGTTGCGCGCCAGGCGTTGCTGCAGCGCCTCGATTTCCTCGACCTTGCGCTTGAGCCCATCGAGCAGTTCATCGTGGCGCCAGCCGTTGGCGTTCACGGGCAGCAGATGGCGGATCTGCTCCAAGGTGAAGCCCGCCGCCTGGGCGCTGGTGATCATCTCCAGTACCCAGACGGCGTCATCGGCGTAGTCACGATAACCGTTGGCCTTGCGCTCGACCGAATGGATCAACCCACTCGCCTCGTAGAAACGAATGCGCGACGGCGCCAGGCCGGTGATCTTCGACAACTCGCCAATTTTCATGAATCACCTTGTGATGAATTGACCTTGAAGCTCACTTTAATCCTGAGGCGGGTCACCGGCCAGGCGTACCTTCGAGGCCAGCGAGCACCTCAGTTGCGGTAATCACCTGACCAAAGTGGTGCTTCCATAGGTCGATGCCTAATTGGCCGGATCTGTCGAGAGAGGAGCCAACGGTCAGATCGGTGATCAAGGTGGGGTTAAGCCCTGCGTCGAACAGCGCGAAGCCTGCGGCCAGCACGCAGGTTTCCGTCTGCAGGCCGCAGACCAGCACCCGGTCGACGCCCAGGCGCTTGAGGTAGTCAATCGTGGCGGGCGTCTGCCCGTAGCCGTGCTTGATGAAAACCTCATCGGCCTCGATCAGGTTTTCATCCTCCGCTGCGGGGTGCCAGCCGAGCTGGCGTTGAAACGGCGTGACCTGCTCGTCATGCAGTTCGATGGAAGCAACCGTGGGAATCTTCGCTGACAGATGCCGGAGGCGGTCGATGAGCCATTCCGGCGGGTTGAAGGTGGACTGGACGTCGACGATGAGCAGCACCTGCTCCATGGGCATTTCCTAGCGCGATGTGAAAGGTGCGGAGTATATCGCCCGGAGGTGCTCGGGGGCTGCCCTGTAGCCATTGGTGCCTGCGTCGATGTATCAGCAGCTGGTTTGGCCAGGGCGCCACTGGTCATGTGAAGGAATCTTCATGTTCCGCGCAGGCGCCTGACACTGGGCCAATCAGCGGTTTCATCGCGGCTCGGCACCCGAGGGTGTCTTGAGCGTCCGGCTTCCCTTTGCGTAGCATCGCCGGCCCTCGGCGCAGCCCTCCCCTCATCACCAGAGCTTCCGATGCCCCAACCGATTCCCTTGAAGGACCACGAAAAGGAAAAACACCTGGTCAATCGCAGACTGCTCGCCTGCGCGGCCCTGGTGATGAGCCTGGTAGTGGTGCTGGTGGGCCGGCTCTATGTGTTGCAGGTGGTGCAACACGAACAGCAGAGCGCGGTGTCGGAAAACAACCGCGTGCACGTGCTGCCCATCCCGCCCGAGCGCGGGCTGATCTACGACCGCAACGGCGTCGTGCTGGCCGACAACAAACCCAGCTTCAACCTCACCATGACCCGCGAGCGCGCCGGCGACAGCGCCCAGGTGCTCGACACCCTGGCCCAGGTGCTGGGCCTGGGCGAGGACGAGCGCAAGCAATTCGACAAGGACCTGCGTCGGGGGCGCAAACCGTTCGAGCCGGTGACGTTGATGTTCGGCCTGTCCGAAGAGCAGATCGCCCTGATCGCGGTCAACCAGTTCCGCCTGCCGGGGCTGGATGTAGAGGCGCAGTTCATCCGCGAATACCCGCTGGGCGAGCATTTCGCCCATTCGGTGGGTTATGTCGGACGCATCAACGAAAAAGAAGCCAAGACCCTCGACAACACCGAGTACCGGGGCACCCAGTCAATTGGCAAGACCGGCATCGAGCGCTTCTACGAAGACCAGCTCCATGGCCATGTGGGCTACGAAGAAGTCGAGACCAACGCCCAGGGCCGGGTCATGCGGGTGCTGCGCCACCAGGACCCGATACCCGGCAAGGACCTGGTGCTGACCTTGGATGCTCATCTGCAGCAAGCTGCCGAAAAAGCACTGGGCGAGCGTCGTGGCGCCGTGGTGGCGCTGGACCCGGCCACGGGCGATGTCCTGGCGATGGTCAGCAACCCCGCCTTCGACCCCAACCTGTTCGTCAAGGGCATCAGCTTCAAGCAGTACGCCGCGCTGCGCGACTCGATCGACCGGCCGCTGTTCAACCGGGTGCTGCGCGGCCTCTATGCGCCAGGCTCCACCGTCAAGCCGGAGGTGGCGATCGCCGGCCTGGACAGTGGGGTCATCACCCCCGGCAGCCGCGTCTTCGACCCGGGCTACTACACGCTGCCCAATTACGACCACAAATACCGCAACTGGAACCGCAGCGGCGATGGCTGGGTGGACATGTACAGCGCGATCATGCGTTCCAACGACACCTACTTCTACGACCTGGCACACAAGCTGGGCATCGAGCGCCTGCACGACTACATGGCCGAGTTCGGCCTAGGCCAGAAGGTCTCCCTGGACATGTTCGAGGAGGCGCCGGGCCTGATGCCCTCCCCGGCCTGGAAGCGCGCCACCCGCCGCCAGGCCTGGTTCCCTGGCGAGACGTTGATCCTCGGTATCGGCCAGGGGTACATGCAGGTCACCCCGCTGCAACTGGCACAGGCCACCAGCCTGCTGGCCAGCAAAGGCGTGTGGCATCGTCCGCATCTGGCGCTGAGCGTGGGTGGCCAGGCGCCCGTGGACCCACATCCGATGCCGGATATCGTATTGCACGACAAGCACGCCTGGGACCAGGTCAACGTCGGCATGCAGATGGTCATGCACGACCCACGCGGAATCGCCCGCGCCGCAGCGGCCGGGGCCCAGTACCGCATCGCGGGCAAAAGCGGCACCGCGCAGGTGGTGGCGATCCGTCAGGGCGAGCGCTACAACCGCGACAAGACTCTCGAACGGCACCGGGACAATGCCTTGTTCGTCGGTTTCGCCCCGGCCGAGCACCCAAGCATCGTGGTGGCGGTGATGATCGAGAACGGCGAAGCCGGTGGCCGAGTGGCCGGGCCTGTGGTGCGCGAAGTCATGGACGCCTGGCTGCTCGACGACCAAGGGCATCTGAAGACGCAATACGCAGGCGGAACAGGCCAGACGGCGGTGCCCCACGCCTGAAGGTTCAGCGGATCTGATGCTTGTGCAGCAAGCGGTAGAACGTAGGCCGGGAAATCCCCAGCACCTTGGCCGCGACACTGAGGTTGTCGCTGTGCCGATCGAGCACATCGGAAAGCGCCTGGCGCTCGGCCCGGTGCTTGTAGTCCTCCAGGGTGCCCAACAGCTGCTCATCCTGCTCGATCATCTGCAGCCCCAGGTCCTGTGCTTCGATCTGTCGGCCTTCGGCCAGCACCAGGCCGCGACGTACCCGGTTGGCCAGTTCCCGGACGTTCCCCGGCCAGTCGTGCCGGCCCATGGCCGCCAGGGCGCGGTCGCTGAACGAGCGAGGCCTGCGCCCAGTCTCCAGGCTGTAGAAATGCGCGAAATGGCTGGCCAGCATCGACAAATCGCCGTGGCGGTCACGCAGGGGCGCAGTGATCACTTGCAGGACGTTGAGCCGGTAATAGAGGTCCTCGCGAAAGCGCCCCTGCACGATGGCCTTTTCCAGGTCCACGTGGGTCGCAGCCAGTACGCGCACGTCCACCGGGATCGGTTGGTCGCCCCCGACCCGCTCGATGTGTTTTTCCTGTAGAAAGCGCAGCAGGTTGGCTTGCAGTTCCAACGGCAGGTCGCCGATTTCGTCGAGGAACAACGTCCCGCCGTTGGCGGCTTCGATACGTCCCACCTTGCGCTGGTGGGCGCCGGTGAAGGCGCCTTTTTCATGGCCGAACAGTTCGGATTGGATCAAGTGCTCGGGGATCGCGCCGCAATTGATGGCGACGAACGGTTTGTCGCAGCGCTGGGACTGCCGGTGCAGGGTACGCGCCACCAGCTCCTTGCCTGTGCCGCTCTCGCCACGGATCAGCACCGGCGACTCGGTGGGCGCCAGCTTGCCCAGCAACTTGCGCAGTTCGCGGATCGGCCGGCTCTCGCCCAACAGCTCATGGGCAGGCTCATCCACCCGCACGGGGCCCTTGCCGCGCAAACGCGCCATGCCGAAGGCCCGCCCGAGCGTGACCTGCACACGGGAGACGTCGAATGGCAAGGTGTGGAAATCGAAGAACCACTCACAGACGAAGTCACCGACGTTCTGCATGCGCAGCTCCTCGGGGCTGAGCACGGCGATCCATTCGGTATTGCTGCGGGCGATCAGATCCTTGACGGCATCGGGATGGCGCAAATGCGTGGCCTGCAAGCGCAACAGGCCGACATCGCACGGATGCTCCAGCGCCGAGGCGAGCAAACAGCTATGCACATCCCAGCCGACGCTGCGCAGGCCCGGTAGTAGACGGTGGCAATCGTCGCAGGGGTCGACGATCAGCAGACGGCGTTGGGTGGTCGGTTCGAGCATGACTGTTCCTTGACGCCAAAAGTTGGTTTTTCATGTAGAAACAGTAAGTTGCAACGTCCGAATTAACAGTAGCAATGAACCTGAATTGGCCCAGTACCGTTTGTCCGCCAATTGCGTTCGACGCGGGGGCACTCGGGAATCTTTCAAAGTTTCCAGCGTCACAGGCCGCACAGGTCGCGGTAATACTTTTTTGCCGACTTGAAAAAAAATTCGACGTCCGTGTGACTTCACCCATGACTTGGAGCATCAGTACGAATAACCCCGCGCTGCGCCTCCTTGAATATGAAGCAACGCGGACATCATTTCGCTGTTTGGGACCATAGAGAGACCGAACCATGAACGCCCCGCTCCGTGTCAACGAAGCACTGCTGATTGCCGACCACGCCTTCGAACCTTTCCAGTGCGTAGCCTGGGATGCACCCAACGGCACTGGTGAGCTAAGCCTGGCAGTGATCGACCGGACCAGTACGCGTATCGGCAGCAAGCAAGTATCCTCGCGTATCTATTCCGACCCTGCGCAATGGGCCAGCTTGATCGAGGAAGTGCGTGCCGAACTTTGCGAAAAAGGTTACGACCTGCAACCCTGGTCGATGCCGAAATAATATCGGCGCCCTGCAAGTGCGTGCCAAGCCACGCACTTGTACAACTTCCTTTTTGCCCTGCTGACAACTTTTGTCATTGCGACATATCGTCGCAGCATGGACTTTCAGCGTTAATCAATTCAATTCCCTGAACTGCTGGATATGCCGATATTCGGCCTGTAGCTGTTCGGCCAATTGCCGCCCACGCCCCAGACGCACCGCCGCCAGCTCCATATCCACCAGAACCGTCGCACAAGGCATCGGACGCAGTGGATTCCAGCGTTGCAGGCGACCATCGGTCATTACCAGGCAGCGCTGTGTTTCATGTGGGTAACGCTTGGCGCGCGCCAGCAACCAGTGCCGCGCCTCTTCGAGCGCCGCGATCAACGGCGTACCACCCCCCGCCCCCAGTGCCTGCAACCAAGGTTGCAGGGCCGCCGATGCCTTGAGCCCGTGGCGTTGCCAACGCGGGGCGCCGCCACTGGCGGTGACCAGCGCCAGGCGGGCGCGTTGGCGATAGGCTTGGTCGAACAATTCCACCAGCAGCCCTTTGGCCTGGGCCAGCGCCTGATGCCGCCGGGTCGAGGCCGAGGCGTCAACGATCACCAGCCATAATTCCGGCGCCTGGGCCTGGCGCTGCTGCCAGCACAGGTCATGGCGATGCCGAGGCCGCCCCTTGAACAATGTCGCGAGCCAGGCCACGCGCGCAGCACCACCCGCTCGCGCGCGACCACGGGGCGTACCGTTCAAGGTGCCGGCCTGGGGCTTGGCATCCGCCGCCAGGGCAGCGGGCTTGCGGATGCTCAGGGCTTTTTTGCCCAGTTCGGCACCTCGCGCCGTGCCCCGGTGGCGACCGATTGCGGGGGCAATGCGCCCCAATCACCCTGCCCGCCTTGGGCGTCGGAGCGTGCTTCGGTTTGAGGCGGGGGTGGCGTGGAGGGGGCGCTGGCCGGAGGCATCTCCCGGCGTCGATGGCGCAGGGCGAACTCGGCCACGGCCTGCACGTCAGCCTCTTCTATCGCATCGCCGCCGCGCCAGGCGGCATGGGCGCGGGCAGCCCGCAACCAGACCAGGTCGGCGCGCATGCCATCGACCCCGGCGCTGAAACAACCCTCGGTGATCCAGGCCAGGGCGCGATCGTCCAGCGGGATGCCCTCCAGGCGCTGACGTGCAGCCTGGCAACGTTCGCGCAAGCGTGCCTGGGCTTCGGCCCACTGGGCACAGAACGCCTGCGGATCGCTGTCGAAGGCCAGGCGCCGGCGAATGATCTGCTGACGCGCCTGCGGCGGCGGCAGCCCTTCAAGCAGCACGTTGAGGCCGAAACGGTCGAGCAATTGCGGACGCAGCTCGCCCTCTTCCGGGTTCATGGTGCCGATCAGTACGAATCGGGCATCGTGGCGGTGGGAAATACCGTCGCGCTCGATGCGGTTGGTGCCACTGGCGGCCACATCCAGCAGCAGGTCCACCAACGGATCGGGCAGCAGGTTGACCTCATCCACATAAAGCACGCCGCCATTGGCCTGGGCCAGTACGCCGGGGGAAAACTGGGCCTTGCCCTGCCCCAGCGCGGCATCCAGGTCGAGGGTACCGACCAGGCGCTCCTCGGTGGCGCCCAGCGGCAGGGTCACGAAAGGTGGTGTATGCCCGGGCGCGCCCAGCAGGTCGGCCAGGCCACGGGCCAAGGTGCTCTTGGCCATGCCTCTCGGGCCTTCGATCAGCACGCCGCCGATCCTCGGGTCGATGGCGGTCAGGCACAAGGCCAGTTTGAGGTCGTCGGCGCCGACCACGGCAGCCAGGGGGAATTGCACGGGTTCGCTCATTTCAGGCCTGTTCCTCGCCGTCGAGCAGTTGCTCTTCAAGGGCTTCCCGATACGTCCCTGGCGACGCCCAGAGGCCGCGCTGCTGCGCCTCCAGCAGGCGTTCGGTAAGGTCGCGCAGGGCTTCGGGGTTGTGCTGTTGCAGGAAGTCTCGGGTCGCCGGGTCGAGCACATAGGCATCGGCCAGTGACTCGTAGTGATGATCGTCGATCAGGTGCGTGGTGGCGTCGAAGGCGAACAGGTTGTCGACCGTCGCCGCCAGCTCGAAGGCACCTTTGTAGCCATGGCGCTTGACCCCCTCGATCCACTTTGGGTTCAGGGCGCGAGCGCGGATCACCCGGTTGAGCTCTTCTTTCAGGGTGCGAATGCGTGGCCGGTCGGTCTGGCTGTGATCGCCGTGATAACTGGCTCGGGTTGTGCCAGCCAGGGTTTCGGCCGCCGCCAGCATGCCACCCTGGAACTGGTAGTAGTCGTTGGAATCGAGCACGTCATGCTCGTGATTGTCCTGATTTTGCAGCACCGCCTGGACCTGGCCCAGGCGCCGGACGAACGCGGCGCGGGCCGGTGTGCCCTCGTCGCTGCCGCCATAGGCATAACCGCCATGGTTGAGGTAGACCTCGGCCAGGTCGTCGCGGCTGTGCCACAAACGCCCGTCGATCGCATTCTGCACCCCGGCCCCGTAGCTCCCGGGCTTGGCCCCGAAGACACGCCAGCCGGCCTGACGCGCCGCCTGGTCCGCGTTCACGCCCTCGGCCAGCAAGGCCTCGCGCTCGGCACGCACGCGGGCGGCCAGCGGGTTGAGGTCGTCGGGCTCGTCCAGGGCCGCCACCGCTTGTACCGCTGCGTCGAACAGTCGAATGAGATTGCCGAAGGCATCGCGGAAAAAACCCGAGACCCGCAAGGTGACGTCGACCCTCGGGCGATCGAGCAGGCTCAAGGGCAGGATCTCGAAATCGTCGACCCGCTGACTGCCGGTGGCCCACACCGGCCGCACGCCCATCAGGGCCATGGCCTGGGCGATGTCGTCGCCACCAGTGCGCATGGTCGCGGTGCCCCAGACCGACAGCCCCAGCTGACGCAGGTGGTCGCCATGGTCCTGCAGGTGACGCTCGAGGATCAGATTGGCCGAGGCGAACCCCAGGCGCCAGGCGGTGGTGGTCGGCAGGTTGCGTACATCCACGGTGTAGAAGTTGCGCCCGGTGGGCAGCACGTCCAGGCGTCCCCGGCTAGGGGCGCCACTGGGGCCGGCCGGAACGAAGCGTCCGGCCAGTGCCGCCAACAGACCGTCCGTTTCAGCCGCGCCGCAGGCGTCCAGGCTCGGGGCGATAGTCTCGACCAACGCCTGCAGCACCATGGCCACCGGTTGCCAGGCGCTCTCCTCGGGTAATGCCAGGCGGCCCGTCAGCGCGTGCTCGATCAGGTCCAATGCCAGGCGCTCCAGGCGCTCGCGGGTATCACCCTGATTGCGCCACGGCGAGGTATCGAGCGCCTGCAGCAGCGCTGGCCGCGGCCCATGCCAAGGCTGGCCGAACTCGCAGTCCAGCGGGTCGAAGCCTAATGCCAGGGCTTTAGCCAAGGCACGGATCAGGCTGGCATTGGCGCCTTTGCCGTCTCCACGCTCCACTCGCAACAAGGCCAGCAAGGTGTCGCTACGCAGGCGCCCTTCGGGGGACTGGCCGAACACATGCAGGCCGTCGCGGATCTGCGACTCTTTGAGGTCGCACAGGTAGGTGTCCAGGCGTGGCAGCCAGATGGCCGCATCGTCCAGCTGGCCTTCGAGCTGCAGTTCACGGTCGATGTGGTTGGCCTTGACCAAGTCGAGAATGTCGCGCTGCAGCTCGCGTGCCCGACGCGGGTCGAGCAGTTGCGCTTCGTAGTACTCGTCGGCCAGGCGCTCCAGGTGACGCAGCGGGCCGTAGGTTTCTGCGCGGGTCAAGGGCGGCATCAGGTGATCGATGATCACCGCCTGTGTGCGACGCTTGGCCTGGGCACCTTCGCCGGGGTCATTGACGATAAAGGGGTAGATATTGGGCAGCGGGCCTAGCAGTGCGTCTGGCCAGCATTGCTCAGACAGCCCGACACCTTTGCCCGGCAGCCATTCGAGGTTGCCGTGCTTGCCCACGTGGATCACCGCGTCGGCGGCAAAGCCGTTGCGCAGCCAGAAGTGAAAGGCCAGATAAGCATGCGGCGGCACCAGGTCCGGGTCGTGATACACCGCACTGGGGTCCACCTGGTACCCCCGGGCCGGCTGGATGCCGACGAAGGTCAGGCCGTAGCGCAGGCCGGCGATCATCATCCGCCCACTGCGGAACATCGGGTCTTGCTCGGGCGCGCCCCAACGTTCGAGTACCGCGCGCTGGTTGGCTTCAGGCAGCGTGGCGAAGGCTTGATGGTAATCGGCCAGGCTTAGGCTCTGGGCGCAGGGGCGCTGATCGAGATGATCCAGGTCGTTGGTCACCCCACCCAGCAGTTGATGGATCAGCACGGTACCGCTATCGGGCAGGCCCTGCACCGGATACCCCTGCCCCTGCAGTGCCCGGAGAATGTTCAGCGCTGCGCTCGGGGTGTCCAGCCCCACACCGTTACCGATACGCCCGTCGCGGGTCGGGTAGTTGGCCAGCACCAGGGCCACACGCTTCTGGGCGTTAGGCAGGCGCGCCAGCTCAACCCAGCGGCGAGCCAGCTCGGCGACGAAATCCATGCGTTCAGGATGGGCGCGATAACAGACCACGTCGGACTGGCTGCGCTCGCTGCGCCAGGCCAAGTCCTTGAAGCTCACGGGCCGAGTGATGATGCGCCCGTCCAGCTCCGGCAGGACGATGTGCATGGCCAGATCCCGGGCGCCCAGACCCTGCTCGTTGGCCTCCCAGGCCGGCTGGTTGTCCTGGGCGCAGATCGCCTGCAACACCGGGATGTCTCGGCGCAGCGGGCGCAGGTTGGGCTGTTCCGGGCTGGACAAGGCAAAACCGGTGGTATTGAGCACCACCTCGGCCTCGACTTCATCCAGCCAGGTCTCGACCTGGGCCAGGCAGGCCGACTCCTTGAGGCTGGCCACGGCGATCGGCAGCGGATTGAGCCCCGCTGCCTGCAAGCGCTGGCAGAAGGTATCGATAAAGGCCGTGTTCGCCGCCTGCAGGTGCGAGCGGTAGAACAGAATGGGGGCCACGGGCCAGTCGGGCTGCCACTGGGGGTACCAGTCCTGCAGCACCGCACTGGGCTTGGCCGGGTGGTACACCGTGGTACGCGGCAAAGGCTGTGGTTCTACCCAAGGGTAATCGCGCCCGAGCCACAGGCTGGCCAGGCAATTGAACAGGTTCGCGGCATTGGCCTTGCCGCCCTGGCGCAGGTAGTGCCAGAGGCGCTCGGCCTGGGCGCCGGTCACCGTGCCCAACTGGGTCAGCTCCGGGTCCGGGCGGTCATCGCCAGGCACCAGGATCAACTGCACACCCCGGGCACTCAGTTCGACCAGTTGCTCAACGCCATAGCGCCAGTAACCGACGCCGCCATGCAAGGACAACAGGATCACCTTGGCGTGGCGCAACACTTGGTCGACGTACAGATCGACCGAGGCGTGGTTCTGCACCTGCATGGGGTTGGCCAGGCGCAGGCTCGGAAAACCTTCTGGCAACTGCTCGGCGGTTTCGGCGAGCAATGCCAGGTGCGAATCACCGCTGCAGAGGATCACCAGCTCGGCGGGGGTTTGGCCGAGGTCGGCAATGCTGTCGTCCGGCACGAAGCCGCCGGGCTGGGTCCGCAGCAGGTGCATGGGTCAAGCGCCCAGGGCTTGGCGCAGGCGCGCTTCGAGCTGGACGGCGTCCAGCGCCTGGCCGATCAGCACCAAGCGAGTGATGCGCGGCTCGTCGGCGCGCCAGGCACGGTCGAAATGCTTGTCGAAACGGGTGCCCACCCCTTGGATCAGCAGACGCATCGGCTTGCCGGGAATGGCGGCGAAGCCCTTGGCGCGCAGGATGCCGAATTCCACCACCAGTTGGGTGAGCGCATCGAGCAGCAGGCTCTCGTCCGCTTCCGGCAGGTCGATGGAAATGGAGTCGAAGGCGTCATGGTCGTGATCGTCGTGGTCATCGCCATCATGGTGCGCATCGTGGTGGGTGCGCCGACCATCGATATGCACCTCGGCCTCGGCGCCCACGCCCAACAATACGTCCAACGGCAGTCGCCCGCTGCAGGCTTCGATCACCTTGACCGCCGGCGGCAGCTCTTCGGTGACTTCGGCGCGGACCTTGGCCAGGCCCTGGGCATCGATCAGGTCAGCTTTGTTCAGCACCACCAGGTCGGCGCTGGCCAGTTGGTCGGCGAACAGCTCGTGCAGGGGCGACTCGTGGTCAAGGTTAGGGTCGAGTTTGCGCTGGGCGTCCACCTGATCCGGGTATGCCGCGAAGGTACCCGCGGCCACGGCCGGGCTGTCGACCACGGTGATGACCGCATCCACGGTGCAGGCATTGCGGATTTCCGGCCACTGGAAGGCCTGCACCAACGGCTTGGGCAGCGCCAGGCCGCTGGTCTCGATGAGGATGTGGTCCAGGTCGCCACGGCGAGCCACCAGCTCGCGCATCACCGGGAAGAACTCTTCCTGCACGGTGCAGCACAGGCAGCCGTTGGCCAGTTCGTAGACGCGGCCACTGGCTTCTTCCTCAGTGCAGCCGATGCTGCACTGCTTGAGGATTTCGCCATCGATGCCCAGTTCGCCGAATTCGTTGACGATTACCGCGATGCGGCGGCCTTGGGCGTTGTCCAGCATGTGGCGTAGCAAGGTGGTTTTACCCGAGCCGAGAAAGCCAGTGACGATGGTGACGGGGAGCTTGGCCAGTGTTTTCATGTCGCGATGCCCTTGGCAGGATGGCGCGGGCATGCAGGACGAGTGCCTCGAGCCTTGCTGCTCGGGCCTGTTCGCCACCGGATCACCCCGCCCGGTTGAAAGTCGAAAACGTCACGAGGCAGGTCTCCTGGCTTGCACCTTACCGGCCGGAGCCGGTGGAGCGACGCCTTCCCGCGCCTGGACGCAGTGGCTGTGTCGATCCTGTTCGGTGCCTACAGTTGCGGGGGCAGCCGTGGCTTGGACCACGTTCCCGTCTTAGCTCCGGCCAACGCCGGAGAACCTCGAAGCGGCAAGGCTACGCAGTGGTTGGCGGGCGGTCAACCGTGGCGCGTCAGTGTTTGGGGGCAGGTTCCTCGAAACGGTCGCTGCGCCTGTCCAAGAGCGCGACCTCGCTGTTCTACCGCCTGTCCTGTTGGAGGAACAGTGCGCCACCACCTTGCAGATTGACGCCACGTCGCCCCCATGCTTTGCTTGCACCTTGCGTTCAGGTGCCCCGCCAAGGGGTGAAACGGGAAATCGGTAACCAAGCCGATGCTGCCCCCGCAACGGTAAGCGAGTGAAGCGTCTTGACCACTGTGCCGCGTCGTATGGCATGGGAAGGTGATGCTTTCCAGGAGCCCTGCTCCTCCTCGTAAGCCCGGAGACCGGCCTGGCGTCCATAGAACACCCCGCGGTGGGCGGGCGCTGTCATCTCTCCTGGGTCAATCGTGCTCGGGATGACGCGCGTGTCCGCCGCCTATAAAAAGCAGAGGAACGCACCATGCCGATTACCAGCGCCAAACACAGCATCGCCACCCCCGTCAGCCTCAGCCAGCGCGTCGTCATTGCCGTCGGCGCCAGCCTGCTGGGTCTGTGCCTGGTCTATTTCGCAGGCTTCTCGCACATCGAGGCGGTGCACAACGCCGCCCACGACACCCGCCACAGCGCCGCCTTCCCCTGCCACTGAGTACGCCTGCATGATCAAGCGCATTGCCCGTACCGCAGGTTTCAGTGGGCTGCTCGCCGCCCTGTTGCTGACCTTGTTGCAAAGTCTGTGGGTCAGCCCATTGATCCTTCAGGCCGAAACTTTCGAGAGCGCCGTCCCCGAGCATCACGAACACGACGGCGCCGTCGCTGCGCACACCCATGACGCAGAGGCCTGGGCACCGGAGGATGGCTGGCAGCGCCTGCTCGCCACCACCGGCGGCAACCTCGTGGTGGCAGTCGGTTTCGCGCTGATCCTCGCGGCGCTGTACAGCCTGCGCGAGCCGAACCGAGTGACGACCGGCGCCTTGTGGGGGCTGGCGGGCTTTGCCGTATTCTGCCTGGCGCCGACACTGGGGCTGCCACCGGAGTTGCCAGGCACGGCCGCCGCCGACCTGGGACAACGCCAGAGTTGGTGGATCGGCACAGCGGCCGCCACGGCCGCAGGCCTGGCCTTGGTGGTGTTTGCCCACCATTGGCTGCTCAAGGTGCTGGGCGTTGCCTTGCTGGTGGTTCCGCACCTGATCGGCGCGCCACAACCAGCGGTGCATGAAAGCCTGGCGCCCGAGGCACTGGTGACCCAGTTCAAGCTCGCCTCCTGGCTTACCAACGCCGCGTTCTGGCTCGCCCTTGGTCTGCTCAGCGCGTGGCTTTACCGTCGCGCCAGCCAGGCCTGATGCGCGACGCCTCCTGCGAGCCGGTGTTCTATGCCGGCTTCGGCTGCCGCAAGGGCTGCCCGGTCGATACCCTGGAGCAGCTGTTGCACAAGACCCTGGCCATACACCACCTGTCCGTCGATCAACTGCGCGGCCTTGCCAGCATCGACCTCAAAATGGATGAGCCGGGGCTGCATCTGCTGGCCGAACGGCTGGGTGTCCCTTTGGTGATGTTCGCGACCACTCACCTGCAAACTTTCGAGCCGCAGCTCAGCCATCGCTCTGCCGTTGCCTATGCGCATAGCGGCTGCTGGGGTGTCGCCGAAAGCGCGGCCCTGGCCCTGGCTGCGCGCGCGCAGGGCGCCTCGCGTTTGCTGGTGACACGCCAGGTGCTCGGTCAGGCTACCCTCGCCCTGGCCCTTGGCCGATAATCGCGACCAATTACTGCCCACCTGCAAGGATTTCCCATGACGGTCTATTTCATCGGTGCCGGCCCCGGCGATCCGGAGCTGATCACAGTCAAGGGCCAACGCCTGATCCGCCAGTGCCCGGTGATCATCTATGCCGGCTCCCTGGTACCACCAGCCGTGCTGGAGGGGCACACCGCCGAGACGGTGATCAACAGCGCCGAACTGAACCTTGAGCAGATCATCGAGGCCCTGCGCAGCGCCCACGAAAACGGCCAGGATGTAGCCCGTGTCCATAGTGGCGATCCCAGCCTTTATGGCGCCATCGGCGAACAGATCCGCCACTTGCGCGAGCTGGGTATCGACTATCAGATCATTCCGGGCGTCACCGCCACCGCCGCCAGTGCGGCCCTGCTCGGTTGCGAGCTGACCCTGCCGGAGCTCGCCCAGACAGTGATCCTTACCCGTTACGGCGACAGCTCGCCCATGCCGGCTGGCGAACAGCTGGCCGACCTGGCCCGCCACCGCAGCACCTTGGCGATCCACCTGGGCGTGAAGCATCTCGAGCGTATCGTCGCCGACCTGTTGCCGCACTATGGGCCTGACTGCCCGGTCGCCGTCATCCATCGCGCCACCTGGCCGGACCAAGACTGGGTGCGCGGCACCTTGCGGGACATCGTCGAACTCACCGCGGCCAAGGACTTCCGGCGCACCGCGCTGATTCTGGTCGGCCACGTGCTGGGCGATGCCCCTTTCGCCGAATCGGCGCTGTACCGGGCCGGACACGCCCATCTCTACCGCCCTGCGAGCTGACTGGGCACTTTCCTACGGAACGAGGAACCGACCGATGCTCGAACTACGCCCCAATTGCGAATGCTGCGACCGCGACCTGCCAGGCGACAGCGCGGATGCGCTGATCTGTTCGTTCGAATGCACTTTCTGTCGTACATGCAATGAGCAGCACTTCCAGGGGCGCTGCCCGAACTGTGGCGGCCAGTTGCTGCCTCGTCCTACACGGGTCGGGGCGGCGCTGAGCCGAAACCCTGCCTCGCACCTGCGCGTCCTCAAACCACACCCAGGGTGTTCCTGAACTATTCTGTGCAGGGCCCGTTCTTGGCGCCTCGGGCGGGCTTTACCACGGATGTTTATTTTGTAGGCCTTTTCAACAATAATCTTCGCTTTTTCAACAAACCTACACATCCCATTACCAAACGAGAGGAATCTACGTAATCTTGCGCGCTGCTGCGCAGGCACCCTTTCACGTATTCCTGCGGGACTTCAGGAAACGGACCAAATTCCTACAGGAGTTATTCAATGACAACCGTTTTAATGGTTGACGACCATCCAACCGTTCGACTAGCTGTGCGCATGCTGCTCGAACGTGAACGCTTTCAGGTCATCGGTGAAGCCGGTGACGGCATCGATGCCGTGCAGCAGGCTCGCCTGCTCCGTCCTGATGTGGTTATCCTCGACATCGGCCTGCCTGGCCTCGATGGCATGGAGGTCATCAAACGTCTGCAACTGTTGGAGCCGGCACCGAAGATCATGGTGCTCACCGGTCAACCCGCCGACCTGTATGTCCGTCGCTGCCTGGACGCCGGTATCGCCGCTTTCGTCAACAAGGACGAGGACCTCGACGCCCTGGTGTTCGCCCTCAAGGCGCTGGTCAAGGGCTACTCCACCTTTCCACAAATGTCGGTCAACAGCAGTTCGCTCGAAAGCGAGTGCAGTCGCCTCGAAAGCCTCTCCAATCGCGAGATGGAAGTATTGCGCCGGCTCACCCGCGGCGAGAACAACAAGTTCATCGGTGAATGCATGAACCTCAGTGCCAAAACAATCAGCACCTACCGCGGACGCATCATGGACAAGCTCAAGACCGAATCGCTGGTCGAAATGGTCGACCTGGCCAAACGCAACAACGTCAGCTGAACACCCCACCGTCATGAGAGGCGCGGTGTTCACTCTCCTGCTGGGCGCGCTCCTGGCCATCAGCGCTGTGGCGCATGCCGACAGCGAAGCCCGGCACCTGCTCGCCCGCTCATTGAGCGCCTCGCCACCCTTGTCGCTCCAACAGGACGACCGGCAATGGCTCGAGCGCCGCAAAGCCCTTGTATTGGGTAGCTCGCGCCCCGACTACCCGCCGTTCGAGATCAACACCAGCCCCACCGACTTCGAAGGCCTCAGCGCAGACTACGCCGGCCTGATCGGCGAACAGCTCGGCATCCCGGTCGAGGTTCGCCGCTTTCCCAACCGCCAGGCGGCCATCGATGCGTTGCACGCCGGCAGCATCGACTTGCTGGGCAGCTCCAACGCCTTCGAGGCTGCTGATGCGCAACTGGTCCTCAGCCAGCCCTATGCGGACGACCTCCCCGTCATTGTCAGTGATCAGGATCGTATGCTCGGCCGCCACGGCAAGGAACTGCCAGGCCTGCGCCTGGCCATGGTCGATCATTACCTGCCCGAAAAGCTGGTGCGCAAGCAGTACCCCGATGCCCAAGTGACCTTGTACCGATCGACGCTGGCCGGGCTGTCGGCGGTGACGATGGGTGAGGCAGACGCCTATCTGGGAGATGCCATCAGTACTGACTACGCGATCGGTAAAAGCTTCCAGGGTCTGGTGAAAATCGATCATTTCAGCCCGTTGCCCGCCGATGTCTTCGCCTTTGCCCTGGCGCGCGACAACCCGCGCCTGCAACGCTTGGTCAACGAGGCCCTGGCCAGGATCAGCGACAGCGAGCGCCTGAACATCCTGCGGCGCTGGAACAGCGGCAATACCAGTTTGCTGATGAAGAATCCGATCGGCGCCCTCACGCCCGAGGAGCGGGACTGGATTACGCAACATCCGAAAGTCCGGGTCTTGGTCAACCCTTCCTTGGCGCCCCTGACCTTCAACGATGCCCAGCAACACCCCACCGGGATCACCCTGGACCTTCTCAAGCGCATCCGCCTGCAGACGGGCCTGCGCTTCGAGATCGTCGAGGTCGGCTCTATCCAGGAGATGGTCGACCAGGTGGCCAAGGGGCAGGCGCAGATGATCGGCGCCCTGGGCTACGGCGCCGAACGTGCGAAGCGCCTTCGCTTTACCCGGCCCTACGTGGTCAGCCCCAGGGTCCTGGTGACGCGCCGTGACACGCCCTGGACCGGCGCGCCAACGACGCTCGACGGGCTACGTGTCGCCTTGCTGCGCGGCTCCCCTCAACGTGAAGCCTTGCAGCGTCAATATCCCCTCGCCCGCCTGGTCGAGGTCGAAACCCATCTGGAGCTGATGGAATCCGTCGCCAATGGCGAGGCCGATGTGGCTTTGAGCAGCCAGATCAATGCCGGTTATTACATCAACCATGTGTTCAACAAGGGCTTGCGTATCGCCGGCCTGCAAAGCGACGACCCTGCCAGTGCTGCCTTTGCGATCGCGCCGGATCTACCGGTGCTGCAGTCGATCCTGGATAAAGCACTGCTCAGCATTCCGCCCGAGGAGCTCGACCAGTTGGTCAACCGCTGGCACACCAGCACGCTGGTCAGCGACAGCCCCTGGCGCAACTACCGCAGCCTCGCGTTGCAGGTCCTGGTGCTGGCCGCCGTGCTGCTGGCCGGTGTCGTGTTCTGGAACACCTACCTACGCAAACTCATCAACCAACGCACCGAGGCCCAGCGTGCCCTGCAGGCCCAGCTGGCGCTCAGCCGCGGGCTGCTGGAGCAGCTGCGCCAGGCCAAGGATGACGCTGAGCAGGCCAGTCAGGCCAAGAGCACCTTCCTGGCGATCATGAGCCATGAGATCCGCACGCCGATGAACGCGGTGATCGGACTGCTGGAGCTGGCCCTGGAGGACAGCCGCCGGGGCCACAGCGACCCGCAGACCCTGCATACCGCCCATGACTCGGCCATCGGCCTGCTCGAGCTGATCGGTGACATCCTCGATATTTCCCGCATCGAATCCGGCCATATGTCCCTGCAACCGGTCCCGATCGACCTGGTCGAACTGGTACGCGCCACCCTTCGCGTGTTCGACGGCAATGCCCGGATCAAGGGCTTGTATCTCCATGCAGATCTGCCCCAGGCACCGGTGTGGGTGCTGGCGGACCCCGTGCGCCTCAAGCAGGTCCTGTCCAATCTGATCAGCAATGCCCTCAAGTTCACCGACCGTGGTGGCGTACAGGTGAACCTGAAACTCGCCCCTCCCAACGCCAGCGGCGATATCCAGGCCTCGCTGTGTGTACAGGACAGCGGCATCGGCATCAGCCCCAGCGACCAGGCCCGGCTCTTCAATACCTTCGCCCAGGTCAACGGCCCTCAGGCCGGGAAAGGTGCCGGCCTGGGCCTGGTGATCAGCCGTACCTTGGCCGAACTGATGGGCGGGTCGCTCGAACTGCAAAGCGTCGAAGGCATGGGCACCAAGGTGAGCGTGGACCTGACCCTACCGGGCACCTCGGCGCCAGCCCAAGCCGAACAGAGCGAGCCGGTCCAAGACAGGACCAGCGGTCCACTGGATATCCTGGTGGTCGATGACTACCCCGCCAACCTGCTGCTGCTGGACAAACAACTGACCACCCTCGGCCACAAAGTGACCCTGGCCGAGCACGGCGAGGCGGCACTGGCACTGTGGCAAGCAGGCCAGTTCAATGTCGTGATCACCGATTGCAGCATGCCGGTGATGGATGGCCACGAACTCACTCGGCGTATCCGAGCCCTGGAGCAGGAGCGCGACCTGCCCGCCTGCCTGATCCTGGGGGTCACGGCCAATGCCCAGGCCGAGGAAAAAGCGCGCTGCCTGGCCAATGGCATGGATGAGTGCCTGTTCAAACCGATCGGTCTGAAGGCCCTCAAGGCCCATCTGCCCAGTGCTCCTCTAGCGGAGCAGGCACCGCCACCCGCGCCGCAGCCGGAGCCTGCCAGCGCCAGTGGTTTCAATCTCAATGAGCTGCGTCACCTGACCCAAGACGACGAGCAGTTGATCCGACGCCTGCTCGAGCAACTCGCACACAGCGCCAGCGAAGACCTTGCCGCCCTGCGCGCGCTCGGCGAGGCGCCCCAAAGCGAGGCAGTGCATGCCTTGGCCCACCGCATCAAGGGGGGCGCGAAGATGTTGAAAGTCCGGGGCGTGGTGCGTGATTGCGAAGCGGTCGAACAGGCCGTCGCCCAGAACCAGCCAACCGCAGACTTGCTCAAATGCCTGGAGGGCAGCTTGGAGACCCTGCAACGCGAACTGCGCGAAGGGCTCGCGGCACTCACCGTCTCCAATTGAGCCCTGCCCCTTGCCTCATGAGGCGTTCATGAACTCTCGCGCACCATCAACTCAAACCCCAAGTCCTGCTGCGCGGTGGCCACATGCTTGCCGTCGAGCAGCGCCAACAGCGCTTGGGCAGCGCCGCGTCCGACAGCGGCTCGGGGGGTACGGATCGAGGTCAAGCGCGGCACCATGTGCGCCGATGCCGGCAGGTCGTTGAAGCCGACCATCGCCACCTGGCGCGGCACCTCGACGCCTTGGCGCAAAGCCTGCAACACCGCGCCCTGGGCCAAGTCATCGTTACAGAAGAACACGCCATCGACATCCGGCGCCTGCGCCAGCAAACGGCTGAACAGCTCGCTGCCCAGGCCGATGGATGATGGTTGTGGCGCCAACAGTTCCAACTCCGGCGCCTGCAGACCGGCCTCGGCCAGCGCCTGGCGGAAGCCCTCGGCGCGCTGCATCACGCGTGGGTCGAGCTGCGCAGCGATGAACGCCAGGCGCCGCCGCCCACGTTCGATCAGATGATGGGCTGCAGCGCGCCCGGCCTGCTGCTGGGAGAATCCGACCGATAACTGTCCCGCCTCCCCTCCCAGTTCCATCATGTGAACACAGGGCACCCCGCTAGCAGCCAACATCTGACGGGACGCCTCGCTGCGCTCGAAACCGGTGAGCAAGATGCCGCAAGGCTGATAGGCCAGGTAGTTGCGGATGAGGTTTTCTTCCTCAGCCAGATCGTAATGGTAGTTGCCGATCAGCACTTCCAGCCCCCTCGGGCGCATCACGTCGTGGATGGCCTCCAGGGTGTCGATGAACAGCTGGTTGGACAACGATGGGATCAACACCACCACCGACTGGCTGCGCGCCGAGGCCAATGCCCGGGCAGCCGGGTTGGCGACGTAGCCCAGGCTCGCCGCGGCGGCCACGACTTTTTCCACCAGTTCCGGGGCCACGGTGCTTACACCGCGCAAGGCGCGGGAAGCGGTAATGGGGGAAACCCCCGAAAGTCTGGCGACTTCAGCCAGGGTGGGACGACCAGTGGTACGCGAGCCTGTACGGGACATGAGTGTTGTAATTTTACTACTTGCCAGAAGAAGGAACGGCCACTAAGGTAGCGCTGTCTCAGGATACAGGCAACGTATCTTTGGTAGCGGCTATGCGCCTAGCGTCCATACTGCGTAAAGACAAGACCAATAACACCCGGGAGGGTGGCGCTCGCAACCGTTTTTCAGCGGCACCGAGACAGCGCTATCTCACCCCGCAGGAGGTACTGATGAACTCTCCCCAGACCGCAATCGTGGTGATGGGCGTGGCAGGCTGCGGCAAGAGCTGCGTGGGCGCTGCCATTGCCAGCACGAGCGGTGGTCGCCTGATCGAAGGCGATGCTTTTCACCCTGCCGAAAACATCCAGAAGATGAGCGCTGGCATTCCTCTGAACGATGACGACCGCGCCGGCTGGCTGGTCCGTCTGGGCCAGGAGTTGCAAGCCGTGCTCAAGGCCGGCGAACGCCCTATCCTCACCTGCTCCGCGCTCAAGCGCCGTTATCGCGAGACCTTGCGCCAGGCCGTGCCGGGCCTTGGCTTCGTGTTTCTCGAACTGAGCCCTGCCGAAGCGGAAAAGCGCGTACTCGCCCGCCCCGGTCATTTCATGCCAGCCAGCCTTATCGACAGCCAGTTTGCCGCGCTGGAGCCGCCCCATGGCGAGCCGCTCACCTTGGCGCTGGATGCCACGCAGCCCATCGAAGCGCTGGCCGTGGCGGTAGATACCTGGCTAAAGCCTCAAGGTGACCGGAGCCTGGCGCGTACCGCCTGAGTCGGCGGTTTTCCGGCTCACCAAAGACAGCGCTATCTCGGCATCCGCAGATGCCGAACGTTACGCCAAAACAATGATAAGACAGAGGCACATGAACCATGTTCGGACTGGCTACTGATACCTACCTGCTACTCGACGCCCTGGTCACCATCGTCGGACTCATCCTGCTGATCACCCATTTCAAGGTCCATCCCTTCGTCGCCCTGACCCTGGCCGCTGGTTTTCTCGGCCTGACCTCCGGCATGCCGGTGGCCAAGGTCATGAAGTCCTTCCAGGACGGCTTTGGCGGCGTGCTCGGCTTCGTCGGCATCGTCCTGGCCTTGGGGACCATGCTGGGCAAGCTGATGGCCGACTCCGGCGGCGCGGACCAGATCGCCCAAACGCTGATCCGCGCCTTCGGCAAACAGAAAGTGCACTGGGCGATGATGTTCGCCGCCTTCCTGGTGGGCATCCCGCTGTTCTTCGAGATCGGCTTCGTGCTGCTGATCCCGCTGGTGTTCATCGTCGCCCGCCGCTCCGGCGTTTCGCTGATCAAGATCGGCATCCCGCTGCTGGCCGGCCTTTCCGTGGTCCACGGCCTGGTGCCACCGCATCCAGGCCCGCTGCTGGCGATCGGTATTTTCCACGCCGACATCGGCAAGACCATCTTCTATGGCCTGCTGGTGGCCCTGCCCACCGCAGTCATCGCCGGTCCGCTGTTCGGTAACTTCATCGCCCGCTACATTCCGGGCAACCCCTCCCAGGAACTGATGGACCAGATTGCCCGGGAGACCAACCAGAACAACCTGCCAAGCTTCGGCATCACTTTGATCACCGTGCTGCTGCCGGTGGTCCTGATGCTGCTCAAGACCTTCGCCGACGTGGTGCTGCCCGCTGAGCACATCGTGCGCCAGTGGATGGACCTGATCGGCCACCCCATCACCGCCCTGCTCGCCGCGCTGCTGCTGGCGTTCTACACCTTCGGTTCGGCCCGCGGCTTCTCGCGCCAGCAAATCATGAAAATGCTGGACCAGAGCCTGGCCCCGACCGCCGCCATCGTGTTGATCGTCGGTGCCGGCGGCGGCTTCAAGCAGATGCTGGTGGACACCGGCGTGGGGAATGTCATCGGCCAGATGGCGGTGCAAGCCGAGATTTCGCCGATCTTGCTGGCATGGCTGGTCGCTGCGGTGATCCGCATCGCGACCGGTTCGGCGACCGTGGCCACGATCACCGGGGCGGGCATCGTCGCGCCAGTGATCGACTTGGTGCCGGGCGTGAACCGCGAACTGCTGGTGTTGGCCACCGGCGCAGGCTCGTTGATTCTGTCCCACGTCAACGACGCCGGCTTCTGGCTGGTCAAACAGTACTTCAACATGACCGTGGCCGAGACGTTCAAGACCTGGAGCATGATGGAAACCATCCTTTCGGTGGTCGGCATCATCTTCATCATGCTGTTGTCGCTGGTAGTCTGACCGTTCGTCGCAGTGGTGGCACCTTGCTTTGCGGGTTGCAGCCCAACCCAGGTACAGGCAACACGCCTTTACCCGCAAGGAGCCACCCATGAAACGATCCCGCACCTGGCTGCTCGTCGCCCTGCTGGCCTCTCCCCTGGCCCTGGCGGTGGGCACCGGCCCAACCCACCCGGACGACCCGCACAACACCGCGCCCAAGCCGGGCACCGACAGCACCCTCAACCCCATCGAGAAGCCCGTGCCCCGGGATACCGACCCGCGCATCCAGGGCAACGATCCGGACAGCCCACCTGCTGAGCAGAACGATAATCGCAACCTGCCAGGAATGGACGGCGGCGGTTCGGAAGGCATGCGCGGGCATGGCGATGGCGGCACCCGCGGCCAGGGGCAGCCCTGAAGTTCCTGGGGCTGCTATGCAGCCCTTCGCAGTTGCGCCAGCTCCCACAACAGGTTTGCCTCCTGCCCGTGTGGGCGAAGCCTGCGATGGGGCGCAAAGCGGGCCCCACGGCTCACCACTGTCGCTTGTCGGGTCGGGTCAGCCCCAGCTTCTCGATGCGATAGCGCAGCATGTCCCGCGACAGGCCAAGCAGGCGCGCCGACTTGGTGACATTCCAGTCCGTGCGGTCCAGGGTCCGGCACACAAGGTCGCGCTCCATGTCCGGCAGGCTGGTCCCAGGCTCCGGCTCATGGCGCGGCGCCTCGAAGGCGACCGGCGTGGGCAGGGTCATGGGTTCGTCGACCAGGGTCAAGCACAGGTTCAACTGATGCGCGGCCACGACATCATTGGGCGCCAGTAGCACTGTCTGCTCGAGCATGTTGCGCAGCTCCCGCACATTGCCCGGCCAGCTGTAGCCCAGCATCAACGCCTCGGCCTCGGCAGAGAAGCGCAGGTTGGGCTTGCCATATCGGCGCCCATGATGGGCCAGGAAGTGCCTGGCCAGCAGCAGGATATCCTGGCCACGCGCATACAGCCGCGGCACCTTCAGCGCGATGATGCGCAGGCGGAAGAACAAATCGCGCCGGAACTTGCCCTGTTGCACCATCTGCTCCAGGTTGCAGTTGGTGGCGCTGATGACCCGCAGGTCCACCTTGCGCTCCTTGACCGCCCCGATCCGACGGATGCTGCGGTCCTCCAGCAGTTTGAGCAGCTTGGCCTGCAGCACCAGGTCCATTTCGCCGATCTCGTCGAGGAACAGCGTCCCGCCATCGGCAGCCTCGACCAGCCCCACCCGGCGCTCCTTGGCGTCGGTGAAGGCGCCCTTCTCGTGACCGAACAGCTCGGCCTCCAGCAAGTTGGCAGGGATCGAGGCGCAGTTGAATTCAATGAACGGCCCCTTGCTGCGTGAGCCGTCGAAATGCAGGGCGCGCGCTACCAGCTCCTTGCCTGTGCCGGTTTCGCCTTCGATCAGCACCGGCGGCAAGTCGTCGCTGGCCATGCGCTGCTCGGCATCGAGCAACTGGCGCAGGGTATGCTTGAGGTTCAGCATCGCCGAAGACTCGCCGATCAGCGCCTGCAAGCCAGACTTCTGCGCCTCACGCTCCTGGTAGAACGACAAGGTGCGCTCCATGCGCTCGGCCGCCAGGGCTTTGTCGAGCATCAGCTTGAGCTCGGCCAGCACCACCGGCTTGGTCAGGTAATGGAATGCGCCTTCCTTCATGGCCAGCACGGCGTCTTCGACATTGCCGTATCCGGTCATCATGATCACCTTGAGCTCCGGCGCCTGGGTGATCAGCGCGCGCAACAGTTCATGGCCGTTCATGCCGGGCAGGGAGTTGTCGGTCAGCACCGCATCGGGCAGGCCTTGCTTGATCTGCTCCAATGCAAGCTCCGCGCTATGGCAGACCGTGACTTCGAACCCCTTCAACCCAAGGTAGGTGCGTATGTTGTCGGCGAGGATCTCGTCATCCTCGACCACCAGAATGCTGGGCCCCATGGTCCCCTCCCGCTGCAATATTGAATACAAGGCTCACGCGGGTTCCTTCCTCTTCGCGACTCGTCAGGCTGACCGAGCCGCCAAAGCGTTCCATGATGCGCTTGACCAGGGCCAGGCCCACACCGAGGCCGCCCTGCTTGGTGGTGAAGAACGGTTTGAACACCATCCGTTCCTGTTGCTGGCTCATGCCCTTGCCCGTATCGCTGAGCACCAGCCGCACCTGTTGACCTTCCAGGCAACTGACCTCGGCACACAACAGACCGCCCTTGGGCATGGCCTCCAGGGCATTGGCGAACAGGCTGTTGAGGATCTGGGTCAGTTGCAGCGGCTGGCTGGCCACCCACTGCTGAGCCGGCCCTTCGAAGCTGAACTGCACGCCGTTGCGCTCGATCTGCTGTACAAACGCCAGCCGGGTATCCTCGATCGCTGCCACCAGATCCACGGCCTCTGCCTCGTCGCTGGTCGGACGCAGCGACACCAGCAAGTCACGCACCCAGCGTGACATCCGGTCGACCTGGCTGATGATGTCGGCAATGTTCTTGCGCGCCGGGTCGCTGGCAATCTCCTGGGCAAGCTCTGCGCTGGAGCGGATGTTGGCCAGTGGGTTGCGCAGGCTATGGGCCACGGCCGAGGACATCTCACCCAGCGCCACGTAGGTCTCGCTGGCCACCAGACGATCCTGCTGGTGGTGCAGCATCCCCGCAGCCCGGCGCACGATCCAGAACAGGCCGAAATAGATCAGTGCCCCGCCCACCAGGGTCGAGCACCAGATCAGCACATAGCCGCGCTGGATGCGCCGCACCAGATCCTGGGGCTCTTTGTAGATCTCGACCATCGACAGCACTTGTTCGCCCTGGCTGTCGAACAGCGGAATGTAGTTTTCGATGAACAGGTAGCGGGGCTCGCGCTGGAACTTCTGCTCCTCCCGATCATCCTCTGCCTTGTGATAACTCGCTGAAACCGGCTTGCGCGAGTGGAAGGCCTCGTCGAGGTCGTCATCTTCGGCAATGCGTTTACCCAATAACTCCGGGTTGGTGGACCAGACAATGGTGCGATCATGGGCGTAGACGTTGGCCAACAACGTGTCAGGCAGATGCGCCACGTGGTCGAGGAATTCTCCGCGGGTCGACTGCACCAGGGCCGGCGCGATCTGCAGGTGCTGGTTGTCCAGACGCGGGTCGAGCAGCTCACCCATGGTGGTGCCCGGTGGCAACTGGGAATGGCGAACCTCCGCCTGGGCCATAGCCTGGATGAACTGGGCGGTGAGCATGGCATCGCGCTCGACGCTGTCACGCACCACGAAACGGGTCGAGAAGTAACCCAGTGCGCCGGCCACTGCCGCAATGATCAGCAGACTGATCACCGAGAACCAGCGCAGCAGGTTGAATTCACGCAATGGCGCAGCGAGCCCGCTGGAGGGGCCGGCAGCCTTGTCCGGAATATCGTGTTCCAGCATCTGCATCGCATCGTTCCCGTTCGAAGGCTTCGGGGGTGACGGCGTACCCAGGCAGTGCTACCGCCTGTAGCAACGTGATAGCACTTTGCCTGAAAAGCTGCCGCAACCATTGGTCGCACTCAGCATGCTGCAAGAACTCAGCCAGTCGCGAATCAAAGATAAATATCGCTTAAATTCAATATGTTATAAAACCATTAAAAACCTGATTCGAGGTTAATGCCCCACAAATGGGTAACATCACCCAAAAATCATGTATTTCTTTTAAAAACAGATAGATACGAAATATTTATCAGGTAAAAAATCAAGACCTAACCAAACGAAAACTCAGCGAAACCTGGGTGCCTTCCCCTTCCCGACTGCTCAACCGAACCGAGCCGCCAAAGCGCTCCATGATCCGCTTGACCAGCACCAGCCCCACCCCCAGGCCACCCTGTTTGGTGGTGAAGAACGGCCGAAAGGCCATGCGTTGCTGCTGATCGCTCATGCCCCGCCCGGTGTCCGACAGGCGCAATGTCAGGCTGCGTCGATCCCGACGTACCACTTCCACCCGCAACTGCCCACCCTGCTCCATGGACTCCAGCGCATTGGCGATCAAGCTGTTGAAGATCTGCCCCAGCAATACCGGATGCCCCACCACCTGCACCGGGGGCAGCGGCTTGACGTCCAGGGTCACGCCGCTTCGCGCCAGCGGCACGGCAAATGCCTGCAGGCTCTCCTGCAGCACCTGGGAAAGGTCCACCGGCACCGCATCATCGTTGAGCGGGCGCAGCGACTGCAGTAGCTGGCGAACCCATTGGGACATGCGGTCCACCTGGCTGATGATGTCACTGATGTTCTTCTGCGCCGGCCCTTCGTCGAACGCCTGGGCCAGCTCGGCACTGGAGCGGATGCTGGCCAAGGGATTGCGCAGGCTGTGGGCGACCGCCGAGGACATCTCCCCCAGAGCCACATAGGTCTCGTTGCTGATCAGCCGTTTCTGCTGCACCGCCATCACCCGTGACGCCCGGCGCATGATGCCGTACAGGCCGAAATACACCAGGCCCGCGCCTACGGCGATGGCCAGCCAGATCAACAGCAGGCCATGCTCTATGCGTACGATCAGATCATGGGGCTCTTTGTAGATCTCCACCATGGCGGTGACCCGCTCACCATCGGCGTCGAACAGGGGAATGTAATTCTCGATGAACAACTGCTGGGGCGGGGTCACGAACTTCTGCTCGCTGCGCGCGTCATCAAAGTCGTGATAGCTGGCCGACACTTGCATCTTGTACTCGAAGGCCTGCTCCAGATCATCGTCCGATTCGATCGACTTGCCGGTCAGCGCCGGGTTGCTCGACCAGATCACCGTACGGTCCGGCGCATAGATATTGGCCAGCAGCATATCGGGCAAGTGGGCAATGTGATCGAGAAACTCGCCGCGAGCCCGGCGCCGGGCATCGGGGTCGACGTCAGGCATGGCCTGGTCGGTGCGCGGGTCGAGCAGTTCACCCATGGTGCGCACATTGGGGATCGACACATGACGTACTTCGGCATCGGCGATGGCCTGGATGAACTGCGCCGAGAGCAAGGCGTCGCGTTCGACACTCTCGTTGATGATGAAGCGGCTGGAGATCAGCCCCAGACCAACCGCGATCGAGACGATGATCGCCAGGCTCACCCAGGCGTACCAACGCAGCAAATTGAATGGCTTACGCGCCGCGCTGCTGTCGCCGCCAACGGGCACGTCGAGTGTGGCGGAACGCGGGGCGAGGTCCATGGTCGACTCCAACGGCTGGGCACCTTCAAAAGGTTATAGCCCAGAGTTGGGGAAGTGAGCACACCCGACGCGACATTGATCTACGACCCTTCGCCGACGGCTACAACGGCGCATCTTCGGCCAGCCCCTGCAACTTGCGGTAGTCGCGCAACACATTGGGCACGTAGCGGCGCGTCTCGGCAAACGGCGGGACCACACCACCGCGGCTGATCACTGCATCGGGCCCGGCGTTGTAGGCCGCCACGGCCAAGGTAATGTCGTTGTCGAACAGCGTCAGCATGCGTTTGAGATAGCGCGCCCCGCCTTGCAGGTTGGACGCGGGATCCAGCACGTCCTTGACGCCCATCTCCTTCGCCGTGTCAGGCATCAGTTGCATCAGGCCGGCCGCCCCACGGGGGGAACGGGCCTTGGGGTTGTAGCCGGACTCGGCCTTGATCAGGGCATGCAGCAATGCCTGGGGAACGCCGTGAGCCTCGGCCGCCTTGGCCACCAGTTCGGCGTAGGGCCGGCCGGTGATCAACTGGGCATCGGCCGGCCCGGCATGGGCCACCGGCTCACTGATGACCCGTTCGTAATGCCGTCCTGGCCGGTGCACGTTGGACAGCACATAGCCGCCCTTGGCATCGATGGAGATGTACATGTCGGCCTCTGCGGCACCCGCCGCCAACCAGATCAATCCCAGGATGATTCCACGCATGTCGGCTGCCTCCCCGTCGTGGCCCCCGATGTGGGGGAAATGCCCCGGAAAACCCGAGGTTTTCAGCTACGACGCAAGCACTGTGCCGCTTGCTGTGCCCCATGGCGCAGGGGCCCGAGCCAGACGTGCACGGCTGTTGCATGGCAAGGCAAACCTGCCCGAACGCACTGGAGGATTTCACCATGCAACGCAGACCCATCACCCAGCGTGGCTTCACCCTGCTCGAACTGTTGGTGGTCCTGGTGGTGCTTGGCCTGTTGGCCGGCATCGTCGCGCCCAAGTACTTCAGCCAGCTCGGCCGCTCAGAAGCGAAAGTGGCACGGGCGCAGATAGAGGGCCTGGGCAAGGCCCTTGACCTGTATCGCCTGGAAGTCGGCCACTACCCCAGCAGCGAGCAAGGCCTTCAGGCGTTGGTGGCGGCCCCCAGCGGCGAGCAGCGATGGTCCGGCCCCTACCTGCAAAAGGCCGTGCCGCAAGACCCTTGGGGCCGCGCCTACATCTATCGCCAGCCCGGTGAAAACGGCGGCGAGTACGACCTGCTGTCGATGGGCAAGGACGGCCAGCCCGGCGGAGACGGGGAAAATGCCGAAATCACCAGCTGGCAATGAGGAGAACGGCCATGCGCTACAGCCTCAAGGCCCTGGGCCAGCAAGGCATCGTCCAGCTGCAGGTCGAGGCCGAGGATGCCGAGCACGCTCGACGACAAGCCGAGAACCAGGGGCTGCGGGTCGTGAGCATTCGTGGCCAGGGCGGCGCCCTGCGTGCCCTGCCCTGGCGGCGAGCGCCGCAGTTCGACCTGGTGCTGTTCAGCCAGGAACTCGGCACCTTGCTCAGCGCGGGCCTGCCATTGATCGATGCTTTGGAGAGCCTGGCCGAAAAAGCGCCCAATGCCTCCTCGCGCAAGGTGCTCGAGGCGCTGGTGCGCCAGCTCTACGAGGGCCGCTCGCTGTCCCAGGCCTTGGGCGAACAGCCACGGGTATTTCCGGCGCTGTACGTGGCCCTGGTGCAATCGAGCGAACGCACCGGCGCCTTGGGGGATGCCCTGGGTCGCTACATCAGTTATCGACAGCGCCTGGATGTGGTTCGGCAGAAGCTGGTCGGCGCTTCGGTCTACCCCCTGCTGCTGCTGTTGGTGGGGGGTGGCGTGGTGCTCTTCCTGCTGGGCTACGTGGTGCCGCGCTTCAGCTTGGTGTTCGAAGGCATGGGCAACGAGCTGCCGTGGCTTTCGCAAGTGCTGATGAAGATCGGCCTGTTCCTCCACGCGCAGCAGCTGCCCCTGGCATTGGCGGCACTGGGCAGCCTTTGCACCTTGGCCTTGATGCGCAGAAACCCCGCCCTGCGCCGCTGGGTCAGCCGCCAGTTGCGCCGCTGGCCGGCACTGCATCAGCGCCTGGTGATGTATGAGCTGGCGCGTTTCTATCGCTCGCTGGGCATCCTCTTGCAGGGCGGCATCCCGATCCTTACCGCGATGAGCATGGCCCGAGGGCTGCTGGGCAGCGCTTCGGCGCAGGGCCTGGAACAGGCCTGTCGCCGGGTGGGGGAAGGCTTGCCACTGTCCGATGCGCTGGAGCTGGGCCAACTGGTGACGCCGGTGTCCCTGCGCCTGCTGCGGGCGGGCGAGCAGTCTGGGAACCTTGGTGAGATGCTCGAGCGCTGCGCCGATTTTCACGACCAGGAAATCGGCCGTTGGGTGGAATGGTTCGTACGCTTGTTCGAGCCGCTGCTGATGACCTTCATCGGCCTGCTGATCGGGCTGATCGTGATCCTGATGTACATGCCGATCTTCGAGCTGGCCTCGAGTATTCACTAGCAATGGAAGGCGCTTTGCGGGCTCCACCGTTTGAGGACTTGGGGCTGTTTTGCAGCCCATCGCAGGCTCCCACCGGCAGGCTCCATCAATAGTCGAACCGATCCACCGCCCGACGCCGCTCGTTGTCGTCACGCCGGTCATAATTGGCGGTGGTCTGGATGTTGGCGTGGTGCGCGAGCTTCTGGGCGATGGACAAGTCATGCTCCTCGATCACCCGGGTGATGAACGCCCGCCGAAAATCATGGGGCATGATCTTCACCCCCACCTGCGCCCCGCGCTGGCGAGCGATGTAGTAGATCGCATGCTTGGTGATGCGGGCACGGGTGATGTGGTTGCCACGGCGAATGCGGTTGAACAGGAACACATCGTCGGCCTCTCCTGCCGGCAAATGCTGGCGGCGTAGCTCCAGCCAGGCCTGCAGCCTCTCGAACGCCCAGACCGGGGCGTATTTGATCAACTGGCGATTGCCCTTGCCCACCACTCGCAGGCTACGGGCCTCGAAATCCACTTGGTCCAGATCGATGTCCACCGACTCGGACTTGCGCATGCCGGTGCCATACAGCAGCGCGATGATCGCCGCGTCGCGTACGCCCTGGGGGCGCGGGTCAGCGGCGCAGACGTCCATCAATTCGCGTATCAGGCTACGCCTTAAGTTGCGCCCCGCTGGCAACCTGCTGCCACCGGCGGGCTTGACCTCGCGGATGTGCAACAGCTTTTCATGGTCGATCAACCCCTGGCGCCACGCTTCGTTCATCACACCGCGTATGGCATTGACGTACAGCGAAGACGTATTGGGGGCATAGCCGTCGGTGCGCAGCGCTGCCACCAAGGCCACCACATGACCTGGCTCGAGCCTGTGCCACGGGACGTCGGCGATGTCGCAGTCGACAAACCCCAGACGGTCGGCGGCGTCCTGGAGGATGTAGCGCATGGTCAGCTGGCTGGAGGGCGCCAGGCGAGCCAGGTACTGCAACAGTGGGTTATGCAAGAGATCGGACAAAACATGAATCCTGAAGCGGGTCATTCAGACTTGCTGGCAAGTCATATCGACAACAAAACAAGGAGGTCATTACGACCCTACACAGTGCCATCATCCTGATATACAAGGCGTTTGCCGCTGGCACGGTTCGTGATAGTACCCGATTACCCCCTCCTGTTCGAACCAAGGACGTCCCATGCTCGTGCAGCCCATCACCTCCCGTCCGCGCCAGGCCATCTGGGCCCTGGGTTTTCGCCCCTTCTTCCTGGGGGGCAGTATTTTCGCTCTAGTTGCAGTGCTGCTCTGGGCCGGCGTGCTGTCCGGCGTGGCCTCTCCGACGCCCAGCGGCGGCATGCTGGCCTGGCATCGCCATGAAATGCTCTTTGGTTTTGCCGCTGCCATCATCGCCGGGTTCCTGCTGACGGCCGTGCAGAACTGGAGCGGCGTCCCGGGTATGAGCGGGCGCCCGTTGCAGGGGCTGTTCGTGCTCTGGTTGCTAGGCCGGGCCGTGTGGTTTCTGCCCCTGCCTGCCGGGCTGACAGTGCTGGTAGAGGGCGCGTTCCTGCCCTGGGTGGCGCTGGCCCTGGCGCGCCCGATCGTTCAGCGTCGCCTGCGCAACAACTATCCGATCATTGGCCTGGTCCTGCTGCTGGCCGCTTGTCACTGGCTGACCCTGGCCGGCTGGCTGCGCCAGGACGAACTCTGGCAGCGCCGTGGCGTCTTCGCAGGCCTCTGGCTGGTGGCGGCGATGATGACCGTGATCGGGGGCCGGGTAATCCCGTTCTTTACCCGGCGCGGCCTGGGCAACATGACCCCGGCACCCGCCCGCCCCTGGCTGGATCGCGTTTGCCTGGCCCTGAGCATTGCTGTACCGCTGTCGTTGGCCAGCGGTCTGGGTGATCGTTCCGAGCCGTTGATGGCCATCCCCTTCGCCGCCCTGGCCCTGCTCCACGGCACGCGCCTGATGCTTTGGCATGAGCGTGGCATCTGGCGGGTACCGCTGCTGTGGTCGTTATATCTGGCCTACGCCTGGTTGCTGGTGGCCTGTCTGGGGATGGCCGCGTGGCACGCCGGGCTCGCTTCGGCACCGAGCCTGGCGACCCACGCCTTGAGCATCGGCGCCATGACCGGTTTGATCGTGGCGATGATGGCGCGGGTGAGTCTGGGCCATACCGGCCGCCCTCTGAACGTGCCCGGCCCCATTGCCTGGGCCTTCGCCTTGATCCAGCTGGCGGCCATCGCACGGGTGGGGCTGACGCCGTTCACCCCGCTGGGGCTGAACCTGGCAGTACTGTGCTGGAGCCTGGCGCTGCTGTTGTTCGCCTGGCATTACCTGCCGATTCTGTTGCGCCCCCGGGTGGATGGCCTGCCAGGCTGAACTAGAGTGTTAGCCATGCCCTTTCACTGACGAGACCGCATGGCTTTCCACCGCCTTACCCGTACCCACCCTCGCCTGAGTATCGCCACACTGGCAGGCTTCATCGGCGCCTGGCTGATCCCCGCCGACGATACCGTGCAGCGCATCCTTGCCGGTTGGAACCTGGGCGTCTGGCTTTACCTGGTGTTGGTGTTCTGGCTGACGTGGCGCGCCAAGGCCGACACCGTGCGCAAAGTAGCCCGTGTGGAAGACGAAAACGCCGGGCTGGTGCTGTTCACCGTGTGCTTCGCGGCCATTGCCAGCCTTGCCGCGGTCACGTTGCAACTGGCCGCCAGTCGCGGCCTGCAGGGAAGCGATCAGGCGTTGCACTATCTGTATACGGGTCTAACCGTGGCCGGCTCATGGCTGCTGATCGGCTGCATCTTCAGCCTGCATTACGCCCGCCTGTTCTACACCGCCGACCACCACGAGCCCCCGCTGCGTTTTCCTGATGGTGAGCGCGCGCCGGACTACTGGGACTTCCACTACTTCTCGTTCACCCTGAGCGTCGCCGTGCAGACTTCCGACATCGGCGTGGCCGGGCGCGGCATGCGCCGGGTGGTCCTGGCCCATTCGCTGGTGTGCTTCGTGTACAACACGGCGATCCTGGGCTTCACCATCAACATCGCCGCCGGCTTGTTGGGCTGATGCGCTGTGCCACCGCTGGTCAGAAAAGCACCGCTCCCCGAACGTCGCCCGGAACCATCCCGGCTGCCCGCTATCGCCCGTGAAAAACGTTTGCCCTGGCCTTTGGACATTACGTAGCAGGCTCCAGCCAGGTGTGATGCGTATCAAGTAACCGTACATTTGTCATGGTTTGCGCAGGACACTGTCGTCACAGGTGCTATGGTTAGGTTCCTACCGGCCGAATGAGCGGCCGATCACCGGGTCCAGGATCAGGACAAGGAGGCTGGCATGAACAAGATGACGTTCCCCAACGCCTGCCAGGTGATGCGCTGGCATTTCCATCCATTGGGCTTCGAAGCCAGCATGGATGCGCCACGCAGCATGGTCGCCCGGCTGTTCGACCGCGCCACCGGCGAAACCTTGCTGGCAATCGCCGGCATCCCCTGCGCAGCCATCATGGCGGCCGCGGATGTAGAGCGGATCATCGAGGCCGTGGAGGCCGAAATGGACGCGTTCGACCCCTCATGCGCCCTGCGCGATGCGGTGTAGTCAGAGCGTCTCGGTCTGCCTCACCGACTTCAGACCCTCCATGAACTGTTCGGCCGGCATGGGCTGGCCGAGCAGATAGCCTTGCAGCGAATCACAACCCAGACGGGTCAGGAATTCCTGCTGGCGGCTGGTTTCTACCCCTTCTGCCACGATCCGCAGGCCCAGGGCCTGGCCCAGGGCAACGATCGCCGAGACGATCGCCGCATCGTCGCTGTCCTGCTCCAGATCACGGACAAAACCTCGGTCGATCTTCAGTTCGTTCGCCGGCAGGCGCTTCAAGTACATCAGGCTTGAGTAACCGGTCCCGAAATCATCGATGGACAGGTCCACGCCCATGTCGGAAAGCTTCTGCAGCACGGTCAGGCTGGCATCGGCGTCGCGCATGGCCGTGGTCTCGGTGATTTCCAGCGTCAGGCGGTTGGCCGGCAGTTGGTTGCTCGCCAGGGCGCGGGCCACGCTGTCGACCAGACCGGCATGACAAAATTGGATGGCCGACAGGTTCACCGCGATACGCCAGTCGTCATACCCCTGCGCGAGCCAGTCGCGCATCTGCCGGCAGGCCTCGCCCAGCACCCATTCGCCAATGGGGATGATCAGACCGGTCTTCTCGGCAAGGCCGATGAACCGGTCCGGCAACAGCAGCCCGTGCTGCGGATGCTCCCAGCGCAGCAACGCCTCGGCGCCGATCGGCTGGCGGGCGAGCGCATCGAATTTGGGCTGGTAGTGCAGGCGGAACTGGCCATGTTCCAGGGCCGCGCGCAGGTCCTGGAGCAGTTGCAGTTGCTGACGGGCGTTGCTGTTCATCGAGACGTCGAAGAAGCTGTAGCCGTTCTTGCCGGCGCTTTTTGCGTGATACATGGCCGCATCGGCGTTGCGCAGCAGTTCCTGCTGGTCCAGGCCGTTGCCCGGGTAGAGCACGATACCCAGGCTCGCCGAGAGCTGCAGGTCGTGATCGGCCACCCGATAAGGGCGTGCCACCAGATTGACCTGCTTGACGGCCACCTCCATGGCATCGGCCGGCTCCTGCAGTTCCACCAGCAGGACGAACTCGTCGCCGCCGATGCGCGCCAGGGTGTCCTGGCTGTGCAGATGCCCCCGCAGGCGGGCCGCCACCGCCTTGAGCAACAGGTCGCCCACATGATGGCCGAAGGCATCGTTGACGGGCTTGAAGCCGTCCAGATCGATGAACATCAGCGCGAAGCATCCGCCCTGCTCCGCCACCTTGCTGATGGCTTGGTCGATGCGCTCCGCCAACAGGGTGCGGTTGGGCAGGCCGGTCAGGGTGTCGTGCAAGGCGAGCTGAGTCAGCTCCTGGTTGGCCAGGGTCAAGGAGCGTGCAAGCTCCGAGGTGCGCGCCTCCAGGCGAGCATCGAGCACCGACGTGAGCAGGGCCACCGCCAGCACCGCCAGGGTGGTGATCAGCACCACCGAGTCCAGGCCATCGCCGCGCAGGCCGTTGGCCAACGCACCGCAGAAGCTGCCCTCGGGGAAGTTCGCCGCCGCCATGCCGGTATAGTGCATGCCGACAATGGCGATCCCCATCACCACCGCGGCCGCACCACGAATATGCCGCACATACGGGGTGTGCTGACGCAAGCGGAACGCGATCCACAGGGCCGCCGCCGAGGCCCCTACAGCGATGGCCAGGGAGGCACCGAACAGGGTCGGGTCATAGTCGATGCCCGGCACCATCTGCAGTGCAGCCATGCCGGTGTAATGCATGCTGGCGATGCCACCGCCCATGATCAGCGCACCGAACCCCAGCTGCAGCATCGGCAGGCTCGGCTGACTGACCAGCCACAGGGCGAAGCCCGACGACAACACCGCAATCAGCAGCGACAGCGCAGTGAGCGTCCAGTCATACCCCAGCTCGATCGGCAGGCTGAATGCGAGCATGCCGATGAAATGCATCGACCAGATCCCGATGCCCAGGGCAAAGGCCCCGCCCCCCATCCACAAGTAGGCCGCGCGGCCCTTGGCCGTGGCAATCCGGCCGGTCAGGTCCAGCGCGGTGTAGGAGGCAAGAATGGCGACGCACAGCGAGATCAACACCAGCGCGGAGGAGTAGCTACCGATCAGCATTTGGATTCCAGCAAAGGGGCTGAACAAGGGCCCGAAAAGCTGATTATTGTACTCAAGCGTTGGTGAAACGCACGGGCTTTTTGAGAATGGGAACGGGTCCGTCAAAGCGCCGCGCAGGCCCCTCAGGCCTGCGCGGTCGCTGCGTTCAAGCCGTATCGTTTTCGTCTTCCGAGACCGTGAACCAGGGGTAATACTGCGTGCGTCGCTCGTAGCCCGCAGCAGTGAGCACGCGGCAAACACGCCCAGTGGCATCGTACAGATGGGTGTCGGCATAAAGCCCGTCAGTTGTGCGCTGATCGTCCACCGGGCGCCAGTCGTTCAGATAGAACGGTAGCCACGTGCGCACCGGCTGGCCCTTGTTGTCGTACTCGGTCTTTCCGCTCACCGCCCAACGTACGGCGGCGTGGGCGATGACAGCCTTGCCCTGCTCATCCACTTTCAGCTCGCCCTCGTCAGTCCGGACCAATGCATCGCCTGGCGCATGCAGTACCGCCGTCTGCAACGCGCGCCCCCCTCCATCGCTGTAGGTCACGCTCAGGCGCACCTGCTGGTCAGGGTCGCCGTCGTAGCGGTCGGTCAGCAGGCTGATGATGTGCGGCGGCTCGCGTCCTTCGTTCAGATCGAGCTTAAGCCCATGCGTGCGGGCAAAACGCCTGAGCGCCAGCTCGCCGACGCGCCCCGATTGGATACGCCCGCGCGCGTCACGGCCCGGGGGCATCCAGCTGTCGGTCACCAACAGGTGGGCCGTATGGACAGGCACTTCGCCGCCCTCGAGCGACAGCATGGCCGCCATCGATTTCGGCACATCGAAAGCCTGGGTGGGGTGATAACCCGCCATTTCGCCATTCTCGGTGCCGTGGAATCGGCTCTGGACCACCCGCCCCAGTGCATCGAATGTCACCGATAGCACATTGTCGTTCGGGTTGATGAGCGACATCACCGTCATGAAGCGCCAGTCATAGCTGAAGCGCGTGCACAAACCCGCTGCGTCGGTCACCTGCTGCACGGCCAGCCCATGAGGCGTCCATTGCACGAGCGTTTCACCCGTCAATTCGCTGTCCCGCGCACCGACCAGTCGATAGAACCCTTCGGCGTCGGCATAACGTGCCAGCCCGTGGCGAGCGAGGTAGACGCGTTTGCCGTCCTCCGGTAGCTCACTGGCACGGTAACCGCCCTGTTTTAACAAGCGCTCCAGCTCCGCCTCGGGCACATGGCCTTCGAAGGCCGCCAGCGACGCCTGTTCCAGCAGGGCCGTCTCGGTGTAGGCCACCAGAGCCTGACGTACCGGCACCTCGACCGGCGCCCCCGCCCTGTCGCACCACTGCACATGGCTGTAACCGCCCAGCGTGGCATCGTCCAGATGCGCAAGGGGGCCCTGTGCTGCCTGCAGACTCTCCACGGTGAAACCACCCTCAGGCACCTGCGCTGGCTCCAGATGCAGCACGTCCGTGCGCCCTCCTTCACTCAGCCCCGTCAGATGAAGGTGCCCGACATGCAGGTTGCGCACACGCTGACGCGAAAGCGTCAGCCATACCGCGTTCTGCTGGGCGTCGCGAGAAGCCGCTTCGAGCCCCTCGGGCAATGTGTCCGGGTAAGGCGACGGCTTGACCGCATCCTGTCGCGGGTAGCGGATGTCCACGCTTTGCAGGACGCTGCCATACCGGTCCTGCTCCAGGACGACCACCTGCGAGACCACCGGATCCTGGGCAATCCGTTCGGTGGTCAGCGTCAGGCTCTCCACCGGCGTCACCAGCGCCGCTGGCCTCGCAGGGGACGCCGTCTCATAGGCGCGCACCTGCCAGCGCTGGCGGGTGATGCTGTAGGGCACAGACGCCCGATCACTGCCGTCCAGACCATAGGTTTCCGTCCGCACTGGCATGCCCTTCAGCGCGCGCAGCAACCAGCGCCGTGCCTCGCCCTCCGGCGCGTAGGGGACTTCCTGGCCGTCGGCTTGCAGCTGGGTGAGACGCAGTGGGCTGACGGCAAAATCCGACTCTGCCGAGCCCGGCCCCGCAAAAATGCCCTCCAGGGTCGTATCATGAGCCTCGATTCCACTGAGGAACCAGCTGCGGACCTGAGCAGGTGGCGAACGCTCCGGCGCGGTGCCCTGGGCATCGACCAGCGTGTCGGTCTGGATCAGGCGGGTAAACCCGCGAAACTCACGCTCGATACCGTCCCAGATGCCACGCAGGTACGTCATGCCGCTGACCGTGCGCAGGCCGCTGATGTCATCGACCATGGTCACTCGGCTGAGCATGTGCACCGGAAACGGCAACAGGCTCACCGCTGGCTTGCCTTGCGCCTTCAGGGTGGCCTTTTCATCCAGCCAGCCCTGGGCCGAACTGCGGTAGTCGAACAGGGTGCGGCTGCCGGTGTTGGTGCAAACCTGCGCCAGCAACCAGGGGCGCCTGTCATTGAATCGGTAGGTCCAGGTGCGCGGCGCCATGTGCGTCACCGTCAACACGAGCTCTGCGGTCCCTTGGCCGCGCAGGTCCGTCACCTGCAGCACGCAGGTGTCATCCAGCACCACGCCCGCGGGCGCCGGCACCGCTGCACGCTCCACGAAACGGTTGCCCGATTCGCTCACGAACACCCGCACACGGTCGGCCTCCAGGTACAGGATGTCAGTGGTGCCGCTGCCGTCCGTATCACCGAGAAGTACCCGCGAGGCCCTGAAGTCCTCGACGGCAAACCCGCCGATGCCGATCGGCTCGCCAAATCGGCCATGGCCGAGCGATGGCCAATAGGTAACGCTTTCCCCGGTGATCTCCACCAAATGCTGTTGACCACTGCCGGCCACGTCGGCAAACGCCACCAATCGGTCCTCGCCGCCTTCCATGGGCAACGATGTCTTGCCCAGGTAGGCGGTTTCGGCAGACTGCCGCCAGCCTTCGCTGCCCGCGCTAGCCCATAGGCGCACACTTCGCGGCCCGATCATGGCCACATCCAGCAATCCTTCGCCGGTCAGGTCGACCCGTTGGGCACGGGGATGCAGCAACTCCGTGGGCAAGGCCTGAAGCGGGATGAAACGGCTCCATTGGCCATCTGGCGACAAGGTGAAGCGGCCATGCAAACCTGGCTGAGCCACCAGCCAATCAGGACGGCCATCGCCGTCCAGGTCGGTCAAGGTCCCACTCTCCAGCGCAGGGGCAAGAGGCAGCAGCTGGGATTCGCCCCACGTCACTGCATCGATCTCGCCACCGTCCTTGCGTTCCGGCGCACGGTATCGCCACGCGCCCTGCTCTTGGTACAGCAGCCCTGCCAGACCCTCGCCATGCAGGTCGGCCATCTGCCAGCGCGACGGGCTGAAACCGTCGAGATCGGGCAGCGCTTCCCAGCCGGCAGCGTCCCGGCCTGGCCGGCTCAACTCGAACTCCATCGGTGGCAGGATCAGCGGCGTGCCATCCGGTTCATACGCCACCTGCTGGGCAGACTCCAGCACGGTCGCCACGGCTGACTGCTGGTATGTCAGGTGCAGGCGCGAGACCAGCACCGGTGTCGAGTCCTTCTCGCCCGCCATCATCGCGGTGCGGTGCCAGAGCAGCACGTCCCGGCACAGACGACGCATGCGCACGTTGAAACCCCAGCGCCAGAAACCATAGCGGTCCAGGCGAGCCGGCCAACGTGCACTGGTCTGGAACGGTGGGGGCTCATCCACCGGCGTGTCGCGCTCGCCATAATCGAACAGCATCACGCTCATGAAGTCTTCAGGGCGAAACGCCCCTTCCGGTACCAGCAGCGCCTCCGACGGCGTCGCGTTCAAGGCATGCACGCCAGCCAGGTATACGTTCGCCACCCGCGGGTGGGCGGCCAACTCCTGAGCGTCGCAGTTGGCCTCATCCTCCGTACGGTAGGTGTACACCAGGTGCTCGCCCTTGGCGCTGACCGTCTCTTCGGGGTACCAGGTGGCCACGTGCGAAGGGTCGTCCGGGTCGCTCAAACGGGCGCTGGTAGTCCAGCCGAACAGCGTCAGGCTGCCGTCTGCATGGTAGTGCAGCCAGAAACCGGGAGCGTCCGGTGTGGCCTCGGCGCACCAATGCTCGAGGCGTTCGCCGCGCCCGCCGCTTCGCGACACCCAAGGCGTGACGGTGTGCGGGGCATGGACGGTGGAAAATGGCAGCGTGCTCTCGGTACGCGAGCCAGCGTTGTCACGCAGGATCTCTTCGCCGTCAGGGCCGGCCAGACGGTCGCCTTCGGTATACCGTGGGATGCCGAACCGGGTCATGCGCGATACCACAGGCAGTGAGCAGATCCATCCGGCGCCAAAAGCATCGTTACCGCCACCTGAGCTGTAGTTCAGCGCTAATGCCGGCGACAACTCGCGCCCGCCGGGCAGCGGCAACGGCAACGACCAACCGGCCGCACCATCGGCGCTGCCGACGGACAGCATGCCGCCGCCGACGGAGACGGTACCGCCGCCTTTGGGCAGCGACGGCGGGGTAAACAAGGGGTCGCGGCGAGTGTCCGCGGACGTAGAGGATGAATCAGGCATGTTGGGCTCCTGCGCGCCCTCCCGCATGGCACGGGATCGGCGCAGACTACTGATGGCATGGAAGGAGCGCGCCTGCCGGCACCGACCGCCGTGGGCGGATGATCGAACGCATGGGCAGGACGAAAGCGCTCAAGCTTTGAACAGCTTATCCATCAGTCCAACAGGGCAGAACTGCCCGAAACACGAGGTGGCGCCGAGCGGAAAAACATGCCTGACCGCCACACATCTGGCCCGACTGCCGGTCGTTATGGGGTTTTATCCGCTTCGGCAAACGCCTGCTGGGCATCCCAGCCACCGCCCAACGCGGCAATCAACTGCACGCTGGCCACCAGCCTGCCCTGAAGCAAGGTCAGGACGCTGCGCTCGTTGCTGAGCGCCGTGGTCTGGACGTTGACCACATCCAGGTAGCCGATCAGCCCGGCGCGGTACTGGTTTTCGGTCAGGCGCAGCGATTCACGGGCCGCTTCCAGGGCTTCCTGACGCACCACGGCCTCATCCCCATACACCTTGAGCTGCACCAGGTAGTTCTCGACTTCCTTGAAGCCATCGAGCACGGTCTGTCGGTACTGCGCCACGGTCTGGTCGTACACCGCCACGGTGCGATCCACCTCGGCACTGCGCCGACCGGCATCGAACAGGGTCATGGCCAGCGACGGCCCCACCGACCAGTAGCGGTTGGGCAGCTCGATCCAATTGCTGAAGCTGCTGCTGGAGTAACCACCGCTCATGCTCAGGCTCAGGTCCGGGAAATACGCCGCGCGAGCCACGCCAATGTTGGCGTTGGCGGCCATCACATTGCGCTCGGCCGAAGCGATGTCAGGCCGACGCTCCAGTAACTGCGAAGGCAGCGATACCGGGATCTGCGGCAAGCCCGGGATGCGCTTGCTATCGGCCAGGGCGAAGTCCGCCGGCGCTTTGCCCAGCAGCACGGCGATGGCGTTCTCGCACTGGGCGCGCTGCCAGGCCAGATCGATCAGGTCGGCCTCGGTGCTCTTGAGCTGGGTACGCGCCTGCGCCACGGCATCGGGCCCGGCAACGCCTGCGCGGTACTGGTTTTCGTTCATTCGTAGCGAACGTGCGTAAGCGGCCACGGTGGCCTCCAGCAGGCGCTTCTGCTCGTCGATCACCCGCAGTTGCAGGTAGTTCTGCACCAGCTCCGACTGCAGGCTCAGGCGGATCGCCGCCAGGTCCGCAAGGCTGGCCTGTGCACTGGCCTCATCGGCATTGAGCGCCTCGCGCAACTTGCCCCACAGATCGATCTCCCAGCTCACGCCAAGCTGGGCATTGTAGGTATCGCGGATGCCGCTGCTGTTGTTCGACAGGCTCGAACTGCTGCTGCCGGTGCCCTGGGCCGAGCGGGTCTTGCCCACCGAAAGGTCCAGGCTTGGGAACAACGCGCCACGGCTGCTGCGCACCAAGGCCTGGGCCTGGCGGTACTGGGCCGCGTATTGGGCCACGGTCTGGTTGTTGCGGTTGAGCTCCTCGACCAGGGCGTTGAGCCCCGTGTCGCCGTAGATTTCCCACCAGGCACCCCGGGCGATGGCATCGGACGGGTTGGCCTGGGTCCAGCCCTCGGCCTGCTTGAACTGCGTTGGCGTGGCAAGCGTCGGGCGGTGGTAATCCGGGCTCAGGGTACAGGCGCTGAGCAGCGCAACGCACAGGCCAGCGCCGACCAGGCGCGAGCCGCGCCCACGGGTCAGCAGCTTCAGGGCGCGGTGGAGTGGGGTCTGGGCAAAGTTCATAGCGGGGTATCCAGTGCGGCGTCGGTGCGCACGCCACGCCAGCGGTTGAACCGATGGCGCAGGCGGTCGAGGTACAGGTAGACCACAGGCGTGGTGTAGAGGGTCAGGACCTGGCTGAACACCAGGCCACCGATGATCGTCAGGCCCAGGGGCTGACGCATCTCGGCGCCCTCGGCGCGGCTGAGCAACAGCGGCAGCGCGCCGAGGATGGCGGCCAGCGTGGTCATCAGGATCGGGCGCAAGCGCAGCAGGCAGGCACGGCGGATGGACTCCTCCGGGCTCAGGCCATCGTTGCGCTCCAGTTGCAAGGCCAGGTCGATCATCAGGATCGCGTTCTTCTTCACCACTCCGATCAGCAGGAACAAGCCCAGCAGCGAGATCAGGCTGAACTCGCCGCCGGTGGCATACAACGCCAGCAAGGCACCGACACCGGCCGACGGCAAGGTGGAAAGAATGGTCAGCGGATGGATGTAGCTCTCATAGAGGATCCCCAGCACCAGGTACACCAGCACCAGGGCGCCGAGGATCATCAACGGCTGGCCTTGGGTGGTCTTGGCGAAGGCATCGGCGGTGCCGCCGAGCTTGGCGATCACTTCCTCCGGCAGGCCGAGCTTGGCCACCGTGCGCTCCACCGCGGCCATGGCCTGATCGGGGCTGTAGCCTTCGGCGACATCGAAGGCGATGTCCTCGGAGGCGAACTGCCCTTCGTGGCTGACACGGTCATTGGCCAGGCTGTTCTCGTAGCGGGCGAAACTCGACAGCGGCACCCGCGCGCCGTCGGCGGTGATCACCTGGACCTGCTCCAGGGTGCTGGGGTCCCAGGCGTACCTGGGGTTGATCTCGAGCACTACCTGGTACTGGTTGAGGCTGTCGTAGATGGTCGAGATCTGCCGTTGGCTGTAGGCGTTGTTGAGCACCGTGGTGACCATGTCCATGTCGATTCCCAGGCGCTTGGCCTGGTCGCGGTCCACCACCAAGGTCACCTGCTGGGTGCCCGCACCGTCCCGGGCATCGATCGCGATCAGCTCAGGCAGCGCGCGCAAAGCTGCGACCACTTTGGGGAACCACTCACGCAGCGCACCAAGGTCGCCGCTCTGCAAGGTATAGAGATATTGAGAAGTGGACTGGTCGCGCCCGCCTCCACCCAGTTGCAGGTCCTGGTCGGCCATCAGGAACAGCCGCCCACCAGGCACCTTGGGCATCTCCTTGCGCAGGCGCTCGATCACCTGCTGGGCCGACAGCTTGCGCTCGCCGATGGGCTTGAGGCGCACCAGCACGAAGGCATTGTTGGTGCCGCTGTTACCGCCGATGAAACCTGCCACGCTCTCCACCGCTGGATCGGCCAGCAAGGCGCGGCGGTAGGTCTCCATCTTAGGCTGCATCACGCTGAACGACAGACCGTCGTCGCCACGGATGAAGCCCTGCAACTGCCCGGTATCCTGCTGGGGCATGAGGGTCTTGGGTACCACCACGTACAGGGCGATATTGACGCCGATGGTCACCAGCAGGCTGATCAGCGTGAGACGCTTGTGACGCAGCGCCCAGCCGAGGCTGCGGTCGTAGGCCGCGACCATGCGCTGGTGCACCTGGTCGCTCCAGCGTTGCAGGCGGTTCTGCTCCTGGGCATGGGGCTTGAGCCAGCGTGAGCAGAGCATGGGCGTGAGGGTCAGCGACACCAGCAACGACACCAGGATCGCCGCGGCCAGGGTAATGGAGAACTCCTGGAACAGGCCACGCACGATGCCGCCCATGAACAGGATCGAGACGAACACCGCCACCAGCGAAACGTTCATCGACAGCAGGGTGAAGCCCACCTCCTTGGCGCCCAAGAAGGCCGCGCGCATGGGCGGTTGTCCGTCCTCGATGTGCCGGGAGATGTTCTCCAGCACCACGATGGCATCGTCCACCACCAGCCCGGTGGCGAGGATCAACGCCATCAACGACAGGTTGTTCAACGAGAACCCACACAGGTACATGACCGCGAAGGTCCCCACCAGCGAGACCGGCACAGCCAGGCTGGGGATCAGCGAAGCACGCACGTTGCCCAGGAACAGGTACACCACCAGGATGACCAGCACCACCGCGATCAACAGGGTGTGTTCGGCCTCCTTCAAGGTGGCCTTGATCACTGGCGAACGGTCCATGGCCACGTTCAACTTGACGCTGGCCGGCAGCAGCGATTGCAAAGCAGGCAACTGGGCCTTGATCTCGTCGACGGTCTGGATGATGTTGGCGCCGGTCTGGCGATTGACCACCAGCAGCACCGCCGCCTGATCATTGAAGAAGCCGCTGTTGTAGCGGTTCTCGACGCCATCGGTAACGCTCGCCACATCGGACAGGCGCAAAATCGCGCCGTCCTGCTGACGGATTACAAGTGGCTCGTAGTCCTTGGCTGTTTCGAGCTGGTCATTGGCACGCACCTGCCAGTTACGCTCGGCATCTTCGACGAAGCCCATGGGCCGGCGCTGGTTGGCATTGGCCACCGCCGTGCGGACTTCGTCCAGGGACAGGCCGTACTGGTTGAGCAGTTGGGGCTCCACGGAGATGCGCACCGCCGGCAACGAGCTGCCGCCGATCTGTACCTCCCCTACTCCGCTGACCTGGGCCAGGCTCTGGGCCAGGATGGTGTCGGCCATGTCGTAGAGCTGGCCTTTGGAGAGCACATCCGAGGTCAGCGACAGCACCATGATCGGCGCCTGGGACGGGTTGATCTTCTTGTAGGTGGGCATGCTGCGCATGCCGCTGGGCAGCAGGTTGCGAGTGGCGTTGATCGCCGCCTGAACCTCCCGCGCCGCGCCATCGATGTCCCGGCCCATGTCGAAGCCGATGATCACCCGGGTCGACCCCTGGTTGGAACTGCTGGTCAACGTCGTGACCCCGGCGATACTGCCAAGCTTGCGCTCCAGCGGCGTGGCCACGGTGGCGGCCATCACCTCAGGGCTGGCCCCTGGCAGGTTGGCCTGCACCACGATCACCGGGAAGTCCATCTGCGGCAATGGCGACACTGGCAACAAGCCAAAGCTCACCCCACCCAGGAGCATGATCGCCAGGCTCAGCAGCATGGTCGCCACTGGCCGGCGGATGAACGGGCCGGACAGGTTCATGCCTGGGCCTGCTGCGCATCAGTGGCCGGACGCCAGCGGCGCGCCAGGCGATCGAAGTACAGGTAGATGACCGGCGTGGTGAACAGCGTCAGTACTTGGCTGACCAACAGGCCACCCACCATCACCAGGCCCAGCGGCTGACGCAGCTCGGCGCCGGAGCCGGTGGCGAGCATCAAGGGCACAGCGCCGAACAGCGCCGCCAAGGTGGTCATGAGGATGGGCCGGAAGCGCAGCAATGCCGCCTGGTAGATGGCATCGCGCGGAGTCATGCCCTGATGGCGCTCGGCCTCCAACGCGAAGTCGATCATCATGATGGCGTTCTTCTTGACGATACCGATCAGCAGGATGATGCCGATGATGGCGATCATCCCCAGGTCGTTGCCGCTCAGGATCAAGGCCAACAAGGCACCGACCGCCGCCGATGGCAGGGTCGAGAGAATGGTCACGGGGTGGATGTAGCTCTCGTACAGCACGCCCAGCACGATGTACATGGTGACGACGGCGGCAAGAATCAGCAGCAAGGTGCTCGACAGCGATGCCTGGAAGGCTTCGGCGGCGCCCTGGAAGCGCGTCTGCACGCCCAGCGGCATGCCGATATCCTGCTGCACCTGCTCGATGACCTTGACCGCCTCGCCCAGGGAAGCGCCATGGGCCAGATTGAACGACATCATCACCGCCGGGAACTGGCCGATATGGGAAATCGCCAGTTGCGCCTGACGCTGCTCGATCCTTGCCAGGGCCGACAGGCGGACCTGCCCGCCGTCGGTGGCCTTGACGTGGATCGACTCCAGCGCCTGCGGGCCGATACTGGAGGCCGTCTGCGACTGCAACACCACGCGGTACTGGCTGGCCTGGGTATAGATGGTGGAGATCTGTCGCTGGCCAAAGGCGTCATACAAGGCGTTGGTGATCTGCGACACGCTGATCCCCAGGCGGCTGGCCATGTCGCGGTCGATCACCAGGTACACCTGCAGGCCCTTGTCCTGCAGGTCGCTGGCCACATCCTGCAGTTCGGGGCGCTGCTGCAGGGCCTGGACCAGCTTGCCGCTCCATTCGGCGAGCAAGTCGGCATCAGGCGACGACAGGCTGAACTGGTACTGGGTACGGCTGACCCGATCTTCGATGCTCAGGTCCTGCACCGGCTGCATGAACAGGCGGATCCCCACCAGCTTGTCGAGCTGCGGCTGCAAGCGGTTGATGACCTCGCTGGCCGTGACGTCCCGCTCGCCGTGCGGCTTGAGGTTGATCAGCAGACGGCCGCTGTTGAGCGTGGCGTTATCGCCATCGACGCCAATGTAGGACGACAGGCTCTGCACCGCCGGATCCTTGAGGATCACCTTGCTCAGCGCTTGCTGACGCTCGCTCATGGCGGCGAACGAGGTGGACTGGGGCGCCTCGGAGATCCCCTGGATCACGCCGGTATCCTGCGCCGGGAAGAACCCCTTGGGCACGATGATGTACAAGAACACCGTCAGCACCAGGCTGGCCACGGCTACCAGCAAGGTCAGCGGCTGGTGCTTGAGCACCCACTGCAGGCCTCGTCCATAGTGCTCGATCAGCCAATCGATCCAGGCACCGCTGGCACGGTAGAAACGCCCCTGCTCTTGCTCCTTGGGTTCGCGCTTGAGCAGCCGCGCGCACATCATCGGGGTCAGGGTCAGGGACACCACCAGGGAAATCAGGATCGCCACCGCCAGGGTGATGGCGAACTCGCGGAACAGCCGCCCGACCACGTCGGCCATGAACAGCAGCGGGATCAACACCGCGATCAGCGAGAAGGTCAGCGAGACCAGGGTGAAACCGATCTGACGGGCACCCTTGAGGGCCGCCTGCATCGGCGTTTCGCCCTCCTCGATATGCCGGGAGATGTTCTCCAGCATGACGATGGCATCGTCCACCACGAAGCCCGTGGCAATGGTCAAGGCCATCAGCGTGAGGTTGTTGACCGAGAAACCGGCCAGGTACATCACGCCGAAGGTGCCGATCAGCGACAGCGGCACGGCGATCGACGGAATGATAGTGGCGCTGAATCGGCGCAGGAACACGAATGTGACCATCACTACCAGGGCGATGGCGATCAACAGCTCGTGCTGCACGTCCTTGACCGCCGCACGAATGGTCTGGGTCCGGTCGGTGAGGACGGTAACATCCAGGCCGGCCGGCAGGTTGTCGGTGATCGAGGGCAGCATCTCTTTGATCAGGTCGACCACTTCGATGACGTTGGCCCCCGGCTGGCGCTGGATGTTCAGGAGCACCGCCTGGTTCTCGTTGGCCCAGGCCGCCAGGCGCTCGTTCTCGGCGCCGTCGACGATCTCGGCGACATCCTTCAGGCGCAGGGGGGCGCCGTTGTTGTAGGCCAGGATAAGGTTGGCGTACTCGGCGGGCGAGCGCAGTTGGTCGTTGGCGTCGAGCATCGAGACCCGCGTCGGACCATCGAAGTTGCCCTTGGGCTGGTTGACGTTGGAAGCGCCGATCAGTGTACGTACGTCGTCCAGGTTCAGGCCGTTGGCGGCCAGCGCATCGACGTTGACCTTGATGCGCACCGCCTGGCGCTGTCCGCCGGCGATGCTGACCATGCCCACTCCGCTGATCTGGGCAATCTTCTGCGCCACCCGGGTATCGACCAGGTCATTGAGCTTGGGCAGCGGCATGGTCTTGGAGGAAATGGCCAAGGTCAGCACCGGGGTATCGGCCGGGTTGACCTTGTTGTACACCGGCGGCGCCGGCAGGTCGCTAGGCAGCAGGTTGGTGGCAGCGTTGATCGCTGCCTGGACCTGTTGCTCGGCGACATCCATGTTCATGTCGAGGTTGAAACGCAGGGTCAGCACCGAGGCGCCGCCGGAGCTGGTCGATGCCATCTGGGTCAGGCCCGGCATCTGCCCGAACTGGCGCTCCAGGGGCGCAGTGACCGCGCTGGTCATGACTTGAGGACTGGCGCCGGGATACAGGGTCATGACGCGGATCGTCGGGTAATCGACCTGGGGCAAGGCCGCGACCGGCAGCAGCTTGTAGGCGATCAGGCCGGCCAGCACGATGGCCAGCATGCTCAGCGTGGTGGCAACCGGGCGAAGGATGAACAGGCGCGAGAGGTTCATGCGCCCGCCTTGCCCGACTCACCCGCCTGGGCCGAACCCTTGGCGTCCTGGCCCTGGAGTTGCTGGCCAGGCGTGGTCGGCACCTGGGAGCTGTCCTCCACCACGTCCACCTTGCTGCCTTCGCGCAGGCGGTCGGTGCCTTCGAGGACCAGGCGATCGCCTGCGGCCAGGCCGTCGAGCACCACGCTCTGCTCGCCGTCGCTGGCACCGACCTTGAGCTTGCGGATGTTGACCGTGTTCTGGGCATTGACCACATAGGCGAAGGTGCCGTCATTGCCGAACTGGATGGCCGCGGCCGGCGCCAAGAGCACCTGCTTGAGGGTGTCGGCCAGAAGGCGCACGTTGACGAACTGGTTGGGGAACAGGGCCTGGTCCTTGTTATCGAAGCGGGCTTTGAACTTCAGCGTGCCGGTGGTGGTATCGATCTGGTTGTCCAGGCTGCCCAGCACACCGGTGGACTGCAGCTTGCTGTCGCTGCGGTCCCAGGCTTCGACCGGAAGGCTCGCGCCACTGCGGTAGCGCTCGAGCACGGTGGAGAGCTCGGTCTCCGGCAGAGTGAAGGCCACGCTGATCGGCTCGGTCTGGGTGATCACCACCAGGGCGGTGGTGTCATTGGCGGCCACCAGGTTGCCCAGGTCGAGCTGGCGCAGGCCGACCCGGCCATTGATAGGCGCGCGGATCTGCGTGAAATCGAGGTTCAGGCGGGCGTCGTTGACCTGCGCCTGGTTGGTCTTGACCAACCCCTGGAACTGCGCGACCTGGGCCTCGGCGGTGTCCAGGGTCTGCTTGGCGATGCTGTCTTCTGCATACAGGCCTTTGTAACGGGCCAGATCCACCTGGGCGTTCTTCAACTGGGCCTGGTTCTGCGCCAGGGTGCCTTCTGCCTGCTGCAAGGCAATGCGATAAGGGCGTGGGTCGATTTCGGCGAGCAGGTCGCCAGCCTTGACCTGCTGGCCTTCCTTGAAGTGGATCTTGACCAACTCACCGGCCACCCGGCTGCGGACGTTGACGGTATTGGTCGCCGTCACTGTGCCCAAGGCCTTGTAGTACAGCGGGAAATCGCCCACATGCACCGGCTCGACGCGCACCGGTACCGGATCGCTGGAGCCACCGAACCCCGGCCGCCCCATGCCCATACCCATGCCTTTGCCGGGCCGCCCGCCTGGCTTCGCCGTGTGGGGCGTGGCTGCAGGCCACAGCCACCAGGCCAGCAGGGCCACCAGCAGCAGGATCAGCAGGCCAACGAGCCAGCGACGAGGGGAACGAGAAACGGAAGATTGCATGGGTTGAACGAACCTTGTTCAGGAAATGACGACTGGGGAGGATGAACGATAAGCACTGACACCGTATTAGCAAAGGACCTTTACCAGGCATTTACCTTCGCCTTACGCTGCCAAGATGCTGAACTTTAAATGAAAACGGCCTGGAGATCGCTCCAGGCCGTTACAGCGTGTGACCGAGGGAGCCGCTTCGCGGCTCCGACACACTTACTTCAGGACAGCCAGCGCCGCCTCGTAGTTTGGCTCATCGGCGATTTCGCCAACCAGCTCGCTGTGCAGGACCTTGTCGTTCTCATCCAGCACCACCACCGCGCGGGCAGCCAGACCGGCCAGGGGACCGTCGGCGATGGCCACGCCGTAGTTCTCGAGGAACTCGCGACCACGCAGGGTCGACAGGTTCTTCACGTTCTCCAGGCCTTCGGCACCGCAGAAACGCGCCTGGGCGAACGGCAGGTCAGCCGAGATGCACAGCACCACGGTATTGGCCACGTCGTTGGCCTGGGCGTTGAACTTGCGCACGGAGGTGGCGCAGGTCGGGGTGTCGACGCTTGGGAAGATGTTCAGCACCTTGCGCTTGCCGGCGTAGTTCTGCAGCGACGTGTCGGCCAGGCCTTCACCGACCAGAGAGAACGCCGGTGCCTGGGCGCCGACCTGCGGCAGATTACCTTTGACCTGGACCGGGTTGCCTTTGAGAGTCACTTGAGCCATGACGAAATCCTTATGCGGGGTTTTGAAAAGGACACTGAGTTAAGCATGAAGGCGCGCAAGTGCCTATGGGAAAAGTTAAATTGTTCTATTTCCAGGCATTTATTGTGGACAAAAAAAGGCCCAAATGACGACAAACCATTCGGGCCTTTCTCTTTATGCAACGGCGTTGGATCAGCCCAGCAGGCTATCGACCACCGAATAGACCACCGAGGACATGGCCACCAGGCCCAGCACCACGACGAAGACGTTGGACATCGCCCCGCTGTACTTGCGCATCGATGGCACGCGGCGGATGGCGTACATCGGCATCAGGAACAGCAGCGCGGCGATGATCGGGCCGCCAAGGGACTCGATCATGCCCAGGATGCTCGGGTTCAAGGTAGCGACGATCCAGCACACCACCAGCATCAGGGCAGCGACCACGCGATCCATGGCCTTGGCACCCGGGCGCAGGCCGGTCTTGCCGATGATGCCCTTGAGGCCTTCGCTGGCACCGATGTAATGGCCCAGGAACGACTTGGCGATGGCGATGAAGGCGATCAGAGGTGCGGCGAAGGCGATGGCCGGGTTGCTGAAGTGGTTGGCCAGATAGGACAGGATCGACAGGTTCTGCGCCTTGGCCTCGGCGAGCTGGGCGCTGCTGAGGGTCAGCACGCAGCTGAACACGAAGAACAGCACCATCGCCACCATCAGCAGGTGCGCGCGGGCCAAAATCTGGCCGCTGCGCTCATCGGCGTGCTCGCCGTAGCGGCGCTTCTGGTCGACCGCGAAGGCCGAGATGATCGGCGAGTGGTTGAAGGAGAACACCATCACCGGGATCGCCAGCCACATGGTGTGCAGGAAGGCCGAGCCCGATGGCAGTTGGCCGGCGCTGTCGAGGATACCGCCATTCCAGTGCGGCACCAGGTACAGGGCCAGCAGCGCCAGGGCGACGATGAACGGGTACACCAACAGGCTCATGACCTTGACCGTGGCCTGTTCGCCACAGCGCACGATCAGCAGTAAGCCAAAGATCAGCAGGAACGACAGCAGCGCCCGCGGTGGCGGGGTCATGTGCAACTGATGCTCCATGAAGCTGCTGACGGTGTTGGTCAGGGCGACGCTGTAGATGAGCAGGATCGGGAAGATGGCGAAGAAGTACAGCACGGTGATCAGCGCGCCGGCCTTGATGCCGAAGTGCTCCTCGACCACCTCGGTGATGTCGCCACTGCGCCCGGAGAGAACGAAACGGGTCAGCCCGCGGTGGGCATAGTAGGTCATCGGGAAGGCCAGCACAGCCAGGATCAGCAGCGGCCAGAAGCCGCCAAGGCCGGCATTGATCGGCAGGAACAAAGTTCCGGCGCCGATCGCCGTGCCGAACAGGCCCAGCATCCAGGTGGTGTCTTGTCGCGACCAACTGCCGAGGGTGGCGGGGGTCGATTCTTCGAAGCGTTGTTCAACGCTTGGGGCCTGCTCATTCATTCCGGGTGCAACTCCACTCGCAAGACTGCAACAGGCTGAGAGCGGCGAAACAGAAGGCCTCGCACACCTCAACCGAAAAGAGGGGCGCGATTGTGCGCTGATTGGGTTGCACTTGCATAGCCCCGCCCTACGGACGGTTGCACCTTTAATGTAAGAATTATCCGCTGGCCGGCTGCACCTTTAGACAGAACGAGTTGCACCTTGAGGTTTTTGCGGCTGCTTTGCATCCCTTTCACGGCACAAGGCCGCCCCTACAGGAGCAGCGCGCGCTTGAGTTTGCGCAGTACCTGTAGGAGCGGCCTTGTGCCGCGAAAGGGCCGCGACGCGGCCCCAGCAGTATCAAGCCGAATGAACGGCCGCGAACGCCTCTGCCACCCGGCGCAGGTTGGCCGGGCGCAGGCCCGACATGCACACCCGACCGCTGTCGATCAGGTACACGCCGAACTCATCGCGCAGACGTCGTACTTGGGCAACGCTGAACCCGGTGTAGCTGAACATGCCACGCTGACGCAGGAAGAACTGGAAGTCCTGGCCCGGCAACAGCTCGCCCAGCAGGTCAACCAAGCCCTGGCGCATGTCGAGGATACGCTTGCGCATCACCTCGACCTCGGCCACCCATTGGGCGTTGAGTTCGGCGTCGCCCAGCACGCCGGCCACCAGTTGCGCACCATGGCAGGGTGGGCTGGAGTAGTTGCGACGCACGGTGGCCTTGAGCTGGCCCAGCACGCTTGCGGTGGTGGCTTCATCATCGCAGACCACCGACAGGCCCCCTACTCGCTCGCCGTACAGCGAGAAGATCTTCGAGAACGAGTTGCTGACCAGGCACGGCACGCCGGCACGGGCCATCTCGCGGATCGCGTAAGCGTCTTCCACCAGGCCTTCGCCGAAGCCCTGGTAGGCGATGTCGAGGAATGGAATCAACTGACGTGCCTTGACCACTTCAACCACTTGCTGCCACTGGTTCTGGTCCAGGTCGACGCCGGTGGGGTTGTGGCAGCACGGGTGCAACAGGACGATGCTGTTCTGCGCCAGGCCTTGCAGGCACGCCAGCATGCCGGCGAAGTCCACGCCACGGGTGGTCGGGTCGAAGTACGGGTAGGTATGGACCTTGAAGCCCGCGCCTTCGAAGATCGCGCGGTGGTTGTCCCAGGTCGGGTTGCTCACCCAGACCTCGGACTGCGGGAAGTAGCGCTTGAGGAAGTCGGCGCCGACCTTCAGCGCGCCGGAGCCGCCGACGGTCTGCACGGTCGCCACGCGAGCGCCGGTCACGGCCGGATGATCGGCGCCGAACAGCAGAGCCTGAATCGCCTGGCGATAGCTGGCCAAGCCTTCCATCGGCAGGTACAGCGAGGCTTCGTGGGGCTGATCGGCCAGGCGCTTTTCCACCTCGCCCACTGCCGCCAGTTGCGGCACCACGCCGGCTTCATCGTAGTACAGGCCGATACTCAGGTTGACCTTGTCAGCACGGGGGTCGGCCTTGAAGGTCTCCATCAGCGAGAGAATCGGGTCGCCGGCATAGGCATCGACATGTTTGAACACAGCGCACAGCTCCTTGGATCAGGTCAGTTCGGGAAATGCTGCCCCGAGAATACCCTCAGTGAGGCGTGAGAAACATCACTGATGTGCAAGGCGTTCAATGCAGCCTTGCACGGAGGCCTGGCCCGCACCTTTGACTCGGCATCAGCGCTGCCCGTTTCGCGGGTAAACCCGCTCCCACAAGGGCCTGCGCAAGCCATGTGAAAGCGGCGGTTCTATCCGCGAAGGCAGGCCCGGACGCGTTCAGTCCGCCAACGCCCTGAGCCCCTGCAACTCCTGCTCGGTCAGCGCCACCCCTTCACGCTGCGCCACCTCGCGCTCACGGTAGCGCCGCTCCCCTGGCATGCGCGTCAGCCCCGCTTCCTGCATGTGATCGACCAGCGCTCGGCTGCGCTGGGCAAAGCGTTGCCCTTCGGCCTTGGTCGGGTCGATGACGATGATCAGCTGTCCTGTCCACGGCGTCTTCGCCCCCGGATGTCCGGACCAGTCGAACTCCCAGGAGAAATGCCCACCCGTGAGTGCCGCGGCCAACAACTCGACCATCATCGACAGCGCCGAGCCCTTGTGCCCGCCAAACGGCAGCAGCGCGCCACCTTCGAGAATTGCCTTGGGGTCACAGGTCGGCTGTCCCTGGGCATCCACGCCCATGCCCGGCGGCAGTTGCTCGCCAGCCCGCGCGGCGATCTGCACATCGCCATGGGCCATGGCGCTGGTGGCCATGTCGAAGACGATCGGGTCATGCCCGGCGCACGGTGCAGCAAAGGCGATCGGGTTGGTGCCGAACAGCGGCTTGCGTGCGCCATGGGGCACCACGCAGGTCATGCTGTTGACCACGCTCAAGGCCACCAGCCCTTCGTCGGCGAAGGGCTCCACATCCGGCCAGAGGGCCGCGAAGTGGTGCGAATTATGAATCGCCAGCACGGCGATGCCGGCGTTACGCGCTTTCTCCACCAGCAATGGACGGGCCGCGGCCAAGGCCGGCTGGGCAAAGCCACCACCGGCGTCGACCCGGACATAGCCCGGGGCAACATCGCTCACTTGAGGCTCGGCACGCCCATTGACCCAACCACTGGCCAGGGTCGAGACATAACCGGGAATACGAAACACGCCATGGCTATGGGCGCCATCACGCTGGGCACTGGCGCAGTTGTAGGCCAGCGCCGCGGCGACCGGCTCGGCACAGCCGTGACGTTGCAGGATGCATTGCAACAGCGCCTGCAGCTCGGCGAAAGGCACGCGCACGACAGGGCTTGTGGAAGGTGCGGACATCTGGAGCTCCTGTTCTTGTACTTCTTGGAAGTGGAATGGCTACAGCGTAAGCAAGGGCAAAACTTATCCCGCGAATGACAGCTATCTGTCAATTGTTGACTTGATGACAGAAAACATCCATTTTCTATCGCAAGCCTCACCCACCCCCGGAGTCGACCATGAGCCAACCGATCAAGCAACGCCTGGAGACCAGCCTGCAGAGCGCTGCAGCCTCGGGCCGCAAGATCGCCAGCTACATGCTCGCCAACCTGCACGAGTTGCCATTCCAGACCTCGGCCAGCATCGCGACCAAGCTCGGTGTCAGCGAATCCAGCGTCGGCCGTTTCTGTCGCTCCCTGGGTTATGCCCACCTCAAGGCGCTCAAGCAAGACCTGCAGAACGACCTGGGTGATGGCCCCTGGCTGGTGGGGGATCGCCTGCAAGAGTACCGCCAAGGCGAGGACGACAGCGAGAGCTCCGGCAGCCTGGAGCTTGAAATCGCCGCCCTGGTGCGTGTTCACGAATACCGCCGCAGCCAGGCCTGGCAACAGGTGGCCCAGCGCCTGGCGAGCAAACGCCGGGTGTTCATCGCAGGTTTCCAGACCGAGCGCGGCGTGGCCATGTGCATGAGCCACCTGCTGCAGTACCTGCGCGATGGCGTGCAACTGGTCGACGGCAGCGCCGGGCATTTTGGCGATGTGCTGCTGGGCCGTGCCGAAGACAGCGCCCTGGTGGTGTTCGAGGCGCGCCGTTACTCCCGCCATGCCCTGCTGCTGTGCAGCAAGGCGCGTCAGGCGGGCATCCCGGTCACCCTGGTGACCGACACCTTCTGTGACTGGGCCGATGCCAACGCCGACGAGGTGTTCCGCATCCCCACCGAATTCAACCTCTTCTGGGAGTCCACCTCGGCGATGCTGTCGTGGGTGCACCTGATGGTCAACGAGGTCTGCAGGAAGCTGGGGCCTGATGTTGAAAGACGCTTGGAAGCAACTGCCGCTCTACATAACGAATTCGTCGGCTACACCTCGTGGCCAACGGGAAAACAACAATAGCAAGAGTGCAAGTACAGAGGTGTTAGATGAAAAAGACCATGTCCGTGGTGGGTGCGTGTGCCCTGTTGCTGGCCGGCGCGGCCAGCGCCGAGACCCTGCGCTTCGCGACCGAGGGCGCCTACCCTCCCTTCAACTATGTCGATGCCGATAACAAGCTGCATGGTTTCGACATCGACATCACCAACGCCCTGTGCGCGCAGATGAAAGTCGAATGCACCCTGGTGGCCCAGGACTGGGAAGGCATCATCCCGGCCCTGATGGCCCGCAAATACGACGCCGTGGTCGCCTCGATGATCGACACCGAGGAGCGACGCAAGAAGATCGCGTTCACCAACCACTACTACCGCACCCCGTTGACCGTCGCAGTGGCCAAGGACAGCCCGATCAAGGACGCCCAGGCCGACTTCAAGGGCTACACCGTCGGCGCCCAGTCCTCCTCCACCCAAGCGATCTACGCCGAGGATGTCTACGCCAAGGCCGGTGCCGACGTGAAGCTCTACCCGACCATGGACGAAGCCAACGCCGACTTGGCAGCCGGCCGCCTGGACGGGGTGATCGCCGACAAGTTCCCGCTGCACGAGTGGATGAACAAGAACGGCCAGGACTGCTGCAAGGTCCTGGGCGACGTCAACGGCACCAAGGCCGACGCCGCCATCGCTGTGCGCAAGGACGACGAGGCCCTGCGCGAGCGCCTGAACAAGGCGCTGGGCGAGATCGTCGCCAACGGCACCTACCAGAAGATCGCCAGCAAGTACTTCGCCTTCGACATCTACAACTGACCTGACACCAGTGGCAGCGGGTTCGCCCGCTTCCACAGGGCCACTGTTGCCTTTCGATATCGATGTAGCTGAGGAGCCTCCTCCATGCTCGATCAACTGTCTCTGCTGTCCTTCGCCAGCGGGGGCTGGGGCCAGGCGTTGCTCGCCGGCGCCCTGGTGACCCTGTCACTGGCTCTGGCCTGCCTGCCGATCGGCCTGCCGCTGGGCCTGCTCGTGGCCCTCGCCGCGCGCTCGCGCAAACGGGCCGCGCGCGCCTGGGCGACCAGTTTCTCCACGGTGTTTCGCGGCCTGCCGGAGTTGCTGACACTGCTGATCATCTATTACGGCTGCCAGATCGCCGCACAGAAGCTGCTGGCGGCAATAGGCTATGAAGGCGAGGTGCTGATCAACACCTTCCTCGCCGCGATGATCGCCTTCAGCCTGGTGTTCGCCGCGTTTTCCAGCGAAATCTGGCTGGCCGCCTTCAAGACCCTGCCCAAGGGCCAGCTGGAAGCCTGCTCGGCCCTGGGCCTTAGCAAGCGCACCGGATTCTTCAAGGTGGTGCTGCCACAACTGACCCGCATCGCCCTGCCGGGGCTGTCCAACAACTGGCTGTCCTTGCTCAAGGACACCTCGCTGGTGTCGACCATCTCGTTGGTCGACCTGATGCGCCAGACCAACCTGGCGGTCAGTGTCACCAAGGAGCCGATGTTCTTCTATGGCGTCGCCTGCCTGGGCTACCTGCTGTTCTCGGCGCTCTCGGGCCGGGTGTTCGCCTTCATCGAACGACGCTGCAACCGTCACCTGCAAGGAGCACGGGCATGAGCTTCGAACAATTGCTGGCCATGGTGCTCGACCCCGACCTGCTTGACCGCTACGGCGCACGCTTCATCGACGGCCTGCTGGTGACTGCCAAGCTGGTGGCGATCTCCTTCAGCCTGGGCGCGGTGCTTGGGCTGCTGCTGGCCTTGGCGCGCATGTCGCACAGCCGCGTGCTGCAGCGCCTGTCGGCAGGCTACGTGTACTTCTTCCGCGGCTCCCCGCTGCTCGCACAGCTGTTCTTGCTGTACTACGGCCTGGGCTCGCTCAAGGGCTTCTGGCAGGACATGGGCCTGTGGTGGTTCTTCCGCGAAGCCTGGTACTGCACGCTGCTGGCCTTCACCTTGAACACCGCCGCCTACCAGGCGGAGATCTTCCGCGGCAGCCTGATGGCCGTGGCCCCCGGCCAATACGAAGCGGCGCGGGCCTTGAGCCTCAAGCGCTCGACCACCTTCTTCAAGGTGATCCTGCCGCAATCGCTGCTGGTGGCCATCGGCCCGCTGGGCAATGAGCTGATCCTGATGATCAAGGCCAGCGCCATCGCCTCGCTGGTGACCATCTATGACCTGATGGGGGTGACCAAGCTGGCCTTCTCGCGCAGCTTCGACTTCCAGATCTACCTGTGGGCCGCGGTGCTCTACCTGGTGATCGTCGAGATCGTCCGTCGAGCCCTGAAACACCTGGAAGCCCGCCTGGGCCGCCACCTGAACTGACCGAAGGATACGCTCCATGCATTGCCAAACCATCGTCCTGGGCGCCGGCATCGTCGGCGTCAGTACCGCCCTGCACCTGCAGGCCCGTGGCCGCCAGGTGATCCTGATCGACCGCGATGAGCCCGGCAGCGGCACCAGCCACGGCAACGCCGGGTTGATCGAGCGCTCCAGCGTCATCCCCTACGCCTTCCCACGCAGCCTGGGCGCCCTGCTGCGCTACGGCCTGAACCGCCAGCCAGATGTGCGCTACAGCCTGCTGCACCTGCCCAAGGCTGCGCCTTGGCTACTGCGCTACTGGCAACAGTCCGCCCCCGGGCGCCTGGCCAGTGCCGCCGCCGACATGCTGCCGCTGGTGCAGCGCTGCGTCGAAGAGCACGACGCCCTGATCGACGCCGCCGGCCTCGGTGCGCTGGTGCAGGCCAAGGGTTGGATCGAGGTGTACCGTGACCCAGGCCTGTTCGCCCAGGCCAAGGCCGACCTCAAGGGCCTTGCCCGCTACAACCTGCAATACGAGATTCTCGAACGCGATCAACTGCAAGCCCGGGAACACCAGCTCGATGGCGACGTGATCGGCGGCATCCACTGGCTGGACCCGAAGACCGTCAACAACCCCGGTGGCCTGACCCGAGGCTACGCCGCCCTGTTCATCCAACGGGGTGGCCAGTTCATCCATGGCGACGCCCGCAGCCTGCGTCAGGTCGGTGCACAGTGGCAGTTGGACAGCCGTCGCGGCCCGATCACCGCCGACGAGGTGGTGGCCTGCCTCGGCCCACAGTCAGCCGAGCTGTTCGAGCCACTGGGCTACCACTTCCCGCTGGCGATCAAGCGTGGCTATCACATGCACTACAGCACCCGGGACGGCGCCGAACTAGCCCACTCGATCTGCGACACCCAAGGTGGCTACGTTCTGGCGCCGATGGCCCGGGGCGTGCGCCTGACCACCGGTATCGAGTTCGCAGCCCACGATGCCCCCGGCAACGAAATCCAGCTGGGCCGCTGCGAAGCCCTGGCCCGCAAGCTGTTCCCGGCCCTGGGCGAGCGCCTGGACGACCGCCCGTGGCTGGGCCGGCGCCCGTGCCTGCCGGACATGCGCCCGGTAATCGGCCCGGCACCACGGCACAAGAACCTGTGGTTCAACTTCGGCCACGCCCACCACGGCCTGACCTTGGGCCCGGTCAGCGGTCGCCTGCTGGCCGAACTGGTCACAGGCCAGGCTCCATTCACCGATCCATCGCCCTACAGCGCTGCACGCTTCGACTAAAACCACGCGGGAGAACAACAAGATGACCGCCGCCTCTCTGAGCCTTGCCAGCGTCACCCCCGAACCCGACCCACGCCCGGTGCTGATCCGCATCGAGGGCCTGAACAAGCACTACGGCGCCTTCCATGTACTGCACGACATCAACCTGCAAGTCCGCGAAGGCGAGCGCATCGTGCTCTGCGGCCCCTCAGGCTCGGGCAAGTCGACGCTGATCCGCTGCATCAACCGCCTGGAAATCGCCGAACAGGGCAGCATCCACGTAGCCGGCACGGACCTTGCCGCCACCAGCCGCCAGGCCGCCCAGGTACGCAGCGAGATCGGCATGGTGTTCCAGCACTTCAACCTGTTCCCGCACATGAGCGTGCTGGACAACTGCCTGCTGGCCCCCACCACCGTGCGCGGTCTGTCGCGCAAGGACGCCGAAGAGCGGGCGCGCATGTACCTGAGCAAGGTCGGCATCGAGAGCCAGGCCCACAAGTACCCCAGCCAGCTCTCCGGCGGCCAGCAGCAGCGGGTGGCCATTGCCCGGGCGCTGTGCATGAAACCGCGCATCATGCTGTTCGACGAACCCACCTCGGCCCTGGACCCTGAGATGGTCGCCGAAGTGCTGGATGTGCTGGTGCAACTGGCCGGTACTGGCATGACCATGCTCTGCGTCACCCATGAAATGGGCTTTGCCCGCCAGGTGGCCGAGCGGGTGTTGTTCCTGGAGGGTGGGCAGATCATCGAGGACAGCCCGCCGGAGGTGTTCTTCAATCACCCGAAAACCCAACGGGCACAAGCGTTCCTCAAACAAATCCTGCACTAGACCTTTCTGGATAACCACCGCCCCTGTGGGAGCGGGTCCACCCGCGAATGCGATAGTGATTCACCGTCGTATTCGCGGGCAAACCCGCTCCCGCAGCGTTTGCGCCGCCCGGACGGAACTGGCTGTCCTTCAGTGGGGTGGGCGGGTTCACCCGCGAATGCGCACGCAAAGGCCCCCTCGTATGGGTAGATGGAACCCACCAACCCTCCAGTACCTGCCGGCACTCATTGCACCCATGCAAAGACCCAACTGCATCGTTAAATATTATTGACCTAACCCCCCGCCAAACCCTTGTCGCCGCAGGGCTCCAAGCCCTCAAGCCCCCGAAAAACGGCGCCTGCGCCCCTCGTCACTCGTTTGACATATCGAACGGCTCTGGCAAGCTATGAGTAAGCCCCGACCGGAATCGCCTGCCAGGCGAGCCGGCAGTGCTCGGGGCTTCAGGACGTACTCAAGGCCGAGCCCGTGCGCCTGCACAACAACGACAGGTAGAACCTGTCCCAAGGTGACATATGTCCAACAGCAACATTGGCAACAAGCAACCCTCCCTGCGCAAACCCGTCGTCCTGATGACCATGGGCAGCCAAGAGCGCAAAGGCCATGACTATCAGGTCATGACCCACAAATACATCACCCCGCTGGTCGAATTCGCCGGTTGCGTCCCGGTCCTCGTACCCACCTGCTGTGGCGTCGAAGACCTCGAGACCTACCTGGACATGGCCGACGGCGTCTACCTGACCGGCGCGGGCAGCAATATCGACCCAGCCCTCTATGGCCAGGAAAACGAAACCCCGGGCAAGGCCCAGGACAAAGATCGCGACCTGTTCGACATCCCACTGGTGAAAATGGCCATCGCTCGCGGCCTGCCGATCTTCGGCATCTGCCGTGGCATGCAGGAAATCAACGTAGCCCTGGGCGGCGACATCTACCAGAAGGTCTACGCCGAGCCAGGCTTCAACGACCACCGGGAAAACCCCGAAGATCCGGTCGAAGTCCAGTACCAGGCCGTACACAGCGTCAAGGTCAAACCAGGCAGCTGGCTGCGCGAGAAGCTCGGCACCGACGAAATCCGCGTCAACTCCCTGCATGGCCAGGGCCTGAACAAGCTGGGCAAGGGCATCGAGCCGATCGCCCATGCCGAAGACGGCCTGGTCGAAGCGATCCACGCCCCAAGCATCTCGCCGTTCCTGTTCGCCGTGCAGTGGCACCCGGAATGGCAAGCCGCGAAGAACCCTGACTCGATCAAGATCTTCGAAGCGTTCGGCGACGCCTGCCGCACCCAGGTGCGCAAGTCCCAGGGCAAGCGCAACCAGGCTGCCTGATTCCTCTTCGTTAGTTTTGATCGCGGGGCGGCGCAATGTCGCCCCCGCTTCCCCGGTCACCCTCTGCTGGTCCCAGAACACTTCCCGTGGAAGCGGGTGGCTGGCTTGTGCCTGTCTCCGCGATCATTTTTTTGCCTCACACCACCGTGTGCCGTAGGGCCGAAGGTGCCTCCCCCATCATCCGCCTGTACATGCTGGAAAACGCACTCGGGCTTTCATAGCCCAGATCCAGCGCCACCCGCGTGACCGACTCCCCCGCCGCCAGGCGCGCCACTGCCGCCATCAGGCACGCTTGTTGCCGCCATTGGATGAACGACAACCCCGTGAGCGTTCGAAAGCGCCGGGTAAAGCTACGAAGGCTCCAGTTCAGCCGCTGCGCCCAATCCTGGGGCGTGACGCGGATATCCGGCTGGGCGAGAAACGCCTGGCACAACTTCGCAACACGCGGCTCCTGCGGGATCGGCGCGAACAGCGGCAATGGCCGGGCGCGGCGCAATTCTGCCAGCATCAAGCCAACCAGCAGGCCGTCGCGCCCTTGGGTGTCGTACAACGCCGGCACCTCGGCACTGGCCAGCAGCAGTTCATGAAGCAAGGGGCTGACCAGCAACGCCTCGCACTGCTCGCCCACCCTGGGCACCGCTTCGGGCTCGATGTACAGGCTGCGGGTGCTGACGCCGCGCATGCGCACTTGGTGGCGCTTGCCCGGCGGAATCCAGACGCCGTTGTAGGGCGGGACCACCCAGGCGCCGTCATCGGTCAGCACATCCATCAGACCACTCATGCCGTAGAGAAACTGCGCCCGCCGATGGCTGTGTGCCGCCAGCAACGTGCCGGGCGGGTAATCGGTGCCGATGGCCAGCACTGGCCGGGGCGTTGCATCCACCGTCTGCAAAGGGATATTGCGCATGCTGATCGCCCTGGCCGAAAAACAACGATTATTGGCCAATGCGCGCATGCCAGCCAACCCCACGCCCTTTATCGTGCAGCCCTCATCGACTCTGGAGGGTCTTGCATGTTCTACGCCTTGCTCGTTGCGTTCGGCCTGTGCGCTGGCGTCACCACCTTGTTGTTCGGCTTTGGCGGCGGATTCTTCGCCGTGCCCTTGCTCTATGCGCTGCTGGTGACCAGCCACGAAGCCGGCAGCCTGGCCAGCGAGCACGCCATGCAGATCGCCGTGGCCACCTCGGCCGCGGTGATGGTCGTCAGCAGCGCCCTGGCCAGCTGGCGTCATCATCGCGCCGGGAGCCTGCAATGGGGCCTGGTGCGCCGGCTGGTCCCAGGCATCAGTCTTGGCGCCCTGCTCGGCGCTGCTGCAGCGCTCTGGCTGCACAGTGACTGGCTGCGATGGCTGTTCATCGCCTACTTGGTGGCGAGCCTGCTCGATGGCTGGCTGCGCCCGGGTTTCGTGGCGACGAGCCACCCACAGGTTCACCCGTTGGGCCGAGGGCAGGCGACTTTGCTGGGTGTGCCGATCGGCGCGGTGGCAGCCTTGCTCGGTGTGGGCGGCAGCGTCATGACCGTGCCGTTGATGCGTCGGCGCGGCGCAAGCATGCTGACCGCCACGGCCATGGCCAACCCGTTGTCGTTGCCCATGGCGCTGGTGGCCACGCTGACCTATGCCCTGTTGCCCCAGGCGCAATTGGCGCTGGGCGCAGGCTACCTGGGCCTGGTCAATCTGTATGCCGGCGCCGCGTTGGTGGCGGGCGCCTGGCTGGGCATGGTGCTGGCTGCGCCGTTGGTCGGACGCATCAACGATACCCTCCACGCCCGCGCTTACCTGATATTGCTGGGCGGCGTGCTCCTGACGATGCTTGGGGTACGTGCTTGACGGCAAATTGCTGGCCCCCAGCCCTGTGAAGCGAAGGCAAACTCCCTTCTCCTTCATAAGCTTAGGACAGCATCATGCGGGTATTTCTAGCAACGATCGCCGGCTGTGTGATGGCCACAGTCGCCTTCGGAGCCCATGCCAAGGCCTTGAACCAGAACGACCGCCAAGTGTGCCACTGGGGTTCGCAGATCGCCGCCGATGCGCAGCAGGCCAAGCTTTCCGGCGTCACGCTGTACGCCACGCGCAAGCGGCTGCAGACACGCAAATTCCCCAAGCCCTGGATGCGCATGACGGCCTTTGGCATCACCGAGCAGACCTATAACAGTCAGTCCCGGCTCAAGCCCGCAGCGATCAAGCAGACCTACTACGAGCAATGCGTACAGCATGCCATTGCCAAACGTTAATATTTATAAATCATGCAGTTATAAACACTATCTAACGTTTTAACTTAAGACAGCACTTACATCGACGAGAGGGGCCGCAACGGCCCCATCTGGCCCATTCAAACCGAGGCCGACAACCGCTCCTGTGCCCCCTTGGGCCGTCCACCCAGGCACGTGATCGCAAAGGCGATCACCAACGCGCTGGTGCCCAACAGGAAGATCAACTGCTGATTCGACCCCTCCACTAGCAGGGCGATCAAGGCTGGGGTCACCGCCGCCGCGCCCATCAGCGTGATGCTCACCAGAGGTGTGAGCTTTCCGGTCGGGTCGTTGGTGGTGATCAGCGCCATGTAGTACGACAACGACAACACCCATCCAAAGTTGATCAGCAGCAGCGCGACGCACAGCTGCATCGGCGTGCGGGTATGCCCGGTCAGCATGGCGATCGACACGAAGATCGCCACCAGGCCCACGGCGATCATCATCTGGCGGTTGACCCGAGCGCCCAGCAAAGCGGGCAGCCCCGCCCCTGGCAGGCCGCCAATGGCCGACAAACCGAACGCCCAGCCGATATCCACCCCGTCGATACCTTGGTCACGTGCCAGTTGATCGATGAAGCCCCACACGCAATAGATGGCGATCTGCATGAACAGCATGCCCACCAGCGCGCTGCGTCCTGTGCGCGACGAGCCGCCCTGGGCGGGCGTCCCCTCGCCGCTGCCGACCAGCACTGCAGGCCTGCGTGGCAGTGCAAGGCTCGCGCCGCAGATCAGCAGGTACCACAGGCCAAAGGAACACAGCGCCGTCACCGTGCCGCTCTGGGCCGCGAGCAGCGGCAAGGCGGCGGAAAACAACGAGTACTCCGGCGTCTGCAGCAACAGCATCAGGCCGAACGAACGGTCCTGGTTGGGCAAACGTCCCAGCGTGGACACCGCATAGGCATACACCAACCCGGCGCAGGTTCCTGCGGCCAGACGCACGAGCAGCAGCATGGCGTTGGTCGAGGCGAAGGCCGTGGCGATGCTCAACGCAACGCACAGCAGGCCCACGAGCAGGCATAGGCTGCGCCCGCCCTGGCGCTTCATCAGGATCGGGCACAGCAAGGTGCCCAAGGTCATGCCGATCATCTCCACCGAGACGACCCAGCCCTGTTGATCGAGCGACAAGTTCAGTTGTTCGGTGACCAACCCCATGAAGATAGGCTGTACACCGCAGACGATGAATGAAGTGCAAGCGATGAAGATAAGGGCGGCACGCAGTAGCTTGGAATCTTTGATCATGAATGGACCCTGACACGCTGCACAGCGTCACCTGCCACATCAGGTAACCCTGCCCACAGCATTTGTTTTTATTGTTTGGGTGACTGGGCCAAAAGCGCTGTGATAGACGCCCTCGATTGCCCAGCCCAGCAGCGGCAAAACTGCTCTGGGGTGCCATCCTGGCCCTTGCCTGAAGGCTTTGAAAGTTAAATATCGGAATCGACTTCAGTGGGCTTTTTAATGCAGCCGATACCGGTTGCCTGTATCCAGAAACACACTGCAATCGATGCTGATATTTAATTTGTGGGGGCCTTGGAGATTCCCTACCGTGTGACGCTACATCCAACCCAGGGGCCATCGCCCGCCACCGTGCGTTTCGTCGATCCGGCCCCGATGAGAAAAGGCCAGCCATGAACGACCGTGAGTTCATCAATGCCATCGATGCAGATGGCCTGCCCCTGAACATCGCCGTGAAGAACGGACGCATCACCCACATCGGCCCGCAACGCGCCGCCGTGGCGTCGGTCGAGACCGTCGACCTGGAAGGTCTGCTGGCCCTGCCCGGCTTCGTCGATGGCCATATCCACCTGGACAAGAGCTTCGTCGGCGACCGCTGGCGCCCCCACCAGAGCGTCGCGACCCTGCGCGAGCGCCTGGCGGTGGAAAAGCGCGAACTGGCCAGCGCCCTGCCCATCCTCGACCGCGCCGACTCGTTGATCCGCCAGGCCGCCTGCTACGGCACCCTCGCCATGCGCTGTCACGTGGATGTCGATGCCACGACCGGGCTGAGCCACCTACGCGCCATTCTCGAGGCACGGGAGAAGTGGAAGGACCTGATCGATATGGAACTGGTGGCCTTTCCCCAGGCCGGTGTGGTGTCCTGCCCTGGTACCGCCGACGTCCTGGAGGCCGCCATCCGCGAGGGTGTGCAGGTGGTTGGCGGCATCGACCCGACGACCCTCGATGGCGACGCCGAGGCCCAGCTCGATATCGTCTTCGGTATCGCCGAGCGCCACGGCGCGAAAGCCGACATCCACCTTCACGAACCGGGCGAGATCTGCATTGCCCAGCTCGAACGCATTGCCGCACGCACCCGCGCATTGGGCATGCAGGGCCACGTGGCGGTCAGCCATGCCTATGGGCTGGGCGATGTGTCCGACCTTGTGGTCGACCGGACCGCCGAGGTGCTGGCCGATGCGGGCGTGTCGATCATGACCAACGCGCCTGGCGAGCATGCCTTCCCGCCGGTATTGCGCCTGCGCGCGGGAGGTGTGCGGGTGTTCACTGGCAACGACAACATCCAGGACGCCTGGTGGCCCTACGGCAATGGCGACATGCTGCAACGGGCGATGCTGGTCAGCTATCGCTCGGGCTTCAATACCGACGAAGAGCTGCGGGTCGCGCTGGACATGGCCACCGAGGCCGGCGCCGCTGTGATGGGTAAGACGGACTATGGCCTGAAGGTGGGCAACGAGGCGAGCTTCGTGCTTTTCAAGGCTCCGAACGCAGCTGCGGCGGTAGCGGCCGCCCTGCATGAGCGGCTGATCGTTCGCCATGGGGCGTTCTGGAGCGGGCCTGCCACCTTGCAGCTTCAGGCTGCCCAGTTCGCTCGCGAGATGCGCCGCTGAGTTGCCGCCTGGGGGCGCCTTGCGCCCCAGGCGGCATCAGGCCGGTTCGGGTGCTTCGTCGCGCAGGATCCCGATCAGGATTTCCGCCAGTGCCTTGACCATCGGGTCGGCCGTGGGCCGATAGAAGACCGCCGCCTCGAACACCTTGATCGGCTTGAACCCCTCCTCGCTCCCCAACACCCGGTGCCCCGGTGTGACCACCCGCGACGGCAACAGGCTGACACCCAGCCCATTGGCCACCGCCTCCTGGATGCCGGCCAGGCTCGAACTGGTAAACCCGATGCGCCAGCTACGGCCCATGGCCTCGATGGCACTGATCATGTCATCGCGGTACAGGCCGCGCGCAGGGAAGGTCACCAGCGGGATCGGGTCCTGGGCGAAACAGGGGTATTGCGCGCTGTCGATCCATTCGATGCGCTCGGGCTGGCAGGCGTTGGCCTCACGGCTGTGGCGGCGCTGCTTGATCAGCACCAGATCCAGCTCGCCGCGGTCATAGCTGCTCATCAGGTCGCGGCTCAGCCCCCCGGTGATCTCAAGCTTCACCTTGGGGTGCTTGCGGTTGAACGCGGCCAGCGCTGCCATGGTCTTGCCCGCGACAAAATCGTCCGGTAAACCGATGCGCACTGTCACCGTCACGCCACCGGACAACGCCTCGCTCAGTTGATTGCTCACCGCCAGCAGATGCCGCGCATACCCCAACAGCATCTCGCCGGCATCGGTCGGATGCACTTCGCGGTTGCTGCGATCGAGCAACTGGTGCCCCACCATCTCCTCCAACCGCCGTACCTTCTGGCTGACGGTGGACTGGGTGGAGTGAAGCCTGGCGGCCGCCGTGGTGAAACTGCCGCAATCGGCGACCATCACCACAGCCCGGAGCAGGTCCAGGTCATAGATCGATCTATTTGGTTTTGCACTGTCTGTCATACGCAAGATTCAGCTTTCGAATACATAGGCCTCTGCGCATGATGCCAGAAGCCTTCTACCTTGGCTTGCACGATCAGGCCTATCCTTGTGCTTGACCATTCCCACGGGACACTGCCGATGCCCACACCTGAAGCCTCACTGCTGCACAGTTGGCAGCACAATGCCCAAGCCTGGATCGAGGCCGTGCGCAGCGGCGCCATCGAAAGCCGACGGCAGGTCACCGACCAGGCCATCCTGCTGGCGGTGTTGGGCCGCCAACCTGAGCACGTGCTGGACCTGGGCTGCGGCGAGGGCTGGTTGTTGCGCGCCTTGGCCGAGCGAGGGCTCGAGGTGACAGGCGTGGACGGTGATGCAGGGCTGGTGCAAGCCGCGCAAGCGGCTGGATCGCCCCAGGTATTCCAGGCGACCTACGAACAATTGGCTCAAAGGCAGGTAGACGTGGGCCATGCATACGACGTGGTGTGCGCCAACTTCGCCTTGCTGCACCAGAACATCATCCCGTTGCTCGACGCCATGCGCGCCCTGCTCGCCCCAGGCGGCGCACTGGTCATCCAGACCCTGCATCCCTGGACGATGGCCAACGGTGACTACCAGGATGGCTGGCGCGAAGAGACGTTCGCCGGATTCGCCGGGCAATGGGCTCCGATGCCCTGGTATTTCCGCACCCTCTCCAGCTGGTTGAATGCCCTGGACATGGCCGGGCTGCGGCTGGTCAGCCTGCAGGAGCCGCAGCATCCGCAAAGCCCGGTGCCGCAGTCGCTGCTGCTGGTCGCACAGCGCCAAACTGTGTAATGGCCTAGCGGGTACCCCGCCCACAGGGATTTCACAAGTTTTGAGAGTGGCGCAGGCCCGGTGCAAGCCTGCGATGGTCTGCAAAGCAGCCCCTCAATCCCTGACCAACCCCTTGGTTGCGACACGATCCACACCAGACACGCCAACCCCGCCCCACCCCCTTGCTCCCTTGTGCGCCCACCCGCTAGCCTGCCTTCCTCTCCCGGATGGACCCAGCCCCCCATGCAACCGCGCGACCTTGCCGCCTATTCGTTCCTGGCCATCACCTGGGGGCTGTCCTTTCTGGTGGTGCTCAAGGTGGTGCATGCCTTCGGCTGGGTGGGCGCGGTCAGCCTGCGCTCGCTGATCGCCGGCAGCACGCTGGCCGTGCTGGCGGCGCTGCTGGGGCGGGCGCTGCGCCTGCGGCCCTTGCTCAAGCCGCTGCTGGTCGTGGGCGCCACCACGGTGGCCGGGCAACTGATCGGTCTTTCCTACGCCACACCGCGAATCGGCACCGCCATGTCGGCGATTCTGGTGGCGACCATTCCGCTGTTCTCGATGATCATCGGCCGCGTCTGGGGCCTCGAGAAAATCACCCCCCAGGGCCTGGCTGGCCTGCTGTTGGGCGTACTTGGCATCGTCATGCTGGTGGGGTTCCCGGCGCAGGCCGTGACCGAAGACTTCATTCACGGCTGCATCGCTTCGGTCTTTGGCTGTCTGTGCGCTGCGTTCGGCAGCAACTATGCGAGCCTGCGCCTGCGCGGCCAGGACCCGTGGACGGTCACCGGTGGTGCCTTTCTCGCTGGCGGCCTGCTGACATTGCCCTTGTTGTGGGTGGTGCCTGTACCCACCGTGCCCCAGGCCGGCGACTGGCTGCTGCTGGCCATCAGCGGCGCGGTGATGAGCGCCACCACCTACGTGCTGTACTTCGGCCTGGTCGCGCGCATCGGTGCCACCCGCACCATCAGCGTGGAATTCGTGGTGACCTTGGTGGCCGTGCTGATCGGCGCACTGTTCCTCGGCGAGGCCCTGAGCCTTCTGCAGATGGTGGGCGGTGGGGTGATCCTGCTGGGCTGCACGCTGGTGCTCGGCTTGCTGCCGGGGCGCAGCAAGCGTCTACCCAGCTGATCAGGCCCCGGGCACGTCCGGGGCCACATCCTGCGCCTGAGCGGTGCTGGTATCGATCGGTGGCGTCAGACGCAACACCCGGTCGCGCCCGCCTTCGGCGAGCAGGTAGCCGCCCTTGCCGTCAGGGACGATGGCCTGGGGCGCCTTGAGGAACGTCAGCACCGTATGACGCTGACCGTCGGCGTCGATGCGCAACAGCCGTGCGCGGTGGGTGGAGTCTTCGCTGATCCACAGCCCACGCTGATCGCAGAGCAGGAAGGTGGGGTTGCGCAGGCCGCTGGCCACCACCGGGTCCTGGCCATCCTCGCTCAGCGCACGGATCTGCCCGGCCCCCTTTTCGGTGTAAAGCAGGCGCCCATCGCTGCAACGGGTCAGGCCCTCGGTTTCGGTCAAGCCTGAGCGCAGGATGTCGAGTTGGCCGCTGTGCCAGTCGTAACGCATCAACCGGCCATTGCCCTTGCGGTCCTCGATGGCATAGAGGTAATCGCCGTCGTTCCACAGACCCTGCACGCTTTCGCCGTCGAACAACCGGGTTACCTGACCGTCCCGGGCAAGGCTGACCGGCGCCTTGCCGCCTTCCTGGCTGAATACCCAACCGCCCTGGGCGGCCACCATGCCATCAGGTTTGGACAACCCCTCGATCAACACCACCCGATCGCCTTCGGCAGTGATCTTCAGGATGCTGCCACGGCCATCGTCCAGCTCGCGGCTCACCAGCAGGCTGCCATCGGCCTGGGGCAGCAGGGAGGCGGCCTTGTCCACCGAACGGTGGAGTACCTGAACATCCCAGCCGTCCGCGGCCTGAACCGGGTAGAAACTCTGCCAGGCAAAGAACCCCAGGGCGCTGGCAAGCACTCCGGCGGTGCCGGCCACCAACACTTTTGCAGTACGTGCGCGCAGGGCTCGTGCCATTGATCGTCTCCTTGAAGGAGGCGAAATCCTAGCAAGTGGATGTGAAAAAAATGTTGTCTGCCCTATCCGACTCATCGCCTATAAAAAACAAAACGATATATAAAGAACAAAACAATCTAACTAAATGGAATTAAAAAATTGAAAGGCCCTACGCGCCTCCTTAGGCTGGAGATCACCTACCCAAGCCTTTCAAGGAGCCCGTCCCGTGCCTGCCCGTGCCTTTTCTCCCCTTCGCCGCCTACTGCTCGGCGGCCTGCTGGCCAGTGTCGCCAGCACTTTGTTGCCGTGGTCCAACGCCTTGGCTGAAGACGCCAAGACCTTGCGTATCGGTTACCAGAAGTTCAACAGCATCAACATCCTCAAAGGCAGCGGAGCCCTTGAAAAGGCACTGGCCCCCCAAGGCGTGAAAGTCAGCTGGCACGAGTTCGCCGCCGGCCCACAATTGCTCGAAGCCCTGAGCACAGGCGCCATCGACCTGGGTCATGCCGCCGATGCGCCCTCGGTATTCGCCCAGGCGGCCGGCAAACCGATGGTCTACCTGGCAGCTGAACAGCCCTACCCCCGCGGCATCGGGCTGGTGGTACGCGAGCAGGACCACATCGAGGGCGTCCAGGGCCTCAAAGGCAAGCGCGTGGCCACCGGTCGCGGCTGGAACGCCCAGTACCTACTGGCCGTGGCCCTGGAGCAGGCGGGCCTGAGCTACAAAGACATCACCCCCGCCTACGTCAACAACGCCGCCGACGCCGTGGCCGCCCTGCAATCAGGCAGCGTGCAGGCCGTCACCCTGTGGGACCCGTTCCTGGCCGCCGCCGAACGACAACCAGGTCTGAAGAACCTGCGCGATGGCAGCGGGCTTTCCAACAACCGCACCTTCTACCTCTCCACCGCAGCGTTCGCCGACCAGCACCGCGCGCTGCTCAAGACCTTCTTCAGCGAACTGGCCAAAGTCAGCCAGTGGGCCAACGCCAAGCCCGCCGAGGTGGCCAACCTGCTGGCGCCGCAACTGGGCATCGGTGCCGACGTGCTGGAGGTGGCCAGTGAGCGGCGCAACTACAACGCGGTGGCCATCACCCCACAGATCGTCGCCGAACAGCAGAAACTGGCCGACACCTTCCAGGGCCTGGGCCTGATTCCTCGCAAGCTGCAGGTGGCCGATGCGGTCTACCCGGCTTCCGTGCTGCCCTGACGCCAAGGAGCCCACATGCCGCGTCCCATTCGCTTCAACGCCTTCAGCATGAACGCCGCCAGCCACCAGTCACCGGGCCTGTGGCGTCACCCGCGCAACACCAGCGTGGATTTCAACCGCCTGGACTACTGGACCGATCTGGCCCGTCTGCTTGAGCGCGGGCTGTTCGATGCGCTGTTCATCGCCGATGTGCTGGGCATCTACGATGTCTATCAGGGCGGGCCGGACGCGGCCCTGCGCGGCGGTGTGCAGGTCCCGGTCAACGACCCGTTGCTGTTGGTGCCGGCCATGGCCGGGGTGACCGAACACCTGGGGTTCGGCGTGACTTTCTCGCTGACCTATGAGCACCCCTACCCGTTCGCTCGGCGCATGTCGACCCTCGACCACCTGAGCAATGGCCGGGTCGGCTGGAACATCGTTACCGGCTACCTCGACAGCGCCGCACGCAACCTGGGCCTGGCCCGGCAACTGGGCCATGACCAACGCTACGACCTGGCCGAGGAGTACCTCGACGTACTCTACAAACTCTGGGAAAAGAGCTGGGACGACGACGCCGTGGTGCTTGAGCGCGAGACCGGCCGCTACATTGATCCGTCGCGCGTGCATCCCATCGCCCATACTGGCGAGCACTTTCAGGTGCCCGGCATGCACCTGTGCCAGCCCTCGCCCCAGCGCACCCCGGTGCTGTTCCAGGCCGGCGCCTCGGCGCGCGGGCAGCAATTCGCCGCGCGGCATGCCGAATGCGTATTCATCAGTGGCCCGACACCCACCGTGCTGCGTCGCTACGCCGAAGGTATCCGCCAGGCCAGCGAAGCGGCCGGTCGCGGTCGCGACGAGGTGCTTATCTATGCCCAGGCCCTGCTGATCGTTGGCCACACGGGCGAGCAAGCCCAGGCACGCTTTGCCGACTACCGCCGTCACGTCGACCTGGAAGCGGCCCTGGCCCTGCTGTCGGGCTGGACCGGTATCGACTTCGCAGGCCTCGAACCCGACGCGCCCATCGAATATGTGGAGAACGACGCCGGCCGTGCCGCCCTGGCCGCCTTCACCGCCGCCGACCCCAACCGGCGCTGGACAGTACGCGAGGCGGCGCAGTTCGTAGGGCTGGGCGGTCGGGGCCCGGTGCTGGTGGGTTCAGCGGCTGAAGTCGCCGATCAATTGGAAGCCTGGCTGGACCAGACCGGCATCGACGGTTTCAACCTCACCTACGCGGTGCAACCGGACGATGTGGCCAACGTGGTCGAGCTGTTGATACCCGAGCTGCAACGCCGTGGTCGCTACCCGCTGGCCTATGAAGATGGCACCCTACGCCACAAGCTGTTCGGCCAGGGCGATCGTCTGCCAGAGGCCCATGCCGGGCGCCAGGTCGACATTCACTGAATAAATACCGGACATTTCAACATTTAATTTGTGGATGCCACGGAAAGGCTCATATCCTGTCCGTGCATCCCCTGCGGCGCACCGGCCGGTGCGGTTCAACGGCACGGGGACAGAACAACAAGTCGAGACTCTCCATGTCGAATCATTCGTACTTCGCCCCTCACGGTGGGCACCCAGGCCAAACCGAGCTGCTGACTGACCGTGCCATGTTCACCGAAGCCTATGCCGTCATCCCCAAGGGCGTGATGCGTGACATCGTCACCAGCCACCTGCCGTTCTGGGACAAGATGCGCATGTGGGTCATCGCCCGCCCGCTGACCGGCTTCGCCGAAACCTTCTCCCAGTACATCGTCGAAGTCGCCCCGGAAGGCGGCAGCGAGCGTCCTGAGCTGGACCCGAACGCCGAAGCGGTCGTGTTCGTGGTCGAAGGCGAAATCGACATCACCGTCGAAGGCAAGCACCACACTCTGGTCCCAGGCGGCTACGCCTTCCTGGCCCCGGGCGCCGACTGGAGCCTGCGCAACAACAGCAAGTCCAACGTCACCTTCCACTGGCTGCGCAAGCACTACCAGAAGGTCGAAGGCCTGGCTGTTCCGGAATCCTTCGTCACCCATCGCAAGGACGCCACCGTCATCGAGATGCCGGGCACCGAAGGCCGTTGGGTCACCACCCGCTTCGTCGACATGGCCGACATGCGCCATGACATGCACGTCAACATCGTGACCTTCCAGCCAGGCGGCGTGATTCCGTTCGCTGAAACCCACGTCATGGAACACGGCCTGTACGTGCTGGAAGGCAAGGCGGTGTACCGCCTGAACCAGGACTGGGTCGAAGTCGAAGCCGGTGACTTCATGTGGCTGCGCGCCTTCTGCCCGCAAGCCTGCTACGCCGGCGGCCCAGGCCCGTTCAGCTACCTGCTGTACAAAGACGTCAACCGCCACGTGCACCTGACCCTCAACCCACAGCGTTGAGTTCAGGCTGATGTCAGCAAGCCCGCCTTCATGGCGGGCTTGTCGTTTGTGTCCATACTTTTTGGACTTCCAGCCTTGGGCCTGCGGCCATGCCCTTGTATCGCCTGTTGCTCACCCTCCTGCTTCTGTTGCCCGCCCCTGTGCTGCTGGCCGACGACTGGCGCCTTGCGCAACAGGAGGATGGCGTCGACGTCTACTTGAGCGCTGTCGAGGGCTCGTCGTACCAGGCATTTCGCGGCGTTACCCGCATCAAGGCGAGCGTGCGCACCCTCACCGACCTGCAGGAAAACCTGCGGGTAGCCTGCAAATGGCTGTATGCCTGCGCCGAAATGCGTCTGCTGGAAGTCGATGGCGACAGCACCTGGGTCTACCTGGTCACCGACCTGCCCTGGCCGGCCCGCCCGCGGGACATCGTGCTGCGCGTACGCACCGAACGCCTGGACGACGGCACCCTGGTGCGCCACCTGAGCGCCGAGCCTGGCCGGATACCCGCAGTGCCTGGGTTGATCCGCGTGCGCCGGCTGCGCGGGGAATGGACCATGCGCCCCTTGGGCGAAAAAGAAACCGAAGTGACCTACCAACTGCAGGCCGACCCCGCAGGCGACGTGCCAGGGTGGCTGGCCAACCAGTTCGTGGTGGATGCTCCGCTGGTGACCTTGCGTACCCTCAAGGCCGTGGCCGAGCGCCAGCCTTGAAACAGATAACGCTGAATGAAATAGAAATAATTTGAACGACGCCCCCGGATAGGTTTCGAATGAGAGATACCTCCGCGATCCTTCCCAGGAGCCCGCCATGTCCCCCATTCAGCTGTGCCACCCATGAAGCCCATGTACCGCGCTCCGTGCGCCTGCCTGGAGCTGGACTTCGTCCGCGATACGCTGTTCGGCCCAGTGGCCCAGCGTGTGGAATGTCAGGTCCAACTTGCCGTCCTCAACCTGCAAGGCAGCCCGGCCTTGCGTCTGCACATCGACCCACCCCTGCCAGAGAAGCTCGACCGCGCCCACAGCGTGGCTTTCGTCTGGGATGGGCGCAGCTACCACGGCGTGGTGCGTGACCATGCCAAATGCGGCGACGGGGGCATGAATCTGGTGCTAGAGCTGCAATGAAGCGATCAACGGCCCCCAGATAACCTGAACCCTGGACGCTCGGGCTTCTCCATAAAAAGAGGACACGCTTGCCCTCGAGGAGAATGCCATGAACAGTCCCTTGCTCAAGCTCTTCACCCAACCCGGCGCCGCCTGGCTGGACATCCGCCGCGCCGAGGAAGCCCATCCCCAACAATACCTGCCACGCCTGCTGGCCCTGGCGCTGATCCCGGCTGTGTGCCTGTTCGTCGGCACCACCACTTTCGGCTGGAGCCTGGCCAGCGAAGAGCGGGTGCGCCTGAGCATGGTCAGCGCTGCGCAGCTGGCCGGCCTGCTGTATGCGACGACCGTGGTCGGCGTGATGCTCATGGGGGTGATGATCCGCTGGATGTCACGGGGCTTCGACGCCCAGCCCACCCTCAACCAATGCATCGGCTTTGCCGCCTATTGCGCCACGCCGTGGTTCGTCGCGGGAGTGGTCGGCCTGGTACCGATGCGCTGGTTGGCCGTGGCAGCCCTGCTGGCGGCCTCCGCTTACGCCACGGTGTTGCTCTATGGCGGCTTGCAAACCTTCCTGCGTCTTCACAAGGAACAGGCGATGCTGTTCTCGACCTGTGTCTGGGGTGTGGGACTGCTGTTGCTGGTGACCATCCTGGTGGCGATGATCCTGTTCTGGTCCAACAGCCTGATGCCTGAATACGTGCGCCCGGCCAGCGTTGGCTGACCGGGTCGTGAAAGCCCGTCAGGCCATGGCCTTGGTCACCCCGTGGGGGTGGCCCAGGCGCTGCTCCTTGCGCAGTTGGTTCACCAGTTCGTGCAGGTCACGACAACTGTTGAGGCTGTCCAGCGCAATGCCGGTGACCGTCAGGCAATCGTCCAGCCCCTGCTCGTTGCCCAGGCGGATGGTCAGGCTGACGCCGTCCGGGCAACTGACCTCGCAGCGGTCGGGCAGACAGGCCTGCTCGATCAGCTGGCGCATTTCCAATAGCGAAACCCCTATCAGCGACATGGTTCGACCCTCTCTGTACTGGATGGCCTGTTGTGTGTGAGTACGCCCTGAAGTGGCGCAGTGCCAATTGATATTGCACATGCTCAAGCGCCAGCCCATTCGCTGTCGCAATGATGCCGTGCAATCCCTTTAGCACCTTAGAAGAAGAGGCCGGTTAGACAGGAGATGTTCGATCCGGTTGAACGCGCTCGCGACAAACGGTCGAGCCACTGCCGCTGGTCGGTAGACGGTGATTAATTTAAAACTTTTGCCCTTTGGGTAGATTCCCACGGATAGGCCACGGAACGTCTCGTATAGGGCCAGCCTGCGCTGCTGCGCAAGGGATGGGGACCGATGATCGATGCCAAACTCTTCGTGATCGACTACGACCTGCACGGGCAACACAAGTCGTTCGTGATCCGCGCCGAGCGGATGGACAATGCCGAGGCTTGGCACTGGGCAAGTTGCGATGCGGGCGTTGCCCGTATCGGACGCTACGGGCGCGAGAAGATCAAGAAGGTCAGCAAGCCGGTGGCCGAGCGTTACGGGATCAGTGACGTGCACTGGCGGCAGACCGGTTGAACGGCTGCCGCTCAGCGGCCCATCACCTCAATGCCGAGGGCCTTGCTCCCCAACCATCTGCCCGAATCGCCCGGCCTGGAAGTCGTCGAACGACTCGGCGATCTCCGCCTGGCTGTTCATCACGAACGGGCCATAGCCGACGATGGGCTCATCGATAGGCTCGCCACTGAGCAGCAACAGACTCACGTCTTCCAACGCCTGCACCTGCACATGCTCACCGTCGCGCTCCAGCAACACCAGACTGGCCGGCCCCGCCTCACGCTCGCCATTGACCCGCACATTGCCGCGCAAGACCACCAGCGCAGCGTTGCGCCCCTGGGCGATGGGCAGTTGCAGGCTGGCACCGGCAGCAAGACGCAGGTCCCACACATCCATGGGCGTGAAGGTCTGCGCCGGGCCCTTGTGACCTTGGTAATCACCGGCAATCACGCGCAAAGTGCCCGCATCGCCTTCCAGCTTCACCACTGGGATGTCACTGGCCAGCAGCGTCTGATAGCCCGCCGCAGCGCGCTTGTCACGCGCCGGGAGGTTGACCCATAGCTGCACCATTTCCAGGGTGCCGCCACTGCGGGCGAAGGCTGGCGAATGGAACTCCTCGTGCAGAATGCCGTCGGCAGCGGTCATCCACTGCACGTCACCGGGGCCGATCAAGCCGCCCGCGCCGGTGGAGTCGCGGTGCTCCAGCTCGCCCTGGTAGACAATGGTCACGGTCTCGAAGCCCCGGTGCGGATGCTGGCCGACGCCTCGGCGGGCGGTGGTCGGGGTGAAATCGTGGGGGCCGGCGTAGTCGAGCAGCAGGAACGGGCTGATGTGACGGGCAAGGTTGTCATAGGTGAACAAGCTGCGAACCGGGAAGCCATCCCCGACCCAATGGCCGTGGGGGCTACGGTGTACACCCAGAATCTTTTTCATGAGAAGTCTCCTCTCTCAGATGGCTGGGTATAACACTACCGATGAGAACAATAGTCCGGTAGGTAGCAAAAACGGCCCTGATCGTCCCGATGATAGAACAATGACAACAGGCAAACCGGAGTACAGCCTCGTCGCGGCTAGCCCCCTCCCACAGGGTTGGCGGTGATCCTTGTAGGCGCGGACTTACCCGCGAACAGGCCACCGCCGCCCCCTGTTCATTGGACCGTGGCCGCCCGCAACCGCTGCCCCAACCGCGGCCCGAAGACGTTGATCAGCAGCCCCGCCATCACCAGCAACGCGCCCCAGCCTTGCACCGCGCTCAAGCGCTCATCCAGTAGCCAGGCCGACGAACTCAGGCCAATCACCGGCACCAGCAGCGAGAATGGCGCCACCTTGCCCGCCGGATGACGCGACAGCAGCGTGCTCCAGAGGCTATAGCCCAACATGGTGGCGACGAACGCCAGGTACGCCAGCGCCAGCACCGAACTCAAGCCGAGGTTGGCCAGTGCATGGCCAATGCGCTCGGGGCCTTCGAGCCACCAGGACAGAGCCAGAAACGGCAACGGCGGGATCAGCCCGCCCCAGATCACCAGGGCCACCAGATCCACCGAGCCAAAGCGCCGGGTGATGATGTTGCCCATCCCCCACATGGCCCCGGCGCACAGGGTCAGCAGCAGCGCCAGCAACGGCACGTGGCTGCCATCCTCGCTGCCGATCAGCACCAACCCGCCCGCCGCCACCAGCAGCCCCAACACACTGGCCACGCGCAGGCGTTCACCCAGGAACAACGCCGCAAAGCCGAGGGTGAAGAAGGCCTGGGACTGCAGCACCAACGAGGCCAGCCCCGGCGGCATGCCGCTGTACATGGCCTGGAACAGAAACGCGAACTGCCCCAAGGAAATAGTTGCCCCATAGGCGATCAACCAACGCCAGGGCAACTTAGGCCGCTTGACCAGCAGGATCGCCGGAAAGGCCACCAAGGCGAAGCGCAGGGCGCCGAGCAGCATGGGCGGCAAGCCATCGAGGCCGACCTTGATGACGACGAAGTTGACTCCCCAGGCGATGATCACCACCAGGGCGATCAGCAGGTCCTTGAGCGGCATTGCGGCTTCCTTCTTCAGGCTTTCTAGACATATTTCGTTACAGCATAAGGCCATTCTTTTTTCGTCGACCAGCACAGTTGGCCACCGACCTTGCGCAACAGTCGATCAAGCGAAGCGTCTGGCACGCGAGTGGCCGTCCTGTCAGAGGTTGTCAAGCTTCACTTGACCGAACTTGTCTATACATGCTCATATCTCATCACAGCCGTCCCCTGCCGATGGCTCGCCCGCCCCTCACAAAAACAAACACGCGGAGTGCCCATGTCCAACAAACCCGTGATCGAACGGCGCTCGATCGACTACATCCCCGAAGCTGAACGCCATGGACGCGTGTACAGCCAGTTCACCCTCTGGCTGGGAGCCAACCTGCAGATCACCGCCATCGTGACCGGCGCCCTGGCCGTGGTGCTCGGCGGCGATGTGTTCTGGTCGCTGATCGGCCTGTTGCTCGGCCAATTGGTCGGCGGCACGGTCATGGCACTGCACGCCGCCCAAGGCCCGCGCCTGGGCCTGCCGCAGATGATTTCCAGCCGTGTGCAGTTCGGCGTCTATGGCGCGGCCATCCCCATGGCCCTGGTGTGCTTGATGTACTTGGGCTTCACCGCCACCGGCACGGTGCTCTCCGGCCAGGCGATCGGCCAGTTGCTCAGTGTGAGCGACAGCACCGGCATCTTGATCTTCGCGGGTGTGATCGTGCTTGCCACCCTCGCCGGCTATCGGGTGATCCACTGGATCGGCCGCCTGGCCAGCGTGCTGGGGATCATCGCCTTCGTCTACCTGTTCAGCCGCATCCTGATGCTGGCCGACATCGGCCAATTGCTGGACAACCGCCACTTCACCTGGGCGTCGTTCCTGCTGGCCGTTTCGCTGGCCGCCTCCTGGCAGATCGCCTTCGGCCCCTACGTGGCGGACTATTCGCGCTACCTGCCCAGCAGCACCTCGCCGGTCAAGACCTTCCTCGCCGCCGGCCTGGGTTCGGTGATCGGCGCCCAGGCTTCGATGATCCTCGGTGTGTTCGCCGCCGCCATTGCCGGTGGTCAGTTCACCGGCCATGAAGTGGCCTACATTGTCGGCCTGGGTGGCGTGGGTACCACTGCGGCGCTGCTGTACTTCAGCATCGCCTTCGGCAAGGTGACCATCTCGACGCTGAACTCCTACGGCAGCTTCATGTGCATCGCCACCATCATCAGCGGGTTCCGCGGCCATTTGCAGATCAGCCGCCTGCAGCGCCTGGTGTTCGTCCTGGCCATCGTCGGCGCCGCGACCCTGGTCGCCCTGCTCGGCCAGCACTCGTTCCTGAGCGCGTTCAAGTCGTTCATCCTGTTCCTGCTGACCTTCTTCGTGCCGTGGAGCGCCGTGAACCTGGTGGACTACTACTTCATCACCAAGGAGCGCTACGACATCCCGGCCCTGGCCGACCCCGAAGGTCGCTATGGCCGCTGGAACTGGCCGGGGATCATCGTCTACACCGTGGGCGTGCTGGTGCAGATGCCCTTCATCGACACCAAGCTGTACACCGGCCCTATGGTCGCCCACCTGGGCGGTGTCGATGTGTCCTGGCTGATCGGCCTGGTCGTGCCGAGCGTGCTGTACTACTGCGTCGCCCGTGGCCGCGCCGCGCAGGCGCCGGCCCACATCATCGTGCCGGACGCGCGTTGATACGGGTGCTTTCGTCCCTTGGGGCTGCTTTTGCAGCCCATCGCAGGCTCGCCACCGCCGACACGGATTGAGTTGTACGTGTAGGCGCGGCCTTGTGTCGCGAAAGGGTCGCGAAGCGGCCCCAGGGTGTTGGAGCCGACGCGGGCGTCTCAGTCGCGATAATCCGGCGCCACCCGCTCCAGTAGCCGCAGCAGGGCTTGCCAGGCCAGTGCATTGCCATCCGGGTCCGATAACTCCCCTGCTTTCAACGGCCGCGCCGGGGCATTGAACTGGCGCTCGGTATGGGCGCACACCTCGTGCGGCGGCACGATCACCTGCCCGGCCTGCAACGCGGCCAACTGGATCTCGCAGGCTTTCTCCAGGTAGTACATGCGCATGAAGGCCTCGGCCACGCTGCTGCCGACCGTCAGCAGACCATGGTTGCGCAAGATCATCACCGAATGCTCGCCCAGGTCCGCTACCAGGCGCTGTTGCTCGTCCATATCCAGGGCGATGCCTTCGTAGGCGTGGTAGCCGACCCGTCCGTAGAACTCCATGGAAATCTGGTTGAGCGGCAACAAGCCGCACTCGAGCGCCGCCACCGCGCAGCCGGCCCGGGTATGGGTATGCAGCACGCACTGAGCGTCCTCGCGGGCGCCATGAATGGCGCTGTGGATGACGAAGCCCGCCGGGTTGACCGGGTATGGCGTCGCTTCCACCGGGTTGCCCTGCAGATCGATCTTCACCAGTTTCGAGGCCGTGATTTCATCGAACAGCAAACCATAGGGATTGATCAGAAAATGGTGCTCAGGGCCCGGCAGGCGCACGGAGATGTGCGTGAAGATCAGATCGGTCATGCGAAAGTGCGCGATCAGCCGGTAACAGGCAGCCAGCTCCTGGCGCAGGGTCCGTTCGGTGGGGGTCATTGTTGTTGTCCTGGTTCGAGAATGTGGGAGGCCGAAGTCTGTTCGGCGCTCCGATTTACCCACGAAGGCCGCGAAGCGGCCCTGGGGAATGAATCTACCTCACTTGCTGGCCCACGCGTTGAAGCGCTGCTCCAGCTCCTCGCCATGGTCAACCCAGAACTCGACATTCATCGCCAGCGCGCCCTTGAGGTTTTCCGGCGAGGTCGGCACCCAGCTGGCCAAGGCGGGGTCGAGCTTGGCCGCGGCCTGGGTATTGGTCGGGCCATAGGGGATCTGCTGCACATACCGCACCTGGGTATCGGGTTGGTTGGCGTAGGCGATCAGGCGCCGCGCCTGGTCGACATGCTGGGAGCCCTTGATGATCGCCCAGTAGTCCATGCCATACAGGCTGCCCGGCCAGACCACCGCCAGCGGGCTGCCCTGCTGGGCGGCGACGGCGATGCGGCCGCTGTAGGTGGAGGTCATCACCACATCGCCTGCGGTGAGCCACTGGGCTGGCTGCGCGCCGGCATCCCACCACTGGATGTAGGGTTTGAGTTCGGTGAGCTTGGCAAACGCGCGTTCGACGCCGGCCGGGGTGGACAGCACCTTGTAGACGTCCTCGACCTTCACACCGTCGGCCAACAGCGCGAACTCCAGGTTGTACACCGCGCGCTTGCGCAGCCCACGCTTGCCGGGAAACGCCTTCACATCCCAGAAATCCGCCCAGGAGGTAGGCGCCTTGGCCAACTTGTCGCGGTCATAGGCAATCGCCACGCTCCACACTAGCGCCGCTGAACCGCACGCCTGGGCCGCGTCCGGTATCAACTCCTTGGCATGGCCCATCTGCTGCCAGTCCAGACGCTCGTAGATGCCTTCGTCACAGCCGCGCATCAGGTCTGGGCCCTCGATCTGCACCACATCCCAATCGACATTCCCGGTATCGGCCATCACCTGGATCCGGGCCATCTCGCCGTTGTACTCGCTCTGGATCAGCTTGCTGCCATCCTGGGCGCTGAAAGGCTGGAAGATCGCCACGTCCTGGGCTTTCTGACCCGCGCCGCCATAGCCGACCACGACCATCTGCGGCGCCGCCTGCGCACTGCCCAGGCCCAAGGCCAGAAGGACTGCGCACAGTCCGATCCTGCGGGGAAATGCTTGCATCGTTGGTTCCTCCTGCCGATGCCTGGCCGGTGCAGCGCAGGCCTCGCTTTCTTGTTGTTGTGAGGGATGCCCCTGAGCCAGGGGTCGAGGGGAACGCTAGACGCCAGCCAGTAAAAAAACAAGTTGATTTTTTACTGACGCTACACTTTCATGAGAAAAACAAAAACGACCACCGACCGGAGCTGCGCGCATGTCGACCGCCTTCCCCCACCTGTTCGAACCGCTGCAGATCCGTGGCAAACGCCTGAAGAACCGCATCATGTCCACCGGACATGACACCTGCCTGCCCACCGACAACTTGGTCAACGACAAGCTGATCGCCTATCAGCGCGCCCGCGCCGAAGGCGGCGCCGGGCTGATCGTGCTGCAGGTCGCGGGGGTGCACGACAGCGCCCGTTACACCTCCCATGTACTGATGGCCACCGACGATGCCTGCATCGACGGCTACCGCCGCCTGGCCGAGGCCTGCCATGCCCACGACACCCTGGTGCTGTCGCAGCTGTTCCACCCAGGCCGCGAGATCATGGAGACGGCCGATGGCCTGCTGGCGGTGGCCTACTCGGCCTCGGCGGTGCCCAACGAGCGCTTCCGAGTGATGCCCCGGGCCTTGGGCCAGGCGATGATCGACGAAATCGTCCAGGGCTACGCCAGTGCCGCCCGCCGCCTGCATCAGGCCGGGCTGGACGGCGTGGAAGTAGTGGCCAGCCACGGTTACCTGCCGGCGCAGTTCCTCAATCCGCGGGTCAATCGCCGTACCGACGGCTACAACGGCGGCCTGGAACAACGCCTGCGCTTTGTACGTGAAGTGCTGGCCGCCGTGCGCGCGGCCACTGACGAACACTTCATCGTGGGCCTTCGCATCAGCGCCGACGAGCGCGACCCCGAGGGCCTGACCGAAGACGAGTCCCTGGTGGCCGCCCAGGCGCTGCAGGGCGAGATCGACTACCTGCACATCGTCGCCGGCACCTCCGCCTCCCAAGGCGGTGCAGTGCACATTGTTCCGCCCATGGCCATCGACCCTGCGTACCTCGCCCGCGAAGCCGGCACGTTCAAGGCACGCCTTGACATCCCACTGTTCGTCACCGGACGCATCAACCAACCCCAGGAGGCCGAACTGATCCTGGCCCGCGGCCAGGCCGACGTCTGTGGCATGACCCGGGCGCTGATCTGCGACCCGCAGATGCCCGCCAAGACCGAGCGCGGTCAGGTCGAGGACGTGCGCGCCTGCATCGCCTGCAACCAGGCCTGCATCGGCCATTTCCATCGCGGCCTGCCAATCTCCTGCATCCAGCGCCCGGAAACCGGCCGCGAATTGCAATACGGCACACTCGTCCCTACCTCGGCGCCCAAGCGCGTGATGATCGCAGGCGGCGGCCCGGCCGGCATGAAAGCCGCGGCGGTCGCGGCGGCGCGTGGCCATGACGTGACCCTCTACGAGGCCGGCCCACAGCTCGGTGGCCAGGTGCAGTTGGCCCAGCTGCTGCCCCGTCGCAGCGAGTTCGGTGGTGCCAGCACCAACCTGCAACGGGAAATGGAACTGGCCGGCGTGCGCGTGGTGCGCAACACCCGCGTCGACCGCGCCCTGGTCGAGCGCGAGCGCCCCGACGTGGTGATCGCGGCCACTGGCGCCACCCCATACTGGCCGGAGTTCGAACGCAGCGGCGACCTGCAGGTGGTCGACGCCTGGCAAGTGTTGCGCAACCAGGTCACCCTGGGCGGCTCGGTGCTGGTGGTGGACTGGCGCAGCGACTGGATCGGCCCCGGCATCGCCGAGCGCCTGGTGCGCGAAGGCCATCAAGTGCAGTTGGCGGTCAACGGCACCCACTGCGGTGAAAGCCTGCCGCTGTACGTACGCGACCAGATGGCCGGCGAGCTGCACCGCCTGGGCATTGCGATCACGCCTTATGCGCGGCTCTACGGCTGCGACGACAACACCGTCTACCTGCTGCATACCGCCAGCGGCGAGCCGATGATCTTCGAAGGGATCGACACCTTGGTGCTGTGCCTGGGCCATCAACCGGTGGACACCTTGGCCGAGGAACTGGCCGGCCTGGTCGAGGTGCGACGCGTTGGCGATTGCCTGGCGCCGCGCACTGTCGAAGAGGCGATCCACGACGGCCTGACGGTTGCCTGGGCGCTCTGAGGCTGGTCATACTTCTGGCTTTCCCGATGGACCGACGCGCATGAGCCAGCAACCCCAGACGCCGCCGCCCGCCGCCGCCGAAGATGGCGGCGCGGCCCCGCACTTTCTCGGCACCCGCATCCGCGGCCTGCGCAAGCGCCGCGGCATGACCCTCGCCGAGCTGGCCAAGCAGAGCGAACTGACCGCCGGCTACATCAGCCAACTGGAGCGCAACCTCTCCTACCCGTCGATCCCGGCGCTGTTCAACATTGCCCGCAGCCTGGGGGTGACCATCCAGTGGTTCTTCGCCAGCGAGGCCAGCACCGCCCCGGAGGATCAGGGCTACGTAGTGCGGCGCAACAGCCGCTTGAGCGTGCATTACGAGGACGGCATCGTCGATCAACTGCTCACCCCCCAGCCCAATCGCCAGTTGGAGATTCTCCACTCGCGCTTTCCACCGGGCACCTACAGCCAACAGAGCTACAGCCACGAGGGCGAGGAAGCCGGCTATGTGCTGTCCGGCTGCTTCGAACTATGGGTCGGGGACCGATATTTCCAGCTCAATGAAGGTGACAGCTTCAGCTTCTCCAGCCAGGAGCCGCACCGCTATGGCAACCCCGGAGAGGTGGATGCGGTGGTGATCTGGGTAATCACGCCGCCTACGTTCTGACCGAGCCCACAAGCCTTTGCGCCACGCCTGTAGGAGCGGCCTTGTGCCGCGATCGGGCGCGAAGCGGCCGTAAAACCTGCTGCCACAGGGCACCTGGCACACCGCGCTCACCGAGCTTTTGATCGCGGGGCAAAGCCCGCACCTACAGGGGATGCGCAGACTGAGGGGCGCGGGTTCGCATCAAGCCCCGCACTGTCATCTCCCGGTCACGCCACTGTCGTAATCTGCAGCGCACCTTTATGCCACAGGTCTCCGGCATGCCTCGCCTGCTCGCCTTGCTGTGCTGTCTGCTTTCCTTATCGGCCCTGGCCGGGCCTGCGCAACTGCGCATCCAGGGCTCCAACACCATCGGGGCGGCCCTGACGCCTGCGCTGGTCCAGGGCCTGCTGGCGGCCCAAGGCGCCACGGCCATCACGCAGACCCCGGGCCACCAGCCCAACGAAACCGAAATCAACGCCCGCACTGCCCAGGGCCAGCCCCTGCGCATCACCATCGCCGCCCATGGCTCGAGCACCGGTTTCACCGCCCTGGGCGATAACCAGGCAGACCTTGCCGCCTCATCACGCCCCATCACCCAGGACGAAGCCCAACGCCTGCGAGCGCTGGGCGATCTGCGTGGCCAAGGCGCCGAACAGGTCATCGGCCTGGACGGTGTAGCCGTGATCGTCCACCCAGACAACCCGCTGGCCCAACTGACCACCGCACAACTGGCCCAGGTGTTCTGCGGCCAGGTGCGGCGCTGGGAGCAGCTCGGCGTGTCCGGCGGGGACATCCGCCTGTACGCACGCGACGATCGCTCCGGTACCTTCGAGACCTTCAAGGCACTGGTGCTGGAGCCACGCCAGCAGACGCTGGCCGCCCAGGCGCAACGTTTCGAGTCCAGCGAAGCCCTGGCCGAGCGGGTCAAGGCCGACCGCCAAGCCATCGGCTTCAGCAGCCTGGCTGCCGTGCACGGTGCCAAGGTCCTGGCCATCGCCGAGGGCGACGCGCCGGCCATGTTGCCTACCCCTGCCCTGGTCGCCAGCGAGGACTACCCGCTGTCGCGCCGCCTGTTCTTCTACCTGCCCGCCCGCGCCGCGCCCCTGGCAGTGGCCCTGGCCGACTTCACCCAAAGCCCCGCCGGCCAAGCCATCGTCGCCGGCCAAGGCTTCGTGGCCCAGCAGGTCAAGGCCCTGCCCGTGCCCGCCCAGGCCGACATGCCGCCGCGCTACCGAACCCTGGTCGATGAAGCCCGGCGCCTGAGCGTGAACTTTCGTTTCCAGCCAGGCAGCGCCAACCTCGACAACAAGGCGCTGCGCGACGTGCGCCGGGTGGCCGACTACCTGCGCCAGGCGGGCAAGCTGCAGCACAAGGCGGTGCTGGTGGGCTTTGGCGACCCCAAGGAAACCCCAGGCCGCGCCGCCCTGCTCTCGCGCCTGCGGGCCATGGCGGTGCGCCGCGAGCTCGCCCGCAGCGGTGTGGAGGTAAAGGAGGTGACCGGCATGGGCGACGAACTGCCGGTGGCCGACAACGAGCAGCAACAAGGACGGCTGCGCAATCAACGGGTGGAAGTGTGGGTGTACTGAAAGACTGCGCAGCACCGCAAAGAAATGTAACAGCGCGCCATTCGGCAGGGTCCCGGATCGGGACTACGCTCAAGCCCATGTGATACCGGGCCCCTCTGACGGTTGCCAAGCCGCCATGTCGGATCACTGTTGCCATGCAACGTCGACATTCAAGGAGGGGCTCAAATGGCTCTGCAGACATTCCTCATCACCCCATTCCTCGGCACCAGCGCTTGGCTGTGGCTGGTCTTCATCGCAATCGTCATCGGCCTGCTGGTTCTGGACCTGGGCGTGCTGCACCGCGAAAACCGCGAGATCGAGATGCGCGAGAGCCTGCTGCTGTACGCGGGCTATTTCAGTGTCGGCGTGCTGTTCGGCGCGTGGGTCTGGTACGAGCTGGGCGCGCAGTCGGCCCTGGAGTTCTACACCGGCTTTTTGGTCGAGCAATCGCTGTCGATGGACAACGTGTTCGTCATGGCGATGATCTTCGGTTTCTTCGCCATCCCCCGCCGCTACCAGCACCGGGTGCTGTTCTGGGGCATCCTGGGCGTGGTGTTCCTACGGGCGATCATGATCGGCGTGGGTGCGGCGCTGGTGCAGCACTTTGCCTGGGTACTCTACCTGTTCGGCGCCTTCCTGCTGTTCACCGGAGTGAAGATGGCCCTGTCGCGGCAGGAGAGCCACCCGGACCTTGCCAACAACCCCGTGCTGCGCTTCGTACGCCGGCACATGCGGGTCACCGACCAGCTCCACGGCGCGCACTTCTTCGTGCGCCTCACGCCGCCCGGGCAGCGCACCGCCCTGCGCCATGCCACGCCGCTGTTCCTGGCCCTGGTGTTGATCGAGCTGGCCGACCTGGTGTTCGCCGTCGACAGCGTGCCCGCGATCTTCGCCATCACCCAGGACCCGTTCATCGTCTATACCTCCAACATCTTCGCCATCCTCGGCCTGCGCTCGCTGTACTTCGCCCTGGCAGCGCTGATGCACCGCTTCGTCTACCTCAAGTACGCCCTGGCGCTGGTGCTGGTGTTCATCGGCTGCAAGATCTTCTACCACGGCCTGGTGGGCAAGGTGCCGGCCCTGCTATCGCTGGGGGTGACCTTCGGCTTGCTGCTCGGCGGGGTGCTGTTGTCACTGTTCAAGACCCGGGCCCGGCACGACGACCCGCCGCACGAGCAGCCTGACCAGTCCTGACCTCGTCCATGAGCCCCGGTCAGCCACCTCGGGGCCTGCGATGGGCTGCACAGCAGCCCCCCTTCAGTGCCCGCTACGCAGCAGTTCCTTGGGCACATGCTTGCCGATCTCGTACTTGCCCACCGCCGCCCGGTGCACTTCATCCGGCCCGTCGGCCAGGCGCAGGGTGCGCTGCATCGCATACATGTAGGCCAGCGGGAAGTCACCGCTGACCCCAGCCCCGCCGTGAATCTGGATCGCCCGGTCGATCACCTTCAACGCCACGTTCGGCGCCACCACCTTGATCTGGGCGATTTCGCTGCGCGCGACCTTGTTGCCGACAGTGTCCATCATGTAGGCGGCCTTGAGGGTCAGCAGCCGTGCCATGTCGATCTCCATGCGCGAATCGGCGATCTTGTCGACGTTTCCACCCAACCGGGCCAGCGGTCGGCCGAATGCGGTGCGCTCGACCGCACGCTTGCACATCAGCTCAAGGGCCCGTTCGGCCATGCCGATCGAGCGCATGCAGTGGTGGATGCGGCCTGGGCCCAGGCGGCCTTGGGCGATCTCGAAGCCGCGCCCCTCCCCCAGGATCACGTTTTCATACGGCACCCGCACGTTCTCGAACAGCACCTCGGCATGGCCATGGGGGGCATCGTCGTAGCCGAATACCGGCAACGGGCGGACGATCTTCACGCCCGGCGTGTCGGTGGGCACCAGGATCATCGAGTGTTGCTGGTGACGCGGGCCTTCGGGGTCGGACAAGCCCATGAAGATCATCACCTTGCAGCGCGGGTCGCAAGCACCGGAAGTCCACCACTTGCGCCCGTTGATCAGCCATTGGTCACCCTCGCGCACGGCCGTGGCGGCCATGTTGGTGGCGTCGGAGGATGCGACGTCCGGCTCGGTCATGGCGAACGCCGAGCGGATCTCCCCGCGCAGCAAAGGCTCCAGCCACTGGCGCTTTTGCGCCTCGCTGCCATAACGCACCAGCACTTCCATGTTGCCGGTGTCCGGCGCCGAGCAATTGAAGGGCTCCGGGCCCAGCAGCGAACGGCCCATGATCTCGGCCAAGGGGGCGTATTCGAGGTTGGACAGACCCGCGCCGTACTCTGACTCAGGCAAAAAGAGGTTCCACAGCCCCTCGGCGCGGGCCTGGGCCTTGAGCTGTTCCATGATCGCAGTGGGCTGCCAGCGATCGCCCTCGGCGACCTGGCGTTCGAACACCGGCTCCGCAGGGTAGACGTAGGCGTCCATGAATGCAGTGACGCGCTCGCGCAATGCCTGGACCTTGGGCGAATAGGCGAAATCCATCTGAAGCTCCCTTCACAGGCTGAAGAACATGGGCCAGAGCCTAGAGCACCCAGGCGCTATCCACCTAGTCTATTTTCCGCGTGTATTAACATTCATAAGCAATATATGATCGGCCGATAATTCCTATAAAGAGCCATGCCATGAACCTCAGCAAGGTCGACCTCAACCTGTTCATCGTCTTCGATGCGATCTACACCGAAGCCAACCTGACCCGTGCCGGACAGATCGTCGGCATCACCCAGCCTGCGGTGTCCAACGCCCTGTCGCGCCTGCGCGAAACCTTCAACGACCCGCTGTTCGTGCGCACCGCCCAGGGCATGGTGCCCACCCCCATGGCGCAGAACATCATCGGCCCGGTGCGCAACGCACTGGCCCTGCTGCGCACCTCGGTGCAGGAAAGCCGTACCTTCAACCCGCAACAGGCCAACAAGACCTTCCGCATCAGCATGACCGACCTCACCGAGGCGGTGATCCTGCCGCCGTTGTTCCAGCGCCTGCGGCGCCTGGCCCCGGCGCTGATGATCGAAAGCTTCCTGTGCAAGCGGCGCGAAACCACCAAGGAGCTGGCCGCCGGCCACCTGGATTTTGCCGTGGATGCGCCGCTGAACACCGATCCGCAGGTGCGCCACGTCAAGCTCATGCAAGACCGCTTCGTCTGCGCGCTGCGCCCGGGGCACCCGCTGGCCGAGGGCAAGCTCTCCCTCGACAGTTACCTGGCCTTGACCCACATCCATATTTCCAGCCGCCGCAATGGCCTGGGCTATGTCGACCTGGCCCTGGGCAAGATGGGCGTGCAGCGCAAGATCGCCCTGCGCTCGCAGCATTACCTGATGGCGTCCCAAGTGCTGCAGCAGACCGACATGGTGATGACAGTCCCCGAGCGCTTCGCCCGTCGCCACCAATTGCGCCACTTGCCGCTGCCGGTCGAAGTACCGCCGCTGGAAACCCACTTGTATTGGCACGAAAGCACCGACCAGGACCCGGCCAACCGGTGGATGCGCGAGCAGATCATCGATCTGTGCGAACGGGTCGCGGAGGAAGAAGAAAAGCAGCACCTCACGGCCTGACTCCCTATCCCTGCGAAGATAAACCTACCATCTAGAGAATAATTTCCTACACGCAAAGGCGTGATAGAAAAACTTTTCTTCAAGGCGCGCCGCACTGGGCCAACAAGGCAAAAAGCATCTCCGGAGCGCTGGGTACGATGGATCCATCGATCGCCACGTCATGGCGACCTGCACGGATTCCCATCATGCCCAGCGCCCCGCTCTACTTCGACTACGCCGCCACCACCCCTGTCGACCCACGCGTCATCGAGACCATGATCACCTGCCTCGGCCAAGAGGCGCATTTCGGCAACCCGGCCTCCAGCGGTCATGCGTATGGCCAGGCCGCCCGCGAGCTCGTGGAGCAGGCCCGTCGCCAGGTCGCCGAGCGCGTGGGCGCCGACCCGGCCGATCTGGTCTGGACCTCCGGCGCCACCGAATCGAACAACCTGGCGCTCAAGGGCATCGCCCAGGGTGCCGGCAAGCCGGGTCACCTGATCACCAGCCAACTGGAACACAAGGCGGTGCTGGACACCGCAGCCGAGCTCGAACGCCAGGGCTGGGCGGTCACGCGCCTGGCACCGGACGCGCACGGGCTGATTCAACCGCAGGCGGTACAGGCCGCGCTGCGTGAAGACACCCGCTTGGTGTCGCTGATGGCGGTCAACAACGAACTGGGCACGCTCACCGATTTCGCCACCATCGGCGAATACGTGCGCGCCCATGGCGCCCTGCTGCACGTGGACGCCGCACAGGCCGTGGGCAAGGTCGCCCTGGACCTGGCCCGTCAGGCGGTCGACCTGATGTCGTTCTCGGCCCACAAGGTGTATGGCCCCAAGGGCATCGGCGCACTCTATGTCGGCCCGCGCGCTCGCCCGATGCTGCGTGCCCAGATGCACGGCGGTGGCCATGAGCGTGGCCTGCGCTCCGGTACCCTGGCGACCCACCAGATCGTCGGCATGGGCAGTGCCTTCGCACTGGCCGGCGGACCCGGCGACAGCGAACACCAGCGCATCGCCCAGCTCAGCCAGCGCCTGCGCCAAGGGCTGCTGGCCCTGCCCGGCGTGAGCCTCAATGGCTGCGCCCAACAACGCATCCCTCACACCCTGAACCTGTGCATCGACGCCAAGGGCTTCAACAGTGCGGCACTGGCCAGCGAGCTGGCCCTGTCCTCCACCTCGGCGTGCAACTCGGCGAGCAACGCCGCGTCCCACGTGCTGCTGGCCCTGGGGCTCGAGGACGCCCAGGCGCGCAACAGCGTGCGGATCAGCCTGGGACGCTTCACCAGCGAGGCCGAGGTGGACAAGGCCATCGACGTGTTCGGGCGAGTGGTGAGCGCCGCTTCTGTCGCCTTGTGGTGACTGTCCCTGGCCTATTCGCGGGTGAACCCGCACACAGGTTCTCCGGTGTTCTCAACAACATCGCTGTGCCTGTGGGAACTACGCCAGGGCTGGCGTTTGCACGGCTGAAAAGTGTCAAGGAATACCAACCCAAGGCGATTCGAGCTTGTCCGACACCATAGAATCTCCCACAAAGGCCGTGGAGTTATCGACGTTGCTGAAATGAACTCCGCCCGCTGAAAAGGGCTCCACTGCCAGGCACATACCGCCAGCAGACCGGAGCCCACCTGGTGAACCAACCCTCGCTCCCCACCGCGGCCGGGCGCCTCTACCACACCGACATTCCCGCCCGCCTCGACCGACTGCCCTGGACCCGCTTCCACACCCTGCTAGTGATGGCCCTGGGCATCACTTGGTTGCTGGACGGGCTGGAAGTCACCCTGGCGGGTTCGGTGTCCGGTGCCCTCAAGGACAGCCCGGCGCTGGCCATGAGCAACACCCAGATCGGCCTGGCAGGCGCCGCCTACATCGCCGGGGCCGTCCTTGGCGCCTTGTTCTTCGGCTGGATGACTGACCGCCTGGGTCGGCGCAGGCTATTTTTCGTCACCCTGGCGCTGTACATCGGCGCCACGGCTGCCACTGCGTTTTCGTGGAATTTGGCAAGCTTTCTGCTGTTTCGGTTTCTCACCGGGGCGGGCATCGGCGGCGAGTACACCGCCATCAACTCGACCATCCAGGAGTTCACCCCCGCCCGCTATCGCGGCTGGGTGGATCTGGTGATCAACGGTACCTTCTGGCTGGGGGCAGCCCTTGGGGCGATCGGCGCGGTGATCCTGCTCGACCCGGCACGGGTCGGCGGCGATCTGGGTTGGCGCCTGTGCTTCGGCATCGGTGCGCTGCTGGGTTTGGCGATCCTGCTGATGCGCCTGTGGATTCCGGAGAGCCCGCGCTGGTTGATGGTCCATGGTCAACCCGAGCGCGCCGAACGCATCGTCACCGATATCGAACGCCAATTGCGTGCGCGCGGCATCACGCTACCTGCCCTCGATACCCCACCGTTGCGCCTACGCGCCCGCGATCACACACCCCTGGGCGAGGTCATGCGCTGCCTGTTCGTCGCGCACCGGCGCCGCGCCCTGGTCGGCCTGACCTTGCTCAGCGCCCAGGCGTTCTTCTACAACGCCATTTTCTTCACCTATGCGCTGGTGCTCACCGATTTCTACGGCGTGCCGTCCGAGCGTGTCGGCTGGTACGTGCTGCCGTTCGCCTTGGGCAACTTCTGTGGGCCATTGCTGCTGGGGCGATTGTTCGATGTGCTGGGTCGCCGCGTCATGATCAGCGCCACCTACCTGATATCCGGTGTACTGCTGGCCATCAGCGGGTATGGATTCGAGCAAGGCCTGCTCGATGTCACAGAGCAAACGGCGGCCTGGATGGTGATTTTCTTTTTCGCCTCCGCCGCCGCCAGCTCCGCCTACCTCACCGTGGCCGAGACCTTTCCCCTGGAGATCCGCGCCTTGGCGATCGCCGTGTTCTATGCCTTCGGCACCGGCCTGGGCGGCTTGATCGGGCCGGCGTTGTTCGGCGTACTGATCGAGACGGGTGAGCGTATCAACGTGCTGTATGGCTACCTGATCGGCGCCGGCCTGATGATCATCGCCGCGCTGGTGCAGGCCCGCTGGGGCACCGCCGCCGAACGCCGCTCGCTGGAGCATGTGGCCAGGCCCCTGTCACAGGCGCCTGACGACTAGCCCGTACGGTTCAGAGGAAAGTGAACACCGTCGAAGCCGGCAGGCGCGACTTGTTGAGGCCGGCATTGAAGTCCTGTTCGCTGCGGTAGCCCAGGCTCAGCAGCACCACGCTGGTGAAGCCCTGTTCACGCAGGCCGAGTTCTGCATCCAGCGCCTTGCTGTCGAAACCTTCGATGGGGGTAGCGTCCAGGCCATGGGCGGCAGCGCCGAGCAAGGCGGTGCCCAGGGCCAGGTAGGTCTGCTTCTCCATCCAGTGCTGCAGGTCCTTCTGGTCGAAGCGGTGCAGGTTGACGTAGCCGCGACGGGTCACGTCCTGGCCCGCCTTGGCCTGCTCGGTGTGGAATCGGCCATCGGCGGCCTCCTGCGCCAACACCGCCTCCAGGTGCGACTCCGGCATGTCGGTGCGGGCAGCGAAGACGATCACATGGGAGGCATCCAGGATCTTCGGCGTGTTGTAGGCGAACGCCTCGGTCGCCTTGGCGATGCGCGCCTTGCCTTCGGCGCTGTCGGCGACGATGAAGTGCCAGGGCTGCGAATTGACCGACGACGGGCTGTGGCGCAGTTGTTCGAGCAGCGCGTCGACGGTGGCCTGGGGGATGCGGCGGGCGGCATCGTAGGCTTTGGTGGTGTAGCGGCGCTTGGCCAGGGCAACGGTATCCATCAAGACAACTCCTCAAGAGAACGGATTTGTCGCGCATCTTATCTTTCCCGTCAAAAAGAAAAACCCGCACAATGCAGCAACACTTTCATCCTTGGAGTGAAAATGCTGCGTCTTGCCGATCTCGAATTGTTCCTGCGCAGCAGCGCGCTGGGCAGCTTCACTGCCGCCGCCCATGAGGCGGGTCTGCTTCCGGGGCAAGTGGCGGCGGCGATCAAGCGCCTGGAGCGCGAGCTGGATGTGCGTTTGTTCGCCCGCACCACCCGCAGCCTGCGCCTGACCGCCGAAGGCGAGCTGTACCTGCCCACTGCCCAAAGCGTGCTCGACACCTTGCGCCAAGGGCGCGACAACCTGCACGGGGCCCACAGCAGTCTGCGCGGTGTGCTGCAGGTGTCGGCGCCGTCGGACCTTGGGCGCAACATCCTGCTGCCCTGGCTCAGCGCGTTTCGCCGCGAACACCCGGAGCTGAGCCTGCGGTTCTTTCTCTCCGACCAGGTCGCCGACTTTTCCCGCGATCCGGTGGATGTAGCCATCCGCTACGGCCTGAACGCCGAGGCCAACTACATCGCCCTGCCCCTGGCGCCCTGGAACCGTCGAGTGCTGGTGGCGTCTCCCAGTTATCTGGCACGCCATGGCCGCCCGCGTACACCCGAGGAGCTCCAGCAGCATGCCTGCCTGCTCTACCTGCAACTGGGGCGGGTCTATGACAAATGGCGTCTGGGCAACCGCACCGTGCAGGTGCGTGGCCCGCTGTTCAGCGATGATGCCGACGTGGTGCGGCGCTGGGCCCTGGAGGGTGAAGGGATCGTCTACAAGTCATGGCTGGATGTGAGCGCCAACGTGGCGGCGGGCGAGCTGGAGATCCTGTTGCCAGAGCACCCGGGCGAGCTTACGCCCGTGACCCTGGTATGCCCCCACCGCAAGCAGCTCTCGCCTGCGGTGTCGCAGTTGCACCTGTGGCTGCGCGAGCGCTTCGCCGCATTGCAACCTGCCGATCATTGACTCAACCAGCCTGCTCGACGCCGTTCTCTTCGCGGCTAAACCCGCTCCCACTGGCATTACGCAAGTCTTGAGAGCGGAGCAATCCCGGTGGGCGGGTTTACCCGCGAAGCAGCCACCGCTGATCTCAGGGGGCTACTTGCCCAATGCTGCGCGAAACCGCCCAGTGCTCGCCGCCGCCAACACCAGGCCCACCACTGCGACGCTGCCACCGACCAGGCCGATATAAGCCACATCCAGCTGGCTGCTGACGATACTGCCCAGCAAGGCACCGCCGCCGATGCCGATGTTGTAGATCCCCGAAAACAGTGCCATGGCCACATCGGTGGCATCCGAGGCCAGCTTCAGGGTCTTCGATTGCAACGACAGGCTGAAGCTCAGGATCGCCACGCCCCAGACCATGCTCAACGCCGCGAACACATAGAAATTGCCCGACAGCGGCAACATCAGCAGCAGGCACGCCGCCAGGGAGGCGATGGCCGCCACCAGGAACCCATGGGGGAAGCGGTCGCTGTAGCGGCTGAACAGCAACGAACCGAACACCCCTGCGCCTCCGAACAACAGCAGCAGCAAGGTCGTGCGCTCGCCGCCGATCTGCGCCACATGCAGGGCAAACGGCTCGATGTAGCTGTAGGCGGTGAACTGCGCGGTGATCACCAGCGTCACCAACAGGTAGGTGATCACCAGCGCCGGGCGCTTGAACAGGATCGGCAGGCTGCGCAGGGAGCCGGAGTTCTGACTCGGCAGCAGTGGCAGCGACTTCACCAAACACAGCAGGGTGGCCAATGCCACACCGGCAATGCTGAGGAAGGTCACCCGCCAGCCCAGGGCCTCACCCACCACGCGCCCCAGCGGAATACCCATGACCATGGCCAAGGTGGTGCCGGTGGCCAGCAAGCCCAGGGCCTTGGCCTGCTGGCCTGGGGGCGCCACGCGCACTGCCAGCGACGCGGTGATGGCCCAGAACACCGCATGGGACAGGGCAATGCCGATACGGCTGACCAGCAGCATGGCAAAGCTCTGGGACAGCCACGAGAGCAGATGGCTGACGATGAACACCAAAAAGACGAACAACAGCAGGCGCCGGCGCTCGATGTTGCGGGTGATCAGCATCATCGGCAGCGACGCCAGCGCCACCACCCAGGCATAGATAGTGAGCATCAGGCCGACCTGGGCGGTGCTCATGTCGAAGCTGTGGCCAATGTCGCTGAGCAGCGCCACCGGCACGAATTCGGTGGTATTGAAGATGAAGGCGGCCAGCGCCAAGGCGATGACACTGAGCCAGCTGCCGCTTTGCGCGGTGGTAGGCAAAACGTTTGGGGTAGGTCCGTTCATGGATGGGTTGTTGATCTCCGCAGACAAGACGAAAGTCCACACGCCACGTGCCAATGCTGGCCAGTGCCGTGTGGTTTGTTATTGAAAGGAATGCACGGCATGGTACGCGCCAGTCCCCTGTCTCACAACCACGACGCACAGGCTGGCTTTAGTCCTCCAAGGGCCACTCGGCCAATGGCCAATAGGCGCCCTTGCGCGACTCGTAGAGGGTGAACGACCGCGCAGCAAGGAAAAACTCCGGCGCTGTGCCAGCTTCCGGCACCTGGCTGCGAAAGTCGCGGGACAACGTCAGGTGCGGCCGGAACTCACGGACCTGCTCAGCGATCCCCAGCGGCAGTGCCGCCTGCTGCAGGGCATAGACCAACTGGCGCATGGCCGGTGGCGTCTGCTGCGGCTCCAGGACCAAGACGCTGGCGCGCGGCCACACCTGCAGGCGATCCAGCACCAGACGAATCGGCGCATTTGGGCGCTTGAGCTGATCGACGGCGGCGCACAGGGCGGGCACCTGGGCAACATCGACATCGCCCAGAAACAGCAACGTCAGGTGGAAGTTCTGCGCCGGCACCGGCTTGCCACTGCGCAGCGCCAATGCACGTCGCCACTGGGCAATGGCGCGGCGCTGGGCATCGCTGACCGACAGCGCGAAGAACAGGCGCTTGAAGGGCTGGACCTTGTCGCGTTCATCGAATGCCATCCGTCATTCCCTCCTTGAAATCGTCTAGGCCGGGGCACACAACACGAACGGGGGTTATCGTACGAATGTCTGCCTGGCAATGTGAGATTAATCCTATAAAGCCAACGCATGATTGTTTATGCTGGCGAGCTCAAGCCATGAAGCATGGCCATCTTGACAAGCAGCCGTCCATGAAAATTGCATTAGTACTTCTTTTCGTCCTCTCGATCGCCTATGTCCACCTGCGCGGTCGGGTTCGCCACAAATTGACCCGCCAACTGGGCGATCACTCCAGTTTCCTGGCCCCGGTCAACGCCTTCCTGTACCTGTTCTCCAAGCATCCGGCCAAGCCCTACCTGCCGGTGGAGGCCTTCCCCGAGCTGCAGCCGCTCAAGGACCACTGGCAGGAAATCCGCGAAGAAGCCCAGCAACTGCTGCATGTCGGTGAAATCAAGAAGTCCGACAACTATGACGATGTCGGCTTCAACTCCTTCTTCAAGACCGGCTGGAAACGCTTCTACCTGAAGTGGTACGGCGAGAGCCATCCATCGGCGATGAAGCTGTGCCCGCGTACCACCGAGCTGCTGCAAAGCATCGGCACGGTCAAGGCCGCGATGTTCGCCACCCTGCCGCCAGGCGCCAAGCTCGTGCGTCACCGCGACCCCTATGCTGGCTCCTATCGTTACCATCTGGGCCTCGACACGCCGAACGATGATGGCTGCTACATCGACGTCGATGGCGAGAAGTACGCCTGGCGCGACGGCGAAGCGGTGGTGTTCGACGAGACCTACATCCACTACGCCGCCAACACCACCGAGCACAATCGCATCATCCTGTTCTGCGACGTCGAACGCCCGCTCAAGTACCGCTGGGCGACCGCCTTCAACCGCTGGTTCAGCCGCAACGTCATGGCCGCGGCCGCCGCCCCCAACGACGCCAATGACAAGACCGGCGGCATCAACCGCCTGTTCACCCGCATCTACAAGATCCGTGAGCGCGGCAAAGCGCTGAAAAAGCGCAACCGTACCCGCTACTACCTGGAGAAGTGGGCGGTGGTCGCAGCTTTGGTGCTGTTCTTCATCTACATCTGAAAGCCTGAATTTTGGGCCGCTGCGCGGCCCATCGCGACACAAGGCCGTGCCCACGGGAAAACTTCGACTAGCCTGAAAGCTCCTGTTGCCAACCTCACAAGGTGAAGACGATGAGCATGATGGACTGGGACGCCTACCGTAAGCAGTTGATGGCCGGCATCGGCGATCTCAAGCAGTTGTCTCCGGATACCGTGGCCGGCTACATGACCGCCAGCGGCGCCGGCGCCAAGACCAACCACCTCGATGCCAAGACCCGCGAACTGATCTCCCTGGCCGTGGCGGTGACCACCCGCTGCGACGGCTGCATCGCCGTGCACTCTCAGCAGGCGGTCAAGCATGGCGCCACCCGCGAGGAGATCGCCGAAGCGCTGGGCGTGGCGGTGGCGATGAACGCCGGCGCCGCGCTGGTCTATTCGGCCCGCGCCATGGATGCGGTGGGCAAGGCCGGCAATTGACGCTGAGCGGCGTCGTCGCCCTTGCGCGGCGGCGCCAGGCCACCCAGACTTGGCGGCTCAGCCAGCAGGAGCCGCCATGATTCAGATCCGCCCCATGACCCCGGAAGACTTCGAGCGCTTCTGGCCCACCTTCCAGGCCATCATCCAGGCCCGCCAGACCTACGCCTTCGACCCCGCGCTGACCTTCGAACAGGCCCGCCAACTGTGGCTGGAACTGCCTCTGCGCACCCTGGTGGCCGAGCAGGATGGCGAGCTGCTCGGCACCTACTACCTCAAGGCCAACGCCGCCGGCCCCGGCAGCCATGTGGGCAACTGCGGCTACATGGTCAGCGAGGCCGCCCGTGGCCGCGGCGTTGCTCGCTTGATGTGCGAACACTCGCAGAAGCTGGCCCGCCAGGAGGGTTTTCTGGCGTTGCAGTTCAATTCGGTGGTAGCCACCAATGAGGTGGCCGTGGCGCTGTGGCATAAGCTGGGCTTCGAGACGGTCGGCCGCCTGCCCAAGGCGTACCGCCATGCCCAGCTGGGATTGGTGGATTGCCTGGTGATGTACAAATGGTTGGCGGACGAACCCGTGGTGGAAAAGCCCGCGCTGCTGATCGGACGCAAGAACATCGAGGCGCGGGTCTCGCGCCGACGCGGGCGCTGAGCCCTCGTCTTTTCCCCGCGCATTGACTCCCCATCCGATCAATGGTCAGATGCGCGCCAGTTTCAGGTGTCCTGCGCCGCCGCGCGCAGGGTGAAACGGGAAGCCGGTGCGTCGTTCACACGACAAGTCCGGCGCTGCCCCCGCAACGGTAAGCGAGCGAACCCTTCGACAGACCACTGTGCGCATGCATGGGAAGGTGAAGGCTTCATGACCCTCGCAAGCCCGGAGACCGGCCTGGAACTTCACGTTGGCAAACCCGCGGTGGGCGGGCGCAGGCCGGTCTTCGCGCACGCCCCTTGCGTGCGCGTTCGCTTGTCTATGCGTTGTTTCCACCGGGATCCATTCATTCCTGCAGCAGTGGAACGACATGTCCCGTACCTACACGCTTCACACCTTGGCGGCCTGCCTGGCCGTTTCCCTTCCGGTCGTGGCCGATGAACAGCACAACCCGGTGCTGGCCCTGCCCTCGACGACCATCACCGACACCCATGAGGCACCGAGTGTCGACCTGGCTACCCCAACCGATGCTGGATCGCGCCTGAACCTGAGCGCCCTGCAGACCCCGGCCAGCACCAGCACCCTGAGCGCCGAACAGATTCAGCAGCGCAACAACCTCACCGTCCAGGACGCCGTGACCCGCTCACCGGGCATCACCTTCACCGGTAGCCCAGGCGATGGCGGCACCGGGCTGTCGGCCCGGGGCTTCGAGGGCCACAGCTCGGTGATGACCCTGTTCGATGGCTCGCGCCTGTACAGCGGTGCCGGCACGCTGACCTTTCCGGTCGACCCATGGATGGTCGAGCGCATCGACGTGATCCGCGGCCCCGCCTCGGTCCTGTATGGCGAAGGCGCCACCGGTGCAGTGGTGAACGTGATCCCGAAAAAGCCTTTTGCAGGCGAGGTGCATAACCAGCTGCGCCTGGGCTACGGCTCCTGGGACCGCCAGCAGCTCGGTCTGGACAGCGGCGGCAGCCTGAGCGAGCGCCTGAGCTATCGGATGACGGTCAACCAGCAGGCCGGTAACGGCTGGGTCGACCGCACCGACTCGCGCAGCCTGGCCCTGAGCGCGGCACTGCGTTTCGACGCAACAGCCGACCTGAGTTTCACCCTGGCCCACGAACGCGGCGACGCAGAACCGGCCAACTACTACGGCACGCCGCTGATCGGCGGGCGCTACCGCAGCAGCCTGCGCAAGAAGAACTACAACGTTCAGAACGACGTGCAGCGCTACCATGACGAATGGACCCGCCTGAATACCGACTGGAACATCAGCGACAGCGTGTCGGCCAGCAACCAGCTGTACTACATCAAGAGCCGGCGACATTGGCGCAATGCCGAGACCTACGCCTGGAATGGCGATGTAGATCGGCTGGAGCGCGGCAGCTTCCTGGAGATCAAGCACAACCAGGAACAGATCGGCGATCGCCAGAGCTTCACCTTCGACCATGACCTGTTTGGCCTGACCAGCAAGACGCTCATCGGGGCCGAATACAACAAGATCCGTTTCAACGTCGACAGCAACGCTCCCTACGACGATGGCGCTACGGACCCGCTCGACCCTTGGCACCCGGCGCCTGGCAGGTTCCATAGCCTGTCGCCGACACGCCCTCAAACGTTGTCCACCACGCATACCTTCGCCCTGTTCGCCGAGAACCGCACCGAGCTGACCGATCGCCTGTCGCTGGTGACCGGCATCCGCCGCGACCAGAACCACATCGAGCGCAACGACCTGGTCAACGACACCCGCAGCGAGCGCAGCCTGCCAGGCGGCAACTGGCGCGCCGGGCTGGTGTTCGCCGTCACCGACGAGCTGTCGCTGTATGGGCAGTACTCGACCAGCGAGGATGGCGTGGGGGATCTGTTGACCCTGCGCCCGGCGCAGCGCTATGACCTGACCGAGGCCAAGCAGACCGAGCTGGGTCTCAAGCAACGGTTCTGGGAGGGCCGTGGCGAGTGGACGCTTGCGGCCTACCACATCGTCAAAAAGAAGCTGTTGGTCGCCGACCCGGTGAACCATGGCGTACAGCAAGCGGGCCAACAAACCTCCGATGGACTGGAGGCGACCGTGGAGCTGGCCTTGGCCAACCAGTGGCAGGTCTCGGCCAACGCTGCGGTGGTGCGCGCCAAGTTCGACGATTACCTCGAAGACACAGCAGAGGGCGTGGTGGATCGAGCGGGTAACAGGCCAGGCAATGTGCCCCGTCGCACGGCCAATCTATGGGTGAGCAAAGGGTTTGGCCAACAGGTCGATGCCGGCCTCGGTGTGCGTTATGTGGACCAGCGCTACGACAGTGCGGCCAATGAGAACAGCGTGCCTGGCTACACGGTGGTGGATGCCAATCTCGGCTGGCAGGTGCTGCCGGATGTGCGTCTGGGCTTGCAGGTGAACAACCTGTTCGACCGCGAGTATGCAGCATCCTACGTCTATACCAGCGAGCAGTGGCTGTTGGGGGCGCCGCGGTCGTACTTTGCGACGGTGGATTACACCTTCTGACTGCACGGGCTGCTGCGCAGCCCCATCGCGACACGAGGCCGCTCCTACATGGATCTGTAGAAGCGGCCCCGTGCACCAGACCATGGTTAAATACGCGTTTTCCAGCCCAAGGCCCCTCCTCCATGCTCCACGCCCTGGTCATCGGCCAAGCCTGGCCCGAACCTCGCTCCTCCGCCGTCGGCGGCCACATGATGCAGATCCTCGAAAGCTTTCTTGCTCGCGGCTGGCGCATCACCTTCGCCAGCGCCGCAAACGCCGCCGAGCACAAGGCCGATCTCGCGAGCCAGGGCATCGCTGAACAGCTCATCGACGAGCACTTCGAGCACTTCATCGCCGAACTGGTGCCGGACATCGTGCTGTTCGACCGTTTCGCCATGGAGGAGCAGTTTGGCCCGAGCGTCCGGAAACACTGCCCCAACGCCCTGCGCGTGCTGGAAACCTCCGACCTGCAGAGCCTGCGCGAGGCCCGCCATCAACTGCTGCGCCGACGCCTGATCGAAGGCCTGGACCCCAACGACTTCCGCGCCCTGTTCAACACCAGCGGCCCCGAGCTGTTCCGCCAGATGGCCCCCACCGACCTGGCCCAGCGCGAGCTGGCGGCCATCTATCGCTGCGACCTGTCGCTGATCATCTCGGACGTGGAAACAGACCTGTTGGTCAATGGCTTCGGTGTGCCGGACTACCTGCTGCACTGGTGCCCGCTGATGCTCGACCCGACTGCCCAGACATTGCGCCCCTTCGCCGAGCGCGAGCACATCGTGACCATTGGCAACTTCCGCCATGCGCCCAACTGGGATGCGGTGCTGTGGATGAAGCACAACCTCTGGCCGATGATTCGCCGTCGTCTGCCCGAGGCCCAGTTGCACATCCATGGCGCCTACGCCACACCCAAGGCCCTGGCCTTGCACAACCCCGAAGAGGGCTTCCACCTGCTCGGCTGGGCCGAGGATGCGCTGCAGGTGATGGGCAACGCACGCCTGTGCCTGGCGCCGCTGCGCTTTGGTGCTGGCATCAAGGGCAAGCTGGCCGACGCCATGCTCTGCGGCACCCCCAGTGTCACCACGCCCATCGGCGCCGAAGCCATGCATGGCGCCCTGCCCTGGCCGGGCGCTATCGCCGGAACCGCCGAAGCGCTGGCGCAGGCCTGCGTGCGGCTCTACAGCGATGAAGCGGCCTGGCAGCAGGCCCAGGCAGCCTGCGCGCCTCTGCTCAAGACCCGCTATGACCGCAACCGCCATGCAGCGGCCTTGACCGAGCGGATCGAGCACAGCCTGGCGCACCTGGACGAACAGCGCCTGTACAACTTCACCGGGGCCATGTTGCGTCGGCGTTGAAGCCGGGGCCGCAAAGCGGCCCCAGGTTCCCGATTGCCCCGCGTCAGCACTCGCGCCGCAGCAGGTAGGTGTCCATGATCCATCCCTTGCGTCGCCGCAACTGGTCCCGCAGCTCGACGATCTGCGCCTTAACCCCCTGCAGCGGCCCGGCGACCAGGATCTCGTCCTCGGTCCCAAGGTAGGCGCCCCAATAGATCATCAGTTGCGGATCGTCCAACCCGGCGAAGGCACACTGCCCATCGAGCATCACCACCACGTTGTCGATCCGCGCCTGCTCGGCCAGGCGCCGGCCCGGCAGCACAATAAGAGGCTCGCCGATACGATTGAGGGGGATCTGATGCCGCGCGGCCAAGGCCTGCACGCTGCTGATGCCAGGGATGACCTCCAGGGCCAAGGCCAGGCCCTGTTGGCGAACAAGGTCGAGGATGCGCAAGGTACTGTCGTACAACCCAGGCTCGCCCCAGAGCAGGAACGCGCCAATATCGTCAGCGCCCAGCTCGTCCTCCAGCAACTGACCGTACAAGGCCGCGCGCTGGCGATGCCAGCCCTGCACAGCGCCGAGGTAGTCCGGCGCCTGGCCTTCGCGCTGCGGATCGGTCACCTGCACCAGCCGATAACCGCCCTGCGGCACGTAGCGCGCCAGGATGTCTTTGCGCAGTTGCACCAGTTCGTCCTTGTCCTGGCCTTTGTCCAGAACGAAGAACACCGTGGCGCGCCGCAGCGCCTCCACAGCTTCGTAGGTGATCTGACGTGGGTCGCCCGGACCGATGCCGATCAGCAGCACGCGTTTCATCACCCTGCCCTCATGTCAACCAGCCGCCATTGTCGAGCGGCCGGCGGCATTTGGCAAAACACTAGAGGATGGAGAAGTTGTAGCTCACGATCACCCGCGTCTCGTCCATGTCCCGCGCCCACTTCTCGTAGTTGCTGCGATAGGTGGAGTTACGCAGGCGCACGCTCACGTCCTTGAAGGTGCCGCTTTGCACTTGGTACTTGAGCTCGGTGTCGCGTTCCCATTCCTTGCCTTCGGCGCTGCTGCCAGGGACGTTGATATGGTCGCCATTGATGTAGCGGGTGAAGAACGTCAGGCCCGGTACGCCGAGTGCCTTGAAGTCATAGTCGTAACGCAGTTGCCAGGAGCGCTCCTGGGCGGCGGCGAAGTCATTGACCTGGGCGTAGTTGACCAGGTACGGGTTGCTGCCGTCGAGGTACGGCATGGCGTTCTCGCCATACATGCGTTGCCAGCCAGCGCTCACCTTGTGCCCGCCCAGGCTGTAACCGAGCATGCCGCTGAAGGCGCGGTGATCGATATCGCCCGCGCGGGCGTTGCCGATATCGTCGCTCTTGATCAGGCGCAGATCGGCCGACAGGCTGCCCACCGCCAAGGGTTGGTTGCCCACCAGACCCAGGAACTGCTGGCGGTAGATGTTTTCCAGGCGCGATACCTGGTACTGACCGCTCAGACGATCACTGAAGCGGTAATCGACGCCGGCCAGGTCGAAGTGGTCGGCCTCGATGTCGCAGGCATACCGCTTGTTCTTGCAGTGGACGCGGATGTCCTGGCGGTCGGTGGAGTCCCGGGCGGTGTACTGGTTCAGGCGGGCCAGGGTGAACTTCAGGTCGCGCACCTCTTCGGAGGTCAGCATCGCGCCATGGAACATGGTCGGCAGCAGGCGACCATCGTTGTACTTGAGCAACGGTACATCCGGCATCATCGAACCGTAGCGCAGCACGGTCTCGGACACCTTCACCTTGCCGGCCACGCCGAGCTTGGCGTACTGGTCGGCCGAGCGGCGCGGGTCATGCCCTGACGAAGGCAGCAAACCACTGTTGCTGTCCGCCGGGCTGGAATCGAGCTTGAAGCCGACCATGCCCAAGGCATCCACACCAAAGCCCACCGGACCCTGGGTATATCCGGACTGCACATTCAGGATGAAACCCTGCGCCGCCTCTTCGCGTTTGGATGCGCCCTGACTTGAACTGCTATGCCCATCACGAAAATCCCGGTTGAAGTAGACCGTGCGCGCTTCGACCTTGGCGCTGCTGTCTTCAAGAAAACCGGCGGCCTGGGCATGGGCACCGACACACAGGAACAACAGGCCGGTAAAACGGCGCCCAGGGGCTGGGGAAAACGGGGGAAACATGCGAAAGGAACATCCAGGAAGAAGGCGAAAAACGATCCGAGGCAGCGTTGCACCCCGGCACTACGGAGCAGCCGACAACTACGCCGACCCTCATCTTGAATGATCGCGCAGGCGCTCTATTTCGCACCATTGGACGATGGTCTAAGCACCCCTGAAGAGCAGACTTCAAAGCGCTGCGAATAAGGCGCGAAAAACTAACAAAGTTCCCTGATTACTTATAAAAAGTTTACGGTTTACCCAATAGAGGTCGGCGACTACAATCGATATCAGCGAACAGCTGTACCCATCCCCGTGGCCGGCGTTTATTGCTTTTTGTATGTTCGTCACGCCCTGCCACGACACTTACAGGAGTGATGACAGTGTCCAGACTTGCAGAGTTTCGTGCTGCCGAAAAAGCTCTCCAGGAACAAATGGCGCAACTGGAGGCGATGAAAAAGGACGCCGGCCTAAAACGCGAAATCGAATTCGAGCAGAAACTAGTCGGCCTGATGAAAAGCTATGACAAGAGCCTGCGCGACATCGTCGCCATCCTCGACCCGAAGGCAGTGACCAAGGCACCGGCCACGGCGCCCAAGCAGCAGCGCCGCCCCCGCGTGGTGAAGGTGTACGAGAACCCGCACACCGGCGAGCTGATCGAGACCAAAGGCGGCAACCACCGCGGGCTGAAGGCCTGGAAAGAGCAGTACGGCGCCAAGACAGTGGAAAGTTGGGTACGCCCATGAAACGTCAACACCCACTTCACACTTTTTTCACATCGACACGCGCAGTATCGAACCAGCTAAAGGACTAGCGACCCCATCACGCGCCCGCACATGCGGGCCTCTAATTCCAGCGCCCTGCACTCGTGCAGGGCGCTTTCGTTTGCGCTCACGCCTCACTGCCGTATCATGGCCCACCTGTCTTTTCCGCCAGGGCCTGGTGCCCTGGCCTCTCTTCTGGAGTACCCATGAGCCTGCACGATCTGCACGCCCTGCCCGGCGTCACCGCCACACCGGATGCCGCCACCATCAACTTCGTGTTCAACCACACCATGCTGCGGGTCAAGGACATCGAAAAGTCGCTGGACTTCTACACCCGCGTGCTGGGCTTCAGCCTGGTGGACAAGCGCGACTTCCCTGAGGCCGCCTTCAGCCTGTACTTCCTGGCCCTGGTGGACCCCGCCCAGATTCCAGCCGATGACGCCGAGCGTCACCAGTGGATGAAGTCGATTCCAGGCATCCTGGAGCTGACCCACAACCACGGCACTGAAAACGACGCCGAGTTCGCCTATCACGATGGCAACACCGACCCCCGCGGCTTTGGTCACATCTGCATTTCGGTGCCAGATGTACGTGCCGCCTGCGAGCGTTTCGAAGCCCTGGAAGTGCCCTTCCAGAAGCGCCTGTCGGACGGCCGCATGAAGCACCTGGCCTTCATCAAGGATCCGGACGGCTACTGGGTCGAAGTGATCCAGCCGACCGCGCTCTGAGCCTCGCCCACCAGGGCACGCTCGTCGGGCCGGGAACTCCCGGCCCCTCGCTGTGGTATATGGAATAGACCGCTTCCAAGCCACAGCGAGGTAAAGGACGATGCAAACCCTTCACTGTGAATACCGCGACCACACCATCACCGCGAGCGTCATGACCCACCCTGGGTCGCCCCTGCCGTTCGCAGCCGGCTGCCTGATCACCGATCCGGAAGGCCACACCAGCCGCCGCCTGGCACTGCCGATGAAGATGGCCTTCCTGTCCGATCTGGAGAATGCCCAGCACGCCGCGCTGGCCCATGGCCGCTGGCTGGTCGATCAGCAGCTCGACGGCGATCACCAGGTGTTCTGACGACTCGACGCTGATGCTCCTGAGGGAGCGAGCTCACCCGCGAATGCATCGACGAGTGCACCACCGCTTTCGCAGGTAAACCCGCTCCCATAGGGCGCCTGCCGACGCTAAACCTCCCGCGCAAACGCCACCGCCGCCGCCACCTGCTCATCGCTCGGCCGCACGCCGGTATACAGCACGAACTGCTCCAGCGCTTGCAAGGCGATCACCTCCAAGCCGGTAATCACCGGCTTGCCCAGCGCCTCGGCATAACGGATCAACGGCGTGCGTGCCGGCATCGCGACCACATCGAACACCTGCTGCGCGGCGGCGATGGCGTCCGAGGTGAACGCCAGCTCATCTGCCTCGGGGCCGCCGGCCATGCCGATAGGCGTCACGTTCACCAGCATCGGCGGGCACAGGTCGCCCAGCTCCGGCAGCCAGCGATAGCCACACACATCCGCTAGTTGCCGCCCGGCCTGCTCGTTGCGCGCCACGATGATGCCTTCGGCGAATCCGGCATCACGCAAGGCGCTGGCCACCGCCTTGGCCATGCCACCACTGCCACGCAGGGCGAACGCGGTGCCAGGGTCTACTTGATGGCGCTCGAGCAACTGACGCACCGCCAGGTAATCGGTGTTGTAGGCCTTCAGGTACCCGTCCTCGTTGACCAGGGTATTGACCGACTCAATGGCCGCCGCCGAGGGATCGATTTCATCGACCAAGGCCATGCAGGCTTCTTTATAGGGCATCGACACACCGCAGCCACGAATCCCTAAGGCGCGAATCCCTGCCACGGCGGCGGGCAAGTCCTGGGTGGTCATGGCCTTGTAGTAGTAGTCCAGGCCCAACTGCCGGTAGAGGTGATTGTGGAAACGCACCCCGAACGTACCGGGACGACCGGCCAGGGAAATGCACAGCACGGTGTCTCTGCTCGGTGGAATCGTCATTGCCCCGCTCTCCTAAGCTGAATCGTTTACGTAGCGTAACAGAGGGACTGCCTTGTACCTGACTTAACGTTGATATAACTGATTAGCACTATTGAGGAAGTTGATTTCAAGCCGCATCGGATGCCCGATAAGGTAGCCCCATGTCACACAGGAGGTTCCTCCATGGCCACTATCCAGATCATGTCCGTCATCGGCAGCGCCGTCCCCGCTACCCTGCGTGAACAGGGGCTACTGGCCTGCTGGTACCTGACCCGCAATGGCGAGACCGTCAGCGGCCCGCTGACCTCCCGCGCCACCGCCCAGGCCCTTGCCGAGCGCCTACAGGCCGCCAGCCTGTTGGCCTGACCGAATTTGTTGTGCGTTGCTCCCCCAAGCCTCTATTGCCCGCCTTTTTGGCGGGCTTTTTTTACCCGTCGTGAATGCCATCACTGCGCAGCCCCTGTGTGCGGGTTTACCCGCGAAATCTTCTGTTGATCCTCCACCCCTTTGCGGGTAATCCCCATACCGCAATAGGCATCCAGCCGACGGACGGAGTGCGCGGAACCGTTCCAGCATGAAGGTTTTTTCATTTCGTCCCCCGCGCTCAACGAGCAATCGACAGCCGATCAGCCATACTCCAAAATGCATCGGTTTTTTGGGGGAAACCCTTGCACAGCCAACGACATACCAACTTTTAGTGAGCCTCAACGTGAAAACTTCCCTGTCCATCCTCAGCCTGCTGCTGTTGCTCACAGGAACCGCGACCCTTCCGTCGACCGCTGCTGCACAACCCCCGGCCCAGGTACAACGCGACCCCGCCAAGCTGCACCTGGCCTCCGGCAGCGCCCTGCTGATCGACCTGAATACCAACCAGGAGTTGTATTCCAGCCATGCCGACCGCGTGGTGCCCATCGCCTCGGTCACCAAATTGATGACCGCCATGGTGGTGCTGGACGCCAAGCTGCCCATGGATGAGATGCTCACCATGACGATCGCCAACAACCCGGAGATGAAAGGCGTCTACTCTCGCGTACGGCTCGGCAGCCAGCTCGACCGTCGCGAGACCCTGCTGATCACCCTGATGTCCTCGGAGAACCGTGCGGCCAACAGCCTGGCCAACGCCTATCCGGGTGGCTATGGGGCCTTCATCAAGGCGATGAACGCCAAGGCTCGCAGCTTGGGCATGGCGCACACGCGCTATGTCGAGCCCACCGGCCTTTCGACCCAGAACGTTTCCACGGCCCGTGACCTGGCCAAGTTGTTGATGGCCTCGCGCAAGTACCCGATGCTCAGCGAGCTGTCCACCACCCGCGAGAAGACCGTGGCGTTCCGCAAACCCAACTACACGCTGGGCTTCCGTAATACCGACCACTTGGTCAACAAGAGCAACTGGGACATCAAGCTGACCAAGACCGGCTTTACCAACGAGGCTGGCCATTGCCTGGTGCTGCTGACCAAGATGGACAACCGCCCGGTGGCCATGGTGATCCTGGATGCCTTCGGCAAGTACACCCACTTCGCCGATGCCAGCCGTATGCGCCAATGGCTGGAGACTGGCAGCGCCAAGCCGGCGCCAGCGGTGGCCATGCAGTACAAGGCAGACCGCCAGAGCCGCCCGCGCCTGGCCAACGACTGATCCGCGATGCTCAAGGCGCCCCCTGGTTGGGGGCTGAGCGGCCATGCAAGGCTGCAAGGGCGTGCCAACCTTGTTTCGCGGCGCCTTCTTCGCGGGTAAACCCGCTACAGGTTTAGCGGTGCTCTTTGGCGCTGCGCTGGCTCTGCAGGGGCAGGTTCAGCGATGCCTTTCGGATCGACGCGAGCGCTGTGGGAGCGGGTTTACCCGCGAACACCGGCGCAGCCGGTGCCATTCACCGAGGCGTTTGCTTCGCGGGTAAACCCGCCCCCACAGCTTCTCCGATGTTCTCAACAACACCGCTGTGCCTGTGGGAACCGCGCCAGGGCTGGTATTTGCACGGCTGAAAAGTGTCAAGGGACAGCAACTGAAGGCGATTCAAGCTTGTCCGGCACCTATAGAATCTCCCACAGGTATAGCGGGGTTCTTGAAAGCACCGCAGAACCTGGGGGAGCGGGTTCACCCGCGAATGCGCCCCCCCGGTTTCAGGCCTGGGTACTGACCATACCGCCGGCGCTGCTGCCGCCGGTTTTGCTCAGGGCTTCCAGCAGTTGTGCGGTGGCCGCCTGAATCTCACCACTGATCGTGGCGATGCTCGCCTGCTTGGCGGTGATCGCTGCCAGCTTGCTGGTTTCGTCCATGTTCTGGGCCGCCAACTGCGCCAATTGCTTCTGCTCCTCGGCCAGCTGCTTCTGCAGCTTCTTGATCATCTCCCGCAGTTGCTTGATGTGCGGCGGCTCACCGCTGTCCTCGGCGCTTTGCGCCTGCTTGGCCTGTTTGGCCTGCCCGGTTTCACGCAGCCCGGAAAGGTCGGCCTGCACGCTCGCCGGCTTGCCCTGCTCGGCCTTGTCTGCCTCGGCCGCCTGGGTGGCCGTGGCCAACGATGGGCTGGCGATGTTGATCCCTGTGATGCCTACCATGTGTTTCTCCCTGCCCCGGGGGGCTATTTCGACGCAAGTACTATCGGCCGCCCGGCGCACTTCTTGAATCGCAGCCCTCGGCAATAAATTTGCCGCCCCGCCACTCGTCCACCTGATACCCGAGCCCTGCCCTGGCCTCCACCTGCCTGGCACCTCGCCCCGATCAGCCCCGCAACGAGATGGCAATGACCACGACCCGTTCCCGCAAAGCCCTGTACATCGGCCTGCCCCTGGCCTTGGTAGCGGCCCTTGGCGCCGCTGGCTACTTCCACTGGTTCGGCCAGGACCCTGGCTACCCGCGCCCCATCGTCGAACAGGCCAACGCCCTGCACGAACACATGCTGTCCTTCGACAGCCACGTGACCGTGCCACTGGACCTGGGCACGGCGGGCAATGAGCTCGACAAGGACGGTCCCGGCCAGTTCGACCTGGTCAAGGCTGGCCGTGGCCGGCTCTCTGGCGCGGCGCTGACCCTGTTCGGCTGGCCGGAGATCTGGAACGGCCCCAACGCCCCGCACCGCCCCACCCCAGGCTTCGTCGACGAAGCCCGCCACCAGCAGGAAGTGCGCTACAAGATCATCACCGGCATGGTCCGCGACTTTCCCAATCAGGTCGGCATCGCCTACACCCCCGAGGACTTCCGGCGCCTGAACGGCGAAGGCAAGTTCGCCATCTTCATCAGCATGCTCAACGCCTACCCCCTCGGCCACGATCTTTCGCAGCTCGACCTGTGGGCCGCGCGTGGCATGCGCATGTTCGGTTTCAGCTACACCGGCAACAACGACTGGGCCGACTCCTCACGCCCGCTGCCGTTCTTCAACGACACCGCCGACGCCCTGGGCGGCTTGTCGCCGCTGGGCGAGCAGGCAGTCAAGCGCCTGAACGACTTGGGCGTGATCATCGATGTGTCGCAGATGTCCACACTGGCCCTGGACGACGTCGCGCGCCTCTCCCGCGCCCCGATCGTCGCCTCCCACTCAGCGCCACGGGCGCTGGTGGACATCCCGCGCAACCTCTCGGACAAAGAGATGCAACTGATCAAGGACAGCGGCGGCGTGATCCAGGTGGTCGGCTTCGGCCAGTACCTGAAACCGCTGGGCAAGCCGGTGCTGGACAAGCTCGAAGCCCTGCGCGCGCGTTTCGACCTGCCGCCCTTGCAGGGCCTGGCCAACGCCCTGATGCCGGGCGATGCGGTGATCGCCATCTGGCCCGAGGCGCGCTTCGGCGAATACGCAAGCGCCCTCTACGGCATCCTCGAAGAAGAACCCAAGGCCACCCTCAAACAGTACGTCGACGCCATCGACTACACCATCAAGAAAGTCGGCATCGACCATGTCGGCATCAGTTCGGACTTCAACGACGGCGGCGGCCTGGAGGGCTGGAAGGACGTCAGCGAAATCCGCAACGTCACCGCCGAACTGCTGACCCGCGGCTACAGCGAAACCGACATCGCCAAGCTGTGGGCCGGCAACTTCCTGCGCGTGTGGGAGCAGGTACAAAAATCCGCCCACCCCGTCGCCACCCGCTGATCAAGGCCTGACCGCTCATGAGCAATCGCCGTACTTTCCTCAAGCAAGCCGGCCTGCTGGCCGCCAGCCTGCCGATGATGCCCCACGCCCTGGCCAGCAGCGCACCTGCGGTGCCGCTGACCGGCAAGGACAAGTGGCGCCAGCTGCGCACGCTGTTCCCCCAGGCGCCGGACGTCATTCACCTGTCCAATTTCCTGGTGACCACTCACCCCCGCCCGGTGCAGGAGAGCATCGACCGCTACCGCGCCGAGCTCGACCGCAACCCGGCGCAGTGGATGGACTGGCACAGCCAGGCGGTGTGGAAGCGCGAGGCCGACGTGCGTGAATGGGCCGGGCGCTACCTGGGCGTCAAGCCGCGCCAGATCGCCCTGACCGGCAGCACCACCGAAGGCCTGGGGATGATCTACGCGGGCCTGAAAGTGGCGCCACACCAAGAGATCCTCACCACCGAGCACGAGCACTACTCGGCCAACACCAGCTTCGATCTGCGCCAACGTCGCCAGGGCACCCAGGTGCGCAAGCTGCGCCTGTTCGACGAGGCCTGGAATGTCAGCACCGAACGCATCCTGGAGACCCTCGACCGCGCCATCGGCCCCAACACCCGCGTACTGGGCATGACCTGGGTGCACTCGGGCAGCGGCGTGAAACTGCCTATCGGCCAGATCGGTGAGCTGGTGCGCCGGCACAATCGTGACCGCGACGAGCAGGACCGCATCATCTACGTGGTCGACGGCGTGCATGGGTTTGGCGTGGAGGATGCGCAGTTCGCCGACTTCAACTGCGACTACTTCATCGCCGGCACCCACAAGTGGATGTTCGGCCCGCGGGGTACAGGGCTGATCTGCGCCGCCAGCGAAAAACTGCAAGACCATCTGGTGCCCACCTTCGCCACCTTCTCCGAGGACGAGGACTTCGCCACCATCATGACGCCCGGGGGCTATCACAGCTTCGAGCACCGCTGGTCGGCGGGCAAGGCCTTCGAACTGCACCTGCAACTGGGCAAGGCCGACGTGCAGGCGCGCATCCACCAGCTCAACGACTACTTCAAACAGCGCCTGGCAGAGATCGATTCACTGCAACTGGTCACCCCGCAAGGCAGCACCCATTCGGCCGGTTTCACCTTCTTCCGCGTCAAGGGCCAGGAAGACCAGGACCGCTACGCCAACTACCTGATCGAGAACCGGGTGATGGTCGATGCCGTGTACCGCGACGCGGGTCCGGTGATTCGCACCGCACCGGGGCTGCTCAACAACGAGCAGGAGATCGACCGCACCCTCGCACTGCTCCAGCGCACGCTTTGACCGCTACAGGAAGGAACCCACGATGCCCGCGAACCTGCTACGCCCGTTATCCCTACTCAGCCTGCTCGGCTGCCTGCTCGCACGCCCGGCGCAAGGCGCTCACGACCACAAGCCCGGCGAGGTGTTCCAGGACTGCAAGGACTGCCCGCAGATGGTGGTGCTGCCAGCCGGCAGCTTCCAGATGGGCACTCCGGATGACGAGCCCGGTCGTCAGGCCGATGAAGGCCCGATGCACCTGGTGACTCTCGACAAGCCCTTCGCCGTCAGCCGTTTTCACGTCACCGCAGGCCAGTGGAAGGCCTACCTCAAGCAGACCGGCACAGTCATCGCCGACGGTGACGATCGTCCAGGCCGGCGCTGCACCAACAGCGTGCCGAGCTACAAGCTCGACCCCAAAACCGCCGACCGCCATCCTGCCGTGTGCATGAGCTACAAGGATGTCGAGGCCTATGTCGCGTGGCTGTCGAAAAAGACCGGCCATACCTACCGCATGATCAGCGAGGCGGAGCGCGAATACGCCGCCCGTGCCGGCAGCACCGGGCCGTTCCCCTTCCCCCTGGACCCGGATGCCGACTACGAAATCACCCGCCACGCCAACGTCTACGGCCCCAAGGACGGCTACAGCTACACCGCCCCCGTGGGCAGCTACCCACCCAACGCCTTTGGCCTGTACGACATGCACGGCAATGTCTACGAGTGGACCGCCGACTGCTACCACGACAGCTACATCGGCGCGCCCAGCGACGGCAGCGCTTGGAAGGAGCCCAACTGCGAGCTGGTGCAACTGCGCGGCAACGACTGGGGCGAGGCACCGATTTTCTCCCGCTCGGGCAACCGCAATCAGACCTATCCGGATGACCGCGGCGACTGGATCGGCTTTCGCGTCGTCCGCGAACTCGAGAACGAGAAGAGTTCTAAATTGCACGGCTGACGGCTCGTTCTATCGGTGTACATGCGCAGGACCCGGGTGCCGTCACGGCACCCACCTTCGACAGACCCCGAGGAATCGTCAACCATGAGCCAGCACCCTACCTCCGAGCCCCTTCACGACCTCATTGGCGTCGGCTTCGGCCCTTCCAACCTGGCCTTGGCCATCGCCCTGGAAGAGCTCGCCGACACCCACGGCTACGCCCTCGATGCCCTGTTCATCGACAAGCAGCGCAACTACCGCTGGCACGGCGACACCCTGGCCACCCAGAGCGAACTGCAGATCTCCTTCCTCAAGGACCTGGTGTCTTTGCGCAACCCGACCAGCCCCTACAGCTTCGTCAATTACCTGCACCAGAAGCAGCGCCTGGTCGACTTCGTCAACCTGGGCACCTTCTACCCCTGCCGCCTGGAGTACAACGACTACCTGCGCTGGGCGGCCGATCACTTCGCCACCCAGGCCGCCTATGGCGAGGAAGTGGTACGCATCGAGCCGGTACTGGAAGCCGGGCGCATCCAGCACCTGCAAGTGATCTCCCGCGACGCAGCCGGCCAGGAGCGTCGCCGTCTAGCCCGTTCGGTGGTGGTCGGCACCGGCGGCACGCCGAAAGTGCCGGCGACCTTCGCCGCGTTCAAGGGTGATCCGCGGGTCTTCCATCACTCCACCTACCTCAAGAGCCTGGCCGCCCTGCCCTGCAGCGAAGGCAAGCCGATGCGCATCGCCATCATCGGCTCTGGCCAGAGCGCGGCGGAGGCCTTCATCGACCTGAACGACAGCTATCCGTCGGTGAAAGTCGACATGATCGTGCGCGCCTCGGCGCTCAAGCCCGCCGACGACAGCCCGTTCGTCAACGAAATCTTCGCGCCGCAGTACACGGACCTGGTGTTCAACCAGAGCCAACCCGAGCGCAAGAAACTGATCGACGAGTACCACAACACCAACTACTCGGTCGTGGACATCGACCTGCTCGAGCGCATCTACGGCATCCTCTATCGCCAGAAGGTCGCCCACCAGTTCCGCCACGCCGTGCTCTGCCGACGCCAGGTCGAGGCGGCCACCGCCACCGCCGAGGGCATCGAACTGACCCTGCAGGACCTGGCCACCCACCAGCAACAGACCCACCGCTACGACGCGGTGATCCTCGCCACCGGCTACGAGCGCCGCTCGCACCGCGAACTCCTGGCGCCACTGCAACAGCACCTGAAGGACTTCGTGGTCGATCGCGACTACCGGGCCCTGGCCAGCGACGACCTGCAGGCGGCGGTGTACCTGCAAGGCTTCTGCGAAAGCTCCCATGGTTTGTCCGACACCTTGCTCTCGGTGCTGCCGATGCGCGCCAGCGAAATCGGCCAGTCGCTGTACCAGACCCTGGCCGGCCAGCGAGCCGGGCTGCGTGAAGCCGTCGCCCTGAGCCGCGCGTAACGCGCGGCCCTTTCCTGAGGACGCTTCATGAGCTCGACAAAGGCTACATCCCGCGAACTGCTTTCGATCCTGCGCCCGTTGCTGCCCACCCTGGCCATCTCCATCGTGCTGGGGATCGTCGGCGGCCTGAGCGTGACGGCGCTGCTGGCGCGGATCAACGCCCTGATGCACAGCGAGCAGGCCATCGGCAGCGCGGTCATGCTCGGCTTTGCCGGGCTGTGCGCACTGGCTTTGGGCTGCGCCATCGCCGCGAACATCGGCACCAACTACGTTGGCCAGCATGTGATCGCGCGCCTGCGCATCTCCCTGGGCGGCAAGGTGCTCTGCGCCCCGATCGAGCAGTTGGAGCGCTACCGTAGCCATCGCCTGATCCCGGTGCTGACCCACGACATCGACACCGTGAGCGACTTCACCTTCGGCCTGCCGCAGTTGATCGTCTCCCTGACCGTGACCCTGGGCTGCCTGGGCTACCTGGCGATGCTCGACGGGACGATGTTCCTGATCACCGCCAGTGCGGTGGTGCTGGGCTGTATTGCCCAGTACGTGGCACGTAGCCATGGCATGGGTGGTTTCGAAGCGGCGCGCGAAGAAGAAGACCAGTTGCAGAAGTACTACCGCAGCATGGCCGAGGGGGCCAAGGAGCTGCGCATGCATCGCCAGCGCCGGCACACCCTGTACCGCGAACAGGTGATCCCCACCGTGCAGCGCATCGCCGCGTTGCAGATCCGCTCGGTGAACATCTTCCTGAGCGCCAGCACTTTCGGCTCGCTGCTGTTCTTCATGGTCATCGGCCTGTGCCTGGCCCTGCAGACCTGGGGCGTACCGGTCGAAAACAACGTGCTCAGCGGTTTCATCATGACCCTGCTGTTCATGAAAGGCCCGATGGAATCGGTGCTCAGCCTGCTGCCGCTGATCAGCCGCAACGCCGTCGCCGTCAAGCGCATCGCCGAGATGAACGCCGCCTTCTCCACACCCGAGCCGTTCCTGCTGCCCGGCACCGAGACCGGCCCACGCCCCACGCTCAAAAGCCTGGAGCTGCGCGGGTTGACCTATACCTTCCCCAGCGTCGACGGCCTGCCTGCCTTTGGCATGGGGCCGCTGGACCTGAAGGTCACGCCGGGCGAGCTGCTGTTCATCGTCGGCCAGAACGGCAGCGGCAAAACCACCCTGATCAAGCTGTTGCTGGGCCTGTATGAGCCCCACGGTGGCCAGGTGCTGCTCAACGGCCAGGTCATCGGCCCTGCCCAGCGTGACGACTATCGCCAGCTGTTCACCACCGTGTTCGCCGACTTCTTCCTGTTCCAGGAGCTGCTCGAACGCAAGGGCGTGCTGCCCGAGCATACCCAGGCCTACCTCGAACGCCTGGAGCTGGCGCACAAGGTGACCATCCGCGACGGCGCGTTCTCCACCACCGACCTGTCCACCGGCCAGCGCAAGCGCCTGGCCCTGCTGCACGCCTGGCTCGACGAGCGCCCGGTGCTGGTGTTCGACGAATGGGCCGCCGACCAGGATCCGGCGTTTCGCAAGGTCTTCTACACCGAGCTGCTGCCGGATCTCAAACGCCAGGGCAAGACAGTGATCGTGATCTCCCACGACGACCGCTATTTCGACCTGGCCGACCAGCTCATCGACGTACGCGGCGGCCAACTGCATCCCTTGACCGAACGCGCCTGAACCTCAGGCGCGTCACCTTTTTTACGGCCCGTAAGAAATTTTTCCGGTTTTCAGAAGGCTATGCGTCTTCTTCTTGAATACGAACAGCTCTCATTAACCCCAAAAATTACAAGTTCCTTCGAAGGAAACACGATGTCTGTCAAACACGCACTGTCACCGCTGGCCCTGGCTCTCATGCTGCCTTGCGCGGCCATCGTCCAGGCCCAGGAAATCCAGTTGAACATCCCGTCGCAACCGCTGGGTTCGGCGCTACAAGCCCTCGGCCAGCAGACCAACCTGCAGATCCTGTTCAGCCCCGAGACGGTCGGCGGCAAGCGCTCCACCGCGGTCAATGGCCGCCTGGACCCGCAACAGGCCCTGCGCCAGATGCTGCAAGGCACCGGTGTGCGCTACAGCATCGACGGCTCTCAAGTCACCCTGCAGGGGCCCTCGGCCGGCGACGCTCTGGAGTTGGGGAACATCCAGATCGACGGCAAGGCCCTGAGTGCCACCTCCGAAGGCACGCATTCCTATGCAGCCCAGGCAGTGACCATCGGCAAAGGCACCGAACGCCTGAAGGACATCCCGCAGTCGGTGACCGTGGTCACCCGCCAGCGCATGGATGACCAGAACATGAACAACCTGCAGGACGCGATGCGCCAGGTCACCGGCGCCACCATCAAGACCTACAACACCGGCTCCAGCCTCAACGACGTGTACATGCGCGGCTTCTTGGTGGACCAGGTGCAGGTCGATGGCGTCTCGCAGATCACCGGCCAAGGCGACATGGCCACCAGCTTCGACCTGGCCATGTACGACCGCGTCGAAGTGCTGCGCGGCCCGAGCGGCCTGTACGCGGGCTCGGGCGAGCCTGCCGGGACCATCAACGTGGTGCGCAAGCGCGCCCTGGACACCTTCGCCCTGAACGGCGAGGTGGCCGCAGGTTCCTGGGACCGCTACCGCACCATGGTCGACGTCACCGGCCCGCTGAACGCCGAAGGCACGATCCGCGGTCGCGCGGTCACCGCCTATGAGAACAACAAGTCGTTCGTCGACTACGTCGAGAACGAACGCCCGATGTTCTACGGCCGCCTGGAAATGGACCTGGACCCGAGCACCACCCTGTCGTTCGGCGGTGCCTACCAGAAAAACGACTCCACCCCCGCGTTCGGCCTGCCGGCCTATGCCAACGGCAAGCTGCTGGACGTGGGCCGCCACACTTACATCGACGCCAAGTGGAACACCCTCAAGGAAGAGACCTGGGAAGCCTTCACCGAGCTCGACCACGCGCTGGACAACGGCGGCCAGTGGAAGACCTCGCTGACCTACCGCGACGCCCGCACCCCGACCCGCGAGTTCACCTGGACCACCGACGGCGTGGACCCAGCAACCAACACCGCCATGGCGTCGATGTACTCCTACTACACCCGCATCAAGACCCTGGGCCTGGACAGCTTCGTCACCTCGCCGTTCACCTTTGCCGGGCGCACCCACGAGTTCACCCTCGGCGGCGAATACCAGCACCTGGACAAAGCCTTCACCTACGGCACCGCGGACCTTGACGGCGACGGCTGGGCGGACGGCTTTCCGATCGGCATCGGCGGCGCCAACGACCTGCCGCACCTGGACATGCCCCACACCAACTTCAACTATTCCAAGAGCGAGCAGTACGGGATCTACGGGCGTACCAAGCTCAGCGTGACCGACGAGCTGGACGTGATTCTGGGCAGCCGCGTGACCTGGTTCGAGGCAGATGCGAAAAACGCCAACACCTTCTTCAACAACTTCGGCAACCCGTCCACCGAGACCAATGCCAAGGCCATCCCCTACGGCGCCATCGTCTACAAGCTGACCCCAGAGCTTTCGGCCTACGCCAGCTACACCAGCGTGTTCAAGCCACAGAGCGAAACCGACGCGACCGGCAAGCAGATGGTCGGCCCGCACAAGGGCAAGCAGTATGAAGTGGGCTTGAAGCAGGAACTGCTCGATGGCCGCCTGAACGCGTCCCTTGCGATGTTCCAGATCTTCGACGAGAACCGTGCCCAGTGGAACGGCGTCAACGGCTACGAAGCCAGCGGCAAGGTCCGCAGCCAAGGCTGGGAAACCGAGCTGACCGGCAACCTGACCGACAACTGGAGCATTGCCACCGGCTATGCCTTCACCATGACCAAGCTGCTGGAGGACGACACCACCAACGGCGTGAGCAAAGGCAGCCAGTTCAGCACCATCACGCCCAAGCACAACTTCAACCTGTGGACCAAGTACGAGTTCCTCGACGGCGCGCTCAAAGGCTTCCACGTGGCCGGCGGTACCCGCGTGGTCAGTGAGACCTCCTACACCCGTGGTGCCGTTGACTTCGTCCAGGGCGGGTACGCGGTCACCACCGCGCAGGTGGGCTACAAGTTCAGCGAGAACCTGAGCTCGACCCTGACGGCCAACAACCTGTTCGATCGCAAGTACTACGACCGGGTCGACAGCGCCTGGGGATCGAACTTCTATGGCGAACCGCGGAACCTGACCTTGACCTTGCGCGCCAGTTATTGATTGTCGCCAGGCAGGACCAGAAGGCCGGAGCCACTGTGGGGCTCCGGCTTTTTCGTTGGGGCTGTGTTGGTTCCGAGGTTTGTGGGCTTATCCAATGAATTGAGTGACCACACTGCTCTCAAGGACACCGCCGAACCTGTGGGAGCGGGTTCACCCGCGAACACCGGCAACGCCGGTGCCATCCACCACGCAACCTGCTCCGCGGGCAACCCACGCCCGCAAGGCTGACGATGATTCCTGTGGGAGATTCTATGGTGCTGGACAAGCTCAAATTGCCTTTGGTTGGTATTCCTTGATACTTCTGAACCGTGCAAATAAGGCCCTGGCTCCGACTGGGATTGCGTTGCTCTCAAGACTTGCGCAATCCCTGTGGGAGCGGGTTCACCCGCGAACACGGGCGGAGCCCGTGCCATTCACCGCAAAACAGGCGCCCTGAAAGAATGCAATTTGGTGGAAGCCTGCGATGGGCCGCGCAGCGGCCCCAAGGCGCTCAGAGTCGCCGCTGGATTGCCTGCGCCAGCGTCGTCAGCATCCCAGGCACTTCCCCTACCACTTCGCCCATGCGCGCAAAGTCGTGGGTCATGCCTGCCTTGACTTCGCATGCGATCTCAAGCCCAGCCCCACGCACCCGTTCGGCATAAGCCAGGCCTTCATCGAGCAGCGGGTCGAACTCGGCCAGCCACAGGATCGTCGGCGCCAGCTGCGCCGGCAACTCGGCATAGATAGGCGAGAAGCGCCAGTCCAGCCGGTCCGCTACGTCACGCTCGTACTGCCGGTAGAACCAACGCAGCGACTGCTTCTCCAGCAGGTAACCCTCGGCGAAGCGTTCCAGCGAGGGCCGTTCCACCGCCGCATCCAGTACCGGATACAGCAGCACCTGGACCTTCGGCCGTAACGCCAGTTGCTCCGGGGCCGAAGCGGCGCGGATCGCCAGCGCGGCCACCAGGCTGCCACCGACGCTGTCGCCGACCAACGCCACCCGCTCGGCATCCAGGCCATGCAGGGCGCCTTCGTTCAACAGCCACAGCACCACGTCCTCGGCATCGTTGAACGCGGTGGGAAACTTGTGCTCCGGCGCCAGGCGGTAGTCCGCCGACAGCACCACGAAATCCCCCGCCAGGGCCAAACGGCGGCACAGGATGTCGTGAGAGTCCAGGCTCCCCACCACATAGCCACCGCCATGCAGATACACCACCACCGGGCGCAATTGTTCCGTGCCTTGGGCGCGCTGATAGGTCCGCGCCGCCAGTGGCTGGCCATCGCGGCTGGTGATCGTCAGCTGGGTGATTTCCAGGTTGCCTGCTGGGGCACTGTCCAGCAGCTGTGAGGCCTGGTCGAACTGCTCGCGCGCCTGTTGCGGCGAGAGCTCATGCATGGGCTGGCGCTTGCCGGTCAGGCGGCCGAACTCCACCAGCTCGAGAAATCCTTCAATATCAGGGTGCAGCGGCATCGATCGGTCTCCAATAAAAAACCACGCTCGACTCACTAACGTAAGCCGGGCGTGGCTATTTACTGCAAACCGCCAGACAGGCCGGTCAGACGTGCGTCACCCGCCCCTCCTCCAAGGTCGCCAGCAGCCCTTCGAGGCAGTCGGCGCTGTGCAGGATGTCGTAGTGGCTGGCACGTACCACCTCGGTCTGGGCGATACGCGGTTGCTGCGCTTCGAGCGCCGCGCGCTCACCGGTCGGGTTGGCACTGGCCCACCAGCAGTGCAACTCGGCCTTGACCACCGGCAAGGCCGGCAGCTCGCGCGACAGCTGCTTCAGACGCTGGCTGACGATGAAGGTGTGCGCCAGCTCATCGGCGCCCAGCAAGGCATAACCGGCGCCTTGCTGTGGCTGGCGCGCGATCACCCCGGCGATCAACTCACCCACCTGCTCAGCCTCGATCGCCCTGCGCCCGTCGAGCACCGGTCGCACCGCCTCCGGGTCCATCCCCAGGGTGGCGCAGAGGAAGGCCTGCAGGTCCTCGCGCAGGTCTTCGTCCTGCCCGACGGTGTCCAGCGGCACGTAGCTGTCCACCAGGCCCAGCCAACGCACGGCCTGCCCTTGGGCCTCCAAGGCCTGGGCCACCAGCAGCGCCAGGCTGCCGCCGAGCGACCAGCCGAGCAGGTGATACGGCCCCTGGGGCTGCCGGGCGCGAATGGCGGCGGCGTAGTCACTGGCCATCTGCGCCAGCGACGGGTCCTGCCACTGGCGGTCGAGCAACATCCGACACTGCACGCCATACACCGTGCGCAGCCCGTCCAGGCGGCGCGCCAAGGGCTCGTAGTCGAACACCGTGCCGAACCCCGCGTGCAGGCAGAACAGCGGCGCGCTACCCGCCACCGCCTGGTTGAGCAGCAGCAACGGTTCGGGCGCCTGCCCTTGGTCGGCGGTCAGGCCGGCGATGGTTGGGTTGGCCATCATGTCGCGCAGCTTGAGTTCGAAGCCCAGTGCCGGCATCGCCCGCACCCGGGAGATCACTTTCAAGGTGCGCAGCGAATCGCCGCCCAGCTCGAAGAAGTTGTCGGTGATCCCCACCTGCTCGACCCCCAGCACCGCTTGCCAGACCTGCGCCAGCGCCGCCTGCAAGGGCGTACGCGGCGCGACGTATTGGCGAGCGCCGAAGTCAGGGTCCGGCAACGCCTTGCGGTCGAGCTTGCCGTTGGGCGTGAGCGGGAACTGCGCCAGCACCACCACCTGGGCCGGCACCATGTAGTCTGGCAGGCGCTCGCGAAGGGCCGCCAGCAAGCGTTGGCGCGGGTCCTGCTCCTGGCCCTGCTCGGCGGCGACCACATAGCCGATCAACTGGCGGCCTTGCGGGGTATCGCGCACCACCACCAGGGCGTCCTTGACCCCGGACTGCTCGCGCAGCCGCGCCTCGATCTCGCCCAGCTCGATCCGGAAGCCCCGTACCTTGACCTGGTGATCGACCCGCCCCACGTAGTCCACCACACCGTCGGCGCGCATGCGCACCAGATCACCCGTGCGGTACAGCCGTGTACCCGGCGCGCCGAACGGGTCGGCGACGAAGCGCTCGGCGGTCTGGCCGCGGTGGTGATGATAGCCTCGGGCAACCCCCTCGCCACCGATGAACAGCTCACCGACCAGGCCCGGCGGCAAGGGGTTGAGGTCGCCATCGAGCACGTACAGGGTCCGCGCGCCCACCGCCAGGCCGATCGGCGCGTACATCGCCTCGCATTGCCCGCTCACCGGGGTCTTCCACAGCAGCGGCGTGACCACGGTCTCGGTCGGGCCGTAGCCGTTGACCAGATACTGCGGCGCCAGGCTGCGCTTGACCCGCTCGAAGCTTGCGTCCGGCACCGCATCACCGCCAAAGCAGTAGATGCGCACCGCCGGCGCCTCGCCTTGCCGTTCGGCCTGCTCGGCCAGCTCCAGTAGGTAGGCCGGTGGGAAGCAGGCAATGCTGATGCGTTGCTCCTTGAGCACCTGCAACGTCTGCTCGGCGGTCCACAGCTGGTTGTCGCGGATCACCAGGGTACCGCCGCTGATCAACGTGGTGATCCAGCGCTCATGGGCACCATCGAAGGCGAACGACATGAAGTGCAGCTCGCGGCTGCTGGAGTCCATCTCGTAAAGCTGGGCGATGGCCTGCACGTGCATGCTGATCGCGCCATGGGCCACGGCGACGCTCTTGGGCTTGCCGGTGGAACCGGAGGTGTAGATCAGGTAGGCCAGGCCCAGGTCCTGGACCGCTGGTAACTGCGAGGCATCGACCGCCTCGTCGAGTACCAGCGTATCGACCGCAAGGCAGGTCACCGACGCGTCCAGCGCCACGCGATCCTGCAGGCGGTGCTGGGTCAGCAGGACGGTCATGCCGGCATCGCCCATCATGTAGCGCAGACGCTCGGCCGGGTACTCCGGGTCCAGCGGCACATAGGCGCCGCCGCTCTTGAGCACCGCCAGCAGCGACACCACCAACTCCAGCGAGCGTTCCATGAACACGCCCACCACGGTCTCCGGCCCCACCCCCAGCGCCCGCAGGCGCACGGCCAGTGCGGTGGCACGGCGATCGAGGGTGGCGTAGTCGAGCACCTGCTCGCCGAGCACCAACGCCGGGTGGTTCGTCAGCTCCCGGGCGCGGCGGGCGATCAGTTCATGTACCGGGGTATTGACCACCGCAGGCGCCGCCTGCAACGGACGCGGCGTGCCCTCGACCAGGCCCAGGCAGCCGACCGGCTGCCGGGCATCGTCGCACAGCCTGCCCAGCAGGCTTTCCATGTGCTCGCGCAGTCGCTCGACGGTCGCGACATCGAAGTGCGAGCGCTGGTGCATGTATTCGATGCGCAGGCCGCCATCATCCACGCTGACCATCAGGTCCATGGCGAAGCTGGTCAGGCCGAAGTCCGACACTTCTTCAAAGCGCAGCGACTCGCCATCCCACTCCCGCAAGGTGCGGTCGACCGGCTGGTTCTCGAACACGATGATGCTGTCGAACAGCGCCTGTCCGCCCTGCCCGGCCCAGCGCTGGATGTCGCCCAGCGGCGTGTGCTGGTGATCGCGGATGCGCAGGTTGTACGCCTGAAGCTCGCGCAGCCAGTCGCCCACCGCCTGGGCGGTCGGCACGTGGCTGACCACCGGCAAGGTGTTGATGAACAATCCAAGCATCTGCTCGGCGCCTTCGAGGGTCTCTGGGCGTCCCGAGACGGTGGCGCCGAAGGTCACCGTGCGCTGGCCGGTGTAGCGCTGCAACAGCAACAACCAGGCCGCCTGGACCAGGGTGTTGAGGGTGACCCGCTGGCCCTGGGCGAACTGCTGCATGCGCGCGGTCTGCACCGCATCGAGGTGGGTATAGAGCGCGTGATAACCGGCCTGGGGCTGCTTGGCCGGCACGGCACGGGCAAGGTGCGTCGGCCCTTCCAGCGCCGCCAGCGCGGTCTTCCAGAACGCTTCGCAGGTGGACGGGTCCTGGCGCTGCAGCCAGCCGATGTAATGCCGGTACTCAGCCACCGGGGGCAGCGCCTGGCCACTGTAGTGGCGCAGCACGTCACCGATCAGGCGCGAGACACTCCACCCGTCCATGAGGATGTGGTGGTAGGTCCAGATCAGCCGGTAGCGCTGCTCATCGATGCGCACCAACAGCACCCGCAGCAACGGCGCGCGGCCCAGGGCAAAGCCCTGCTCGCGCTCGGCATCGGCCAGTACGCGCACGGTCTCCCGGGCGTCGGCGCGCTTGCGCCAGTCGAGCACTGTCAGCAGCGGCGCCGCCTCACGCAGCACCACCTGCAACGGCTCCTTCTCGCCCTCCCAGAGGAACGCGGTGCGCAGGATCGCGTGCCGGCGGGCAACCGCCTCCCAGGCCGCGAGCATGCGCTGCGGATCGACGCCGACCACGCCCACTTCGATCTGGTTGACGTACAGGCCGTCGTCGGCGTCCTGCACCGCGTGGAACAGCATGCCCTGTTGCATGGGCGACAGCGGGTAGGCGTCCTCCACCTGCGCGGCCGTGAGCCCGAGTGTGGCCAACTGCGCGTCGGACAGCGCCACCGAAACCGGCGGTACCGGCGCCTCAAGCACCGGCACTGTTGCGGTGGCGACCTTGGCCAGCGCGGCCAGGGTCGGATGACTGAACACATCCTTGGGCGTGATCGAAAGCCCCGCCTTGCGCGCCAACGCCACGGCCTGGATCGACACGATCGAGTCGCCACCGAGCGCGAAGAAATCATCCTCAACGCCGATGTCATCACGCTCGAACAGCGCCTGCCAGACCGCCAGCAAGCTGGCTTCCTGGTGCGTGGCCGGCGCGCGGCCCTGGCCCGTGCGGGCCTCTGGCACCGGCAGGCGACGGCGGTCGAGCTTGCCGTTGGCGGTCACCGGCATGCACTCGAGCACCATCAACTGGGCCGGCTGCATGTGCTCGGGCAGGCGTTCGGCCAGGGCAGCCTTGAGTGCCGAGGTGTCGATGGCGCCTGCGGTGGGCACCAGGTAGGCCACCAGTTGCGTGCTTTTGCCAACCTCCAGCGCCAGCACCACGGCTTCGGCGACAGCGGGCTGCTCGAGCAGCGCAGCCTCGATCTCGCCCAGTTCGATGCGCAGGCCGCGAATCTTCACCTGGTGGTCGATCCGGCCGACGTACTCGATCACTCCGTCGACGCGGTAGCGGGCCAGGTCACCGGTGCGGTACAGCCGCTGGCCGGCGTCGAATGGCGAGGCCACGAAGCGCTCAGCCGTCAGCCCTGGGCGCTGGTGATACCCGCGCGCCAGGCCCACCCCGCCCAGGTACAGCTCACCGACTCGGCCGATGGCCTGGGGTTGCAGGCTGTCATCGAGGATGTAGGTGCGCAGGTTGGCGATCGGCCGCCCGATCGGCACGCTGTGCCCGCCCTCATCGCGGCAGGTCCAGTGGGTCACGTCGATGGCCGCCTCGGTGGGGCCATACAGGTTGTACAACCCGGCCGTGGGCAGCACGCGCAGCACCTGGCGCTGCAGCTCGGCGGGCAGCGCCTCGCCACTGCAGATCACCTGGCGCAGGCTGTGGCAGGAGGCTGCGCCCTCGTCACGCACGAAGGCCTGCAGCATCGACGGCACGAAGTGCAGCGTATCGACCTGGTGACGATGGATCAGCGCCACCAGTTGCGCCGGGTCGCGATGCGCCCCGGGCTCGGCGATCGCCAGGCGGGCGCCGACCATCAGCGGCCAGAAGAACTCCCACACCGAGACGTCGAAGCTGAACGGCGTCTTCTGCAGCACCGTGTCCCCTGCTCCCAACGGGTAGGCCGCCTGCATCCAGGCCAGGCGGTTGTACAAGGCGTCGTGACGGTTGCCCGCGCCCTTGGGCCGGCCGGTGGAGCCGGAGGTGTAGATCATGTACGCCAGCGAAGCGCCGTCGATGGCCAGGTCCAGGTTGTGGTCCGGGCCTTGGGTCAGGTCCAGTGGGTCCAGGCACAGCACCTGTACCCCGTCAGTCAGCGGCAGGCGTGCTTGCAGGGCGCTTTGGGTCAGCAGCAGGTCCACACCGCTGTCCTCGAGCATGTAGTGCAACCGATCGTTCGGGTAGTCCGGGTCCATCGGCACGTAGGCGCCACCGGCCTTGAGGATCGCGAGCAGGCCGATCACCAGTTCAAGGGAACGCTCGGCGGCGATGCCGACCAGCACCTCCGGGCCCACACCCAACGCACGCAAACGGTGCGCCAGGCGGTTGGCCCTGCGGTTGAGCTCGGCGTAGTCCAGCTGCTGGTCGGCGAAAACCAGCGCTGGCGCATCTGGCGCCCGTTCTGCCTGCAACTCGAACAGGCGTTGCACCGGCTGCATGGGCGCGAAGGCCACCTGGGTGTCATTCCAGGCCAGCAGTTGCAAGTCGCGCTCCGAATCCCCCAGCAGCGTCAATCGGCCCAACGCCTGCTCAGGCGCCTCGGCCATGGCCTGCAACAGGTTGCACAGGTGCTCGTGCAGGCTGGCGATGAAGACGTCATCAAAGGCGCTACGGGCATAGTTGTAGCGCAGCGAGAGGCGCGCGCCGAAGTCGGCCGAGACGGTCAGCGGGAAGTGGGTCTGCTCGCGGCCCTGCACATCGAGGATGCGCAGCCCCGTGCCCGGCCCTTGTTGCAGCGCTTCGGCCAGCGGGTAGTTCTCGAACACCAGCAAGGTGTCGAACAGCGTGCCCAGGCCCGCCAGGCGCTGCACCTCGGCCAACGGGCTGTGCTCGTAGTCGCGCAGGTCCAGGTTCAGCGCCTGGATCGCCTGCACCCACTGCGCCACCGATTGCCCCGGCTCAGGGCGTGCAATCACCGGCAAGGTATTGATGAACAGCCCCAACTGCTGCTCGATGCCCGGCAGATCCACCGGGCGTCCAGCCACGGTGGCGCCGAAGGCCACGCAGGTTTGCCCGCTGTAGCGCTGCAACAGCAACAGCCAGGCCGCCTGCACCAGGCTGTTGAGGGTGACCTTGTGCTGCCGGGCGAACGCCCCCAGGCGCTCGCTGGCCGCCGGGTCGAGTACCTGGAAGTACTCGCCAAAGCCCACGGCTTCAGACTCGGCCTGGGCGCAATTGGCCAGCAAGGTCGGCTCTTCGAGCGGCGCCAGCTGGGCGCTCCAGAAGCCCTGGGCGGCCTGGGCATCCTGGGCGGCGAGCCACCCCATGTAGTCGCGATAACGGCTGGCGCTGCGGGCCGGCGTCTGGCCGGCATAACGCTGCATGACCTCGCCGAGCAACTGCGACGTGCTCCAGCCATCGAGCAGGATATGGTGATGGGTGACGATCAGGTGCTGCCGGCCCTCGGCGGTGTCCAGCACGCTGACCCGTAGCAGCGGCGCCTGGGCCAGATCGAAACCGCGCTGGCGGTCGGCCTCGGCGAAGGCCTCCAGGGCGCTGCGTGGCTGGCCACGATAGTCCAGCCGTTCCAGCGGCAGGCGCACCTGGCGGCTGATCGCCTGCAGCGGCTGGCGCAGCTCATCGCCCCAGAGGAAGCTCGCTCGAAGCGTGTCATGGGCGTCCAGCGCCCCCTGCCAGGCCGCCCGCAGGGCCTCCACGTCCAGGCCTTCGACGTCCAGGCGCAATTGATGCACATAGGCGCCCGGCTCATCGTCATAGAGGCTGTGGAACAGCATGCCCTGCTGCATCGGCGACAGCGGATAGAGGTCTTCGATGTCGCGGGCCGCGAGGTTCAGGGCATCGAGCTGATCCTGACGCAGCAGGGCCAGCGGCACATCGGCCGGCGTCAGCCCGCCGTCGCTCGCCAGGCAGTGCTCGACCAGCCCGCACAAGGCCTGGCCATAGGCGTCGGCCAACGCCTGCACCTGGTCCTGGGCGAAGCGGCGCGGGTCGAACGACCAGCTCAGGCACAGCTCGCCCGCATAAACCTGCCCGTTGATGCTCAGGCCTTCGAGCACCGTGCTGCCTGGCGCCTGCTCATCGCCGCCGCGCTCGCGCGCCGGTTGCCAGGCCGCCTGCGCATCGAAGCTGGTGTCGAACTGGCCCATGTAGTTGAAGGTGATGGCCGGTGCCGGCAGTGCCCCCAGGCCGACATCGGCCAGGTAGCGCAGGATGGAAAAGCCGATGCCCTTGTTCGGCACCGCACGCAGTTGCTCCTTGATGCCCTTGATGCTGGCGCCAGCGTCCTGTGCCGGGGTCAGCTTGACCGGGAAGATCGAGGTGAACCAACCCACCGTGCGGCTCAGGTCGATGTCCTCGAACAGGTCCTCGCGACCATGGCCTTCGAGCTGCACCAGGGTCGAGGCCTGGCCGGTCCAGGCGCAGATCACCTGGGCCAGGGCGGTCAGCAACAGATCGTTGACCTGGGTGCGGTAGGCCGCCGGGGCCTGTTGCAGCAGTTGGCGGGTGACATCCTGATCCAGGCGGGTCTGCACGGCGCGGATCTCGTCCGCCACCGGGGTGGCCACGGCCTGGCTCGGCAGGCTGGGCGTCACGTCCTGGTATTGGGCGTGCCAGTACGCGGCCTCGGCCAGCAATGCCGGGCTCTGCGCATGCTGCACCAGGCGCCGGGCCCATTGCTGGTAGGCGCTGGTCTTGACCGGCAGGCGCGGCGGCTCGCCGGCGATCACGTGCTGCAGGGCCTGTTGCAGGTCCTCCAGCAGCACACGCCAGGACACCCCGTCCACCACCAGGTGATGGATCACCAGCAGCAGGCGCTGACCGCCCTCCACCATCTCCACCAGCAAGGCGCGCAGCAGCGGGCCCTGGGCCAGGTCCAGGCTGGCCTGGGCCTGATTGCACCGCTCGAGCAGCTCATGTTCATCACAGGCGGTCGCCTCCTGCAGCACGTCAAGCTGCGCGCCGTCCTCGGCATGCGATTGGCGCCACTGGCCTTCATGCTGCGCAAAGCGCAGGCGCAGGGCGTCGTGCTGGCGCATCACGCAGGCCAGGGCTGTGCGCAGGTGCTGCGCATCGACCGGCTGGCGCACATCCAACAGCACCGACTGGTTCCAGTGGGCGCGACGGGCCAGGGGCTGCTCGAAGAACCACTGCTGGATCGGCGTCAGCGGCGCCTCCCCGGCCACCGGTTCCTGGCTTTGGGCCAAGGCATCGCTGCGCACCGCGACCCGCGCCAGGCTCTGCACGGTCTGGTGCTGGAACAGGTCTTTGGGGCTGAAGCGGATGCCCGCCTGGCGGGCACGGCTGACCAACTGGATGGCGATGATCGAGTCGCCACCGAGTTCGAAGAAGTTGTCGTCGATGCTGATCGGCGCGCGCTTGAGTACCTGCTCCCAGAGCGTGACCAAGTCGGCCTGCAGCGCATCCTGCGGTGCTTGCCAGGCCCCTCGCGACAGCTCCAGGCCCGGCGCGGGCAGCGCCTTGCGGTCGAGCTTGCCGTTGCTGGTCAGCGGCCAGGCATCGAGCACCATCAGGTGCGCGGGCACCATGTAGTCAGGCAGCTCGCCACGCAGGTAGTCACGCAGCCCCTGGCCGAAGGTGCTGCTGCCGGCCTCGACGTCGGCCTTGGCCACCAGGTAGCCGACCAACTGCTTGCTGGCGCCGGCCTCGTGCACCAGCACCAGGGCCTGGGCGACCTGCGGATGCTGTTGCAGGCAGCGCTGGATCTCGCCCAGCTCGATGCGAAAACCGCGGATCTTCACCTGGTGGTCGATCCGGCCGATGTACTCGAGGCTGCCGTCGGCGCTGTAGCGGGCCAGATCGCCCGTGCGGTACAGGCGCGCACCGGGGCGCTCAGCGAAGGGGTCGGCCACAAAGCGCGTGGCGGTGAGATCCGCACGTTGATGGTAACCCCGCGCCAGCCCCGCCCCGCCCACGTACAGCTCGCCCACGCAGCCCTTGGCCACCGGGTTCAGACGGCGGTCGAGCACGTACCACGACAAGTCGCCGATCGGCTCGCCCAGCGGGCTGCTGTTGCCAGAATCGAGGTCCGCCCAGCCCAGTGGCCGGTAGCTCACGTGCACTGTGGTTTCGGTGATGCCATACATGTTCACCAGTTGCGGCTGGCGATCGCCGAAGGCTTCGAACCAAGGCCGCAGGTCGGCCACCTCCAGCGCCTCACCACCGAAGATCACCGTGCGCAGGGCCAGCGGCCCCTGGTCACGGGCCGCGCAGGCCACCTCGATCAGCGGGCGGAAGGCCGAAGGCGTCTGGTTGAGGACGGTCACGCCCTCCTCGCGCAGCAGGCGGTGGAAGTCCTGGGGCGAACGGCTGATGGCATAGGGCACCACCACCAGCGTGCCGCCATGCAGCAGCGCGCCGAAGATCTCCCACACCGAAAAGTCGAACGCGTAGGAATGGAACAGCGTCCACACATCGTGCTCATCGAAGCCGAACCAGCCCTGCGTGGCCTCGAACAGGCGCAGCACATTGGCATGGGGCAGCAAGGTGCCCTTGGGCTTGCCGGTGGAGCCGGAGGTGTAGATGACGTAGGCCAGGTTGTCAGGGTCGGTCAGGTTGGGCAGGTCGTGCTCGGGCGCCTCGCTCAGCCAGGTGTCGGCCTCGTCGAGCAACAGCGTCTGCAGGCCGTCGACCCGTGGCAGGCGCGTGGCGAGCGGCGACTGGCTGATCAGCAGGCGCGTGCCGCTGTCTTCGAGCAAGTAGGCCAGGCGCTCTTCGGGGTATTCAGGGTCAAGCGGCACATAGGCGCCTCCGGCCTTGAGGATCGCCAGCAGCCCCACCAGCATCTCCAGCGAGCGCGGCAAGGCGATGCCCACGCGCACATCCGGGCCCACGCCTTGCGCCCGCAGGTGCCAGGCCAGGCGATTGGCCCGGCGATTGAGTTCGCCATAGCTCAGGCGCTCGCCCTCGCAGACCACCGCGGTGGCCGCTGGGCGCAACGCGGCCTGGCGCTCGATGCACTGGTGCAGGCACTCGCGCACCTCATGCCGGGCCGGCTTGGGGTTCCATTCGGCCAGGGTGGCAGCCTGCTCGGCGGCATCGAGCATCGGCAACTCGCCCAGGGCCGTGGCCGGGTCGCGCACGATCCCCCGCAGCAGGTTCAGCCAGTGGCGGGCCATGCGCTGGACGGTGGTGGCGTCGAACAGGTCGGTGGCATAGGTGAACGCCGCGCTCAGGCCCTCGGGCCCTTCGACGGTGTCGAGCATCAGGTCGAACTTGGAGCTGCGCTCATCGACCGCCAGCACTTCGACCTCCAGCCCCTGCAACGACCAGCGGGCGTTGCCCTCGGCGGCGGCCTGCTGATGGTTGAGCATCACTTGGAACAGCGGACTTTGGTTCAGGCTGCGCTCCGGCTGCAGCGCATCCACCAACTGCTCGAACGGCACATCCTGATGGCTCTGGGCTCCCACTGCCGCGACCTTGAGCGCCTCGAGCAGGCTCAGGAAGGGTTGCTCGGGCTGCGGCTGGCTGCGCAGCACCTGGGTGTTGATGAAAAAGCCCAGCAGCGCCTGCACGTCCTGGCGCGTGCGGTTGGCCACCGGCACGCCGACGCGGATGTCCTGCTCGCCGCTGTAGCGGTGCAGCAGCGCATGCAGCGACGCCATCAGCACCACGAACAGGGTGCAGCCCTGGTCGCGGGCCAATTGGCGCAAGCCCTCCAGGGTCGCGGCGGGCACACCGACACTGACACAGTCGCCCTGCTGGCTGGGCAGGGTCGGGCGCTTGCGGTCCAGCGGCAGGCTCAGCAGCGGGTGCTCATCGCCCAGCTGCTCGCGCCAGTACTGCAATTGCCGCTCGCCCTCGCCCGCCTCCAGCCACAGCCGCTGCCACTGGGCAAAGTCGGCGTACTGGATTGGCAAGGCCTCGACCTGGGGCGCCTGAGCACTGGCGAACGCCGCGTAGTGGCGGGTGAATTCCTCGATCAGGATGGGCAGCGACGCGCCATCGGTGACGATATGGTGCAGCGTGAGCACCAGCACATGGTCCCGGGCACCCAGCCTGACCAACCGCGCCCGCATCAGCGGGCCATGGGCCAGGTCGAACGGCGCCCGGGCGGCGCTGGTGATGGCAGCCTGAAGGCCTGCCTCGTCGGCTTCGACCTGCTCCAGCGGGCAGGCCATGGCAGCGTGGATCACCTGCTGCACGGCCCCCTCCTCCAGGCGGAAGGTGGTGCGCAGCACCTCATGGCGCGCCAGCAGCGCGGCGAGGGTTTGTTCCAGGGCCGCGCGGTCCAGCAGGCCGCGCAGGCGGAAGGCACCGGTCAGGTTGTAGGCGCTGGCCTGTGGCTCCAGTTGCCAGATGAACCACAGCCGTTGCTGGGCGTAGGACGCCGGCAGCACCTGCAGGCCCGCCGCGCGCGGCGGGATCGGCAGGGCTTCCAGGGTCAGGCCCTGCTCGCGCATCTTGCCTTGCAGGGCCTGCCGGGCCTCGGCCGACATCCCTGCAAACCGTTGCGCCAGCGCCAGCATTCTGTCCGGTACCGCATTCATAGAGCTTCAACCTCGTCGAACAGCGCCTCCAGGGAGTCCACTGTGTTTTGCTGATTACCGGCTTGCTCGCGCAATGCGTCGATCTCCTGCGCCAGGCGCTCGAGGGTCTCGCCCTCAAAGAACACCCGCAGCGGGATCGTCAGGCCCAGTGCCTCCTGGATCCGGGTACGGATCGCGGTGGCCAGCAGCGAGTGGCCGCCCAGCTCAAAGAAGCTGTCCTGCACACCGACCTTGTCCACCTGCAGGGCCTCGGCCCAGATACCGGCCAAGGTGCGTTCGAGCTCGGTGCGCGGGGCGATGTACTGACGGCGTCGGCTGTCCAGGGCCAACAGGGCATTGCGGTCGAGCTTGCCATTGGGGGTCTGCGGGAAGCGTTCCAGCACCCGGATGCGCGCCGGCAACATGTGCTCGGGCAGCACCTGGGAGAGGTGGCTGTGCAGGTCCAGGCCCAGTTGCTCGTGACCTTCCTGAGTAGAAACGACGAAGGCCAGCAATTGTTTACCTGCGGGTGTGTCATGGGCGATCACCAGGGCATCGTCCACGCCACGCCCGTCGCGCAGGGCGCTTTCGATTTCGCCCAGCTCGATGCGAAAACCGCGCAGCTTCACCTGGTGATCCAAGCGCCCGAGGCAGTCCAAGGTGCCGTCGACCCGGTAGCGCGCCACATCGCCGCTGCGGTACAGGCGCTGCCCCGGCGCCTCGGCGAACGGGTCCGGCAGGAAGCGCTCGGCGGTCAGCGAAGGCCGCGCCAGGTAGCCACGGCACAGGCCATCGCCAGCCACGTGCAGCTCACCCTCGACACCCGGGGCCACCGGCTCGAACTGCGCATCCAGCACATGCACCCGCAGCCCCTGGACCGGCTTGCCGATGGCGATGCCGTGGCCATCGGCCGGGTCCAGGTAGGTGGCGGTGGACCACACAGTGGCCTCGCTCGGCCCATACTCGTTGACCAGCGAAACCCCTGCCAGGCGCTCGCTGTGGCGCCGCGCGAGATCCTGGGTGCAGGCCTCGCCGGCGACGATCACGCAGCGCAGGGCCGGCGCGTCGAGGTAGTCGAGGATCTGCCCGTGGAACGAGGGCAGCGTCAGGTAGTGGGTCACGCCCTCGCGGGCGATCAGCGCGGCCAGCTGTTGCGGGTCCTTGTAACTGTGCTCGTCCGGCAGGGTCAGCGTCGCGCCCTGGCTCAGCGCCCAGAAGACACCGGCCACGGAGCTGTCGAAGGAAAACGACGACAGCATCAGGAAGTTGCCCAGCGCTTCGCGGTAGAAGCGCCCACGGGCCAGGGTCGAGGCCACGGCGTTGGCGTGGCTGACCATGACCCCTTTGGGCTTGCCAGTGGAGCCCGAGGTGTAGATCACGTAGGCCAGGTTGTCGGCATCGCCCAGCGGCGCCGGGGCCTGCTCGCTGGCCGACCACACCGGCGCATCGACGGCCAGGGAGGTGACGGTCAGGCGCTGTTCCTGCTGCCAGGCCTCAGGCAGCGGCAGGCAAGCCAGCACCTGATCGGCACCGGCGTCGGCGAGCATGAAGGCCAGACGCTCGGCCGGGTAGTTCGGGTCCAGCGGCAGGTAGGCGCCACCGGCCTTGAGGATGCCCAGCAGCGCCACCACCAGCTCGCGGCTACGCTGGCCATACACCGCCACCACCTTGTCCGGGCCTGCGCCCTGGGCACGCAAGGTGTTGGCCACCTGGTTCGACAGGCGCTCCAGCTCGCCATAGGTCAGCCGCTCGCCGCCCACGCTCAAGGCGATGGCCTGGGGCTGGCGCTCGGCCTGCTCGGCGAACAACGCTTGCAACTGCCGCGCCTGGCGCCGCGATGTGGCCTGGGGGTTGAAGCCGTGCAGCACCTGCCGGCGCCCGGCCTCATCGAGCAGGCTGGCATCGGCCAAGTCTTGCGCAGGCGCGGCCAGAGCCTGGCCGGCGAAGTGCAGGAACTGCCCCAGCAGCATCTGCAAGGCCTCGACGCTGAAGGCAGCGGCATCGGCATCCAGGCGCACCTGTCCCTCGCCCAGCACCAGGCGCAGGCGCTCGGCCGGCCCTTCGGCCTCCAGCGCCAGCACGCCATGTTCAGCGGCGCTCGGACGATGGACGACGCCGTAGCGGCACAGCCCCAGGTCGAACTCGTTCAGGCAGTCCAGCCAAGAGCGCGACTGTTCGAGGCGGGTCGTCACCTCAGCTGTGAGCCCCTCGAGGCTCGCCCCCTGGCGGTTGTCGAAGGCCACCGGCAGGGCCCGGGCGAACAGGCCGCAGGCGTCCGCCAAATCCTCGTTACGGCCCTCCACCTGCAAGCCGATCAACAGGCGATCCTGCTGGCTGACACGGGCCAGGAAGGCGCCCCATAGCGCCAGCACCCGGGCCTCGCCGCCGTCGCTCGCCAGCACCGCTTCCAGCGCATGGTCGGCGCAGGTGGCCTGGTGGCGCGCATTGCCTTGGCCTGGGGTTTCGAAGGCCAGGCGGTGGTTGACCTGATGGCTGCGCACCAGCGCCTCCCAGAACGCCGCGCCCTGGCGCCCCAGTTCATCCTCGCGCAGTTCCTGCTGCCAGGCGGCGAAGTCGACGTACTGCAACGCCTCCTCGTTGCTGGCCAGCACGCGGCCCTCGCACAACGCAGCCAACTCGCCCGCCACCCTTAGCAGGCTGGCGCGGTCGAGGCTGGCCGCACTGCCCAGCAGCAACAGCCGTGGCTGGGCAACGGCCAGGGCGCTCACCGCCAGGCTGCACGTGCTGGCCGCCCCCACCTGGGCTCGCGCCCAGGCCAGGGCCTGTTCCAGGTCGTGGTCGGCCTCGGCGTGCACGGCGCCGGGCACCTGTTCCATTACCGCTTGCAGCGGCCAAGTCATGCCCGGCAGGCGGCGGTAAAGGGTACGCAGCACTTCATGGCGCGCGCCCAGGGTGACCAGGTGCGCGGACAGCTCACCGGCATCGGGCAGGCGCGCGACGCTGAGCACGACCCAGGCGTGCCCGTCTCGCTCGCCCTGGGCGCTCAGGGCCAGCGCCTGCTGGGCCGAGGCCTGGAACAGTTCACCGCCTGCGTCGTCATGGCCTGGCTGATGGGAGGTAATCATGTGTGGAGCTCCTTAATCGTGGGCCAGATCGGCGCTCTTCTGCGCGATCGCCATGGCGGTGAGAATTTTTCGACGGCCCGTGAAGGCATTGCGCGCGTGCACGGTGAGGATGTTGTCCAGCAGCACCACATCGCCCTTCTGCCAGGCGAACTCGACCATCACGTCGCGGTAGATCTGCTGCAGGTGGCGCACCACGTCATCGCCGATCGGCGTGCCGTCGCCAAAGAAAGTGTTCTGGGGCAAGTCCAGCGGGCCGAACTCGCGCAACAGGTTGTCGCGAATGCTGTCGGGCAGGGTCAGGGCATTGAAGAAGGTGCCGTGGTTGAACCAGATGCGCTCGCCGGTCTGCGGGTGGCGGACGACGGCCGGGCCGCGCTGGCGGGTGCGCAGGCGGTTGCCCGGCTTCCATTCGGCCTGCACGCCGATCTGCGCGCAGTAGGCCTCCACCTCGCTGCGCACCTCGCTCTGGAACACGGTCTGCCACGGCAGGCCCATGCCATCGCCATAGTTGCGCACATAGAGGATGCCCTTGCGGGCGAACGCCTCACGCACCTGCGGATCGATGCGGTCGAGGATCAGCCGGGTATCGCCCAGCGGCGTCTCGCCCCCCGTCTCGGAGGGGGTGTCGCAGTAGAAATACAGGTGCAGCGGGAACACCGGAGAATAGGAGTGCTCGTTGTGCGGGAAGATCCGCTCCCCGGCCGGGTAGTCGGTGGAGCTGTAGATGTTGAACTGGCCGGTGATCTGGGTACGCGGCGAGGCGCGGAACAGGTACTGCAGGGCGCCGCCGGAGATCGCGTCGATGCACTGGTTGAATTGATCGATGCCGGCCACGTCGAAGCCGCGGAACAGGATCGCCGCCCCCCGGTGCAACTGCTGCTGGATCAGCGCGCGGTTCTGCGCCGCCCAGGCGACCAAGTCGACCCCCGGCACGTTGGGGGTGCACAGCAGCGGGAAGCCCGCCTCGAACAGCGGCGCGAAGCTGACCAGGCTGGACGTGTCGCTGGAAATGGCCTTGCGCGCCCCGCGCATAGGGCGTGAAGACAATGAGGTTACGGACATGACGCCTCCTGGAACTGGGCCAAGGCGGCTCGTCGCGAGCCGCCGTAAAAGTCGTTGAACAATCGGGTCATTCGACGGCGCTGGAGCGGCGCCTGCGGATCGGGTGCAAGCCTTTGAGGCGCGCGGCCCGCTGGCTGCTCTGGCGCTGCTCGCACTCACGCCAGACCCGCTCGGCCTCGGCTGACAGCTCGCCCAGGGTTGCAGCGCCCTCGACGAGGGCCGCGAGCACTGCCCGGACCTGCTCGAACATCGCCTCCAGCGTGGCCGGGGCGAAACGCCCGGCGGGGTACTCGAAGCTCAGGTGCAGGTGTTCGTCGTCGTTGTAGAACGCCGCCACCAGGTCCAGCTCGGCCGCCTGGCGCCCGGAAGGGAAGTCGCTCACCTCCAGCGCCCCCATCGACGGCAAGCGCCCCACACCCTCCTGGTGGATCAGCTTGATCGAGAACAACGGCGAGCGGCCGTTACGCCGAGGCAGGCGCAGGGCCTCGACCAGGCGCTCGAACGGCAGGTCCTGGTGCTCGGAGGCTTCGATCAGCGTCCGGCTACACAGGGCGAGCAGCTGTTCGGCAGACATCGTCGGCGCGAGCGTCACCTGCAGCACCAGTTGGTTGACGAAGAAACCGACCATGCGCTCGAGCTCGGCGTGGTTGCGGTTGGCAATGTCGGTGCCGATGCGCAGGCGGGCCTGCCCGGTGCGTTGCTGCAGCACCACGTTGAATGCGGCCAGCAGCACGCTGAACAGCGACTGCTGGCGTTGCCGTGCGAACTGGCGCAGCGCATCGCTCTGGGCACGGTCGAAGGTGAAGTGGCAGGTCGCGCCCTGTCCCGCTTCGCCCGGTTCCGCAGTCAGGTCCTGCGGCAGTTCCAGCACCTCGTGATGCTCGCCCAGTTGGGCCTGCCACCAGGCGAGCTGGCGCTGCAGCTCGCCGCCCTGCTCCAGCCACTGGCGCTGCCAGCGGGCGAAGTCGGCGTACTGCAGGGCCGGCGCCGGCAACGCGGATGGCTCGTCTGCGACGAAGGCGCTGTAGAGGCTGACGAACTCGTCGATCAGCGCACGGAACGATGCATCGTCGGCAACGATGTGGTGCAAGGTCATGAGCAGCACATGGTCCTGATCGGCCAGTTGCAGCACCTGCACACGCAGCAGCGGGCCGTTGGCCAGATCGAACGGCTGGGCGACTTCCTCCCGGGCCAGCGCCTGGGCGCCGGCCTCGGCGTCAGCCAGTCCACGCAGGTCGCGGTGACGCAGCGCCAGCGGCAGGTCGTCACGCACCCGTTGCCAGGTGCTGCCGGCCGCCTCGTGGTAGGTGCTGCGCAGCACCTCATGACGCGTCAGCAAGGCCTCGAAGGTGCGGCGCAGGGCGTCGTGGTCGAGCGGGCCGCGCAGGCGCAGCGCGCCGGGCATGTTGTACATCGAACTGTGCGGCTCCAGGCTCCAGAGGAACCACAGCCGTTGTTGGGCGAAGGACAACGGCTGCTCGCCCTGCTCTGCACGACGCTCCATCGGCGGGCGGGCTGCCGCCGCCTGATCGGCGCTGGCCTGCACCTGCGCGGCGAAGTCGCATAGCTGTGGATGCTCGAACAGCGCCCGCAGGCTCACCGCCCGCCCCAACTGCCGACGCACCTGGGAGACGATCTGAGTGGCCAGCAGCGAATGGCCGCCCAGGTCGAAGAAGTTGTCCTCGCGGCCCAGGCCCTCGACGCCCAGCACCTGTTGCCAGATCTGCCCGAGCTGCTGCTCCAGGCCTTCGCGCAGCGGCTCGCGGTCACTGGCCACCAAGGCCACGGGCGCGGGCAAGGCCTTGCGGTCAAGCTTGCCGTTGCGGTTGAGCGGCAACGCTGCCAAGGCCACCACCTGGGCCGGCAGCAGGTAGTCCGGCAGGCGGGCCTTGAGCGCCTGGCGCACGGCGCGGGTCAGCTCGGCGCTGCTGTGCGCAGGCTCGGTCGGCACGGCATAGCCGATCAGTTGCTTGCCGGTTGCGCCCTCATGCACCAGCACCGCCGCTTCGCGGATCATCGGCAAGGCTTGCAGGTGCGCCTCCAGCTCGCCCAGCTCGACCCGGAAGCCGCGGATCTTCACTTGATGGTCGGCCCGGCCGATGTACTCGACCACGCCATCGCCGCGCACCCGCGCCAGGTCGCCACTGCGATACAGGCGCTGGCCCGGTGTGCGGGCGAACGGGTCGGGCACGAAGCGCTCGGCGGTCAGCGCCGCACGGCCATGGTAGTCACGGGCTAGGCCCGCGCCCCCGGCGATGCACAGCTCACCGGCCAGGCCCGCCGGGGCCAAGTGGCCGTGGCCGTCGAGGATGTGCAGCGCCCGGCCCGGCAAGGCGCGGCCGATGGGGATGGCGCCCGCGCTGTCGGCCAAGCTGCAGAGGTGCGTACTCGACACCACCGTGGCCTCGGTGGGGCCGTAGGTGTTGAGCAGCCGCACATGGCCCAGCCCGGCGGCGTGCCACAGCTTCAGGCCCTCGGCAGACATCGCCTCGCCGCCCACGTGCACCTGGCGCAGACGCCCGGCATCGCGCGGAGCGCTGGCGGCCCACTCCTGGGCCAACAGGAACCAGTACGCCGCCGGCAAATCGGCCAGGGTGATGCCCTGGGCGATGATCTGCTCGTACAGGGTCGCGGTGTCCCACAGCTCATCGCCGCGCAGCACCAGGCAGGCGCCCACGCACAGTGGCGGATAGCACTGCTCGACGAAGCCGTCGAAGCTGAACGTCGCGAACTGCAGCACCCGGTCCTCGGCGACCAGTTGCGAGTAGTCGGCTGCGATCACGCAGAACTCGCGCAGCGCTGCGTGGGCAATCGACACGCCCTTGGGCTGGCCGGTGGAGCCAGAGGTATAGATCAGGTAGGCGAGGTCTTGGGCACTGGCCAGGTTGACCGGGTTTTCCGGGCTGTAACCGTCCAGCCAGCCCTCGCCCGCCTCCAGCAGCAGGCACGGCAGCCCGGCAGGCGCCTGGAGCAAGCCGGGCTGCATCAGCAACAGGCTCAAGGCGCTGTCATCACACATATAGGCCAGGCGCTCGGCCGGGTAGTCCGGGTCCAGCGGCACATAGGCGGCGCCCGCCTTGAGCACCGCCAAGAGGCTGGCGATCATCATCGGCCCGCGCCGCACCGACAGCCCCACGCGCTGCCCAGGGCCGACGCCGCATTCACGCAGGCGGTGGGCCAGGCGGTTGGCCTGGGCATTGAGCTGGGCGTAGGTCCAGCGCTGCTCGCCAGCGATCAGCGCCAGCGCCTGCGGGGTGAGCGCCGCCTGGCGCTCGAAGCGCTGGTGCACCAGCAACGGGCTGTCCAGGGCCAGCTGCGGCTGCCCGCCCAGCGCCAGGCGATCGGCCTGGCGCTGGATATCGAGCAGACCCAGGCTGGCCAGGGGCTGCTCGGGTGCCTCGACGAACTGCGCAAGCAACTGCACCAAGGCATCGCGCAACTGGGCCACCTGGGCGCCGCCGATGCGGGCACGGTCATGGCTGAAGGTCAGCACCAGGCTCTGGTGCTGTTCGATGCCCAGGGTCAGTGGGTAGCTGGTCTGCTCGACGTGGCTGACCTGCGAGAACCGCAAGCCGCCCGGCGCGCCCTGGCGCAGCGCCTCGGCCACCGGGAAGTTCTCGAACACCAGCAAGCTGTCGAACAACGCCCCCGGCTGGCCGGCCCAGCGCTGAAGCTCCACCAGCGGCGTGTGCTCGTGCTCGCGCAGCTGCAGGTTCAGCGCCTGCACCTCGGCCAGCCAGGCGTCCACACGCTGGGTCGCACGCGGCGTGCAGATCACCGGCAAGGTGTTGATGAACAGCCCGACCTGCTGTTCGATGCCCGGCAACTGCGCCGGGCGCCCGGCCACGGTGGCGCCGAAGGCCACCGAAGCCTGATTGCAGTAGCGCTGCAGCAGCAACGCCCAGGCCGCCTGGAACACCACGCTGACGGTCACCTGATGGGCCCGGGCAAAGGCAGCCAGGCGCTGGCTGAAGGCCTCGTCCAGGCCATGGACCAGCTCGCCGAAGCCGGCCTCGTCCGCTTCCCGGGGCAGCGCGTCGCCCAGCAGGGTCGGCGCTTCGAGCGCCTGGAGCTGGTCGCGCCAGAAGGCCTCGTCCAGCGCCGGGTCGCGCCGTTGCAGCCAGGCCAGGTAGTCGGCGTACGTGCCTGCGCTGATCGGCGGTTGGCCGCCGGCATAGCGCTGCAACACCTCGCCCAGCAATTGGGCGTTGCTCCAGCCGTCCATGAGGATGTGGTGGCTGGTGTAGATCAACTGGTAGCGGTCATCGCCCAGGTGCACCAGCACCAGGCGCAGCAACGGCGCGCGATCCAGCGCAAAGCCTCGGGCGCGCTCCTGCTCGGCAATGCGCTTGAGATCCGCGCCCTCGCCCGGCAGCACCTGCAGTGGCAGCGCCACTTCGCGGGCAATCGACTGCACCGGGTGCGCCAGGGCTTCCCAGTGGTACTGGCTGCGCAGCACGTCGTGGCGGGCGAATGCGGCCTGCCAGCTGGCGGCGAAGCTCGCCACGTCCAGGCCCTCGATAAGCACCTGCAGTTGGTTGATGTAGGCGCCGGCCTGAGGCTCGTAGAGGCTATGGAAGAGCATGCCCTGCTGCAGCGGCGAGAGCGGCAGCACGCTGTCGATCTGGGCCCAGTCCAGGGCCAGGCCATCGAGTTGCGGCTGGCTCAGCCGCGCCAGGGGGAAGTCCGAAGGGGTCACGCCAACGGTGCCAGGGGCCAGGCAATGGTCGAGCAAGGCGTCCAAGGCCTGGCCATAGCCCTCGGCCAGGTGCTCGAGGGTGGTGGCGTCGAAGCTTTCACGGCAGTAGCGCCACTCCAGCACCAGTTGCCCTTCGTACACCTGCCCTTCCAGGCTCAGGGCGCTGGCCAGTGGCGCCAGCGGGTCCTGGGCCTGGCCGCTGCCTTCGTGGGCCGGGGCAAACAGCGCGTCGTCGCCGAACTGCTGGTCGAACTGGCCCAGGTAGTTGAACAGGATGCCCGACGGCGCCAGGGCCGCCAATGCTGCGCCGGCCTCGGGGTCCAGGTAACGCAGCACGCCATAGCCGACGCCTTTGTCCGGCACCGCGCGCAACTGTTCCTTGACGGCCTTGATCGCCTCGCCAGGCGTTGGCGCGGCACTCAAACGCACCGGGAACAGGCTGGTGAACCAGCCCACGGTGCGGCTGAGGTCGATGTCATCGAACAGCGCTTCGCGGCCGTGGCCTTCGAGCAGCACCAGGCAGTCCGACTGCCCGCTCCAGTCACCCACGGCCTGGGCCAGGGCGGTCAGCAGCAGGTCGTTGACCTGGGTGCGGTAGGCCTGGCCTGCGTGCTGCAGCAGTTGGCGGGTGCGCTCGGCGCTCAGGCGCCAGGTCAGCGTGGCGGCGCTGGCATTGACCTGTCGCCCGCTTGGGTTGTCCTGCGGCAACGGCGCACTGGCGCGCTGCGCCAGCCAGAACGGCAGTTGCTGGCGGGCCCGGGGCAGGTAATCGCTCAAGCGCGTGGCCCAGTGCTGGTAGCCGCTGGTCTTGGCCGCCAAGGGCTGCTGGCGGTAAGCCTGTTGCAGGTCTTCCAGCAGCACGCGCCAGGAGACCCCATCCACCACCAGGTGATGGGCCACCAGCAACAGGCGCTGGCTGCCATCGGCCATCTGCACCAGCATCGCGCGCAGCAGCGGGCCTTCAGCGAGGTCCAGGCTGGCCTGGGCTTGGTCGCACAGGGCGCGCAAGGCCTGGGCCGAATCTGCCTGACGTTGCCACAGCTGCACGGGCGCGGCCTCGGCGTGGGTCTGCTGCCAGCCGCTGTGCGCCTGGCGATAACGCAGGCGCAAGGCGTCGTGTTGCTGCACCAGGCGCGTGAGGGCGGCGTCCAGGCGTTCGGCCAGCAAGGGCTCGCGCGGGGTCAGCAGCAGGCCCTGGTTCCAGTGCTGACGCGCCGGGATCGCCTGCCCGAAGAACCAGTGCTGGATGGGCGTCAACGCCACCTCGCCCTGCAGCGGCCCCTGTTCGATCTGCAACAGCGGCGCCTGCTCCACGGCCTCGGCCAGCTCGCGCAGGGTCTGGTGCTTGAACACATCGGCGGGGCGCAGGTGCAGGCCGGCCTGGCGGGCGCGGCTGACCACCTGGATGGCGATGATCGAATCGCCGCCCAGGGCGAAGAAGTTATCGTCCAGCCCGACCTGCTCGACGCCGAGCAGTTGCTGCCAGATCTGCGCCAGGGCGCGCTGGCGTTCGCTGTGCGGCGCCTCGTGCTGCTGGCGCACCGCCCCGGCGCGGGGCAAGGCCTTGCGGTCGAGCTTGCCGTTGGCAGTGACCGGCAGGCGCTCCAAGAGCATGAAGCACTCCGGCACCATGAACACCGGCAGGCTCAGTTGCAGGTGAGCCCGTAGCTGCGCCTGAAACGCCGTGCTGTCGGCCACCGGCACCGCCGGCACCAGGTAGGCGACCAGCAGCTTGTTGTCCTGGGCCAGCACCACCGCCTCCTTGACGGCCGGGTGAGCCAAAAGGCCCGCCTCGATCTCACCCAGCTCGATGCGCAGGCCACGCAGCTTCACCTGGTGATCCAGGCGCCCTAAGTAGTCGATCACGCCATCCTCGCGGTAGCGCGCCAGGTCGCCGGTGCGGTACAGGCGTTCACCGGAGCCGAACGGGTCGGCCACGAAGCGCTCGGCGGTCAGCGCCGGGCGGCGGTGGTAACCCCGGGCCAGGCCCACACCGCCCAGGTACAGCTCCCCGGCGGCGCCCGCCGGTACCGGGTTGAGTTCGGCATCGAGAATGTGGGTGCGCAGGTTGGCGATGGGCTGGCCGATCGGCACGCTGTGACGGCCATCTTCGATGCAGGTCCAGTGGGTCACGTCGATGGCCGCCTCGGTGGGGCCATAGAGGTTGTACAGACCCGCGCCGGGTAAGCGGGCGAAGACCTGGGCCTGGGCCTCGGCCGGCAGCGCCTCGCCGCTGCAGACGATGCGTCGTAGGCTGGTGCACGCCTGCACACCCGGCTCATGGATGAAGGCCTGGAGCATCGAAGGCACGAAGTGCAAGGTGCTGACGCCCTGCTCGGTGATGACCTGGATCAGCTGCGCCGGGTCGCGGTGGGCACCGGGCTGGGCCACCACCAGGCGCGCGCCGACCATCAGCGGCCAGAAGAACTCCCATACCGACACATCGAAGCTGAACGGCGTCTTCTGCAACACGCTGTCGGTGGCCTCCAGCCCGTAGGCCTGCTGCATCCACGCCAGGCGGTTGAACAGGGCCTGATGGCTGTTGCCAGCCCCTTTGGGGCGCCCGGTGGAGCCGGAGGTGTAGATCACGTAGGCCAGGCTGTGGCCGCTCACCCGGCACACCGGGTCACTGTGCGGGTAGCCGGCGCAGTCGGCGGCGGCATCGTCCAGGCACAAGGTGCGCAGCTCGGTGTTCAGCGGCAGGCGCGCCCGCAGGGAGGTCTGGGTCAACAGCAAGCCCACACCGCTGTCTTCGAGCATGTAGGCCAGGCGCTCGGCCGGGTAATCCGGGTCCAGTGGCACGTAGGCGCCACCGGCCTTGAGGATCGCCAGCAGGCCGACCACCATCTCCAGCGAACGCTCCACGGCAATGCCCACCAGCACCTCAGGGCCAACACCGGCCTCGATCAGCCGATGGGCCAGGCGGTTGGCCCGGGCATTGAGTTCGGCATAGCTCAACTGCGCGTTGCCAAAGGCCAGGGCTGGGGCGTCTGGTGTGCGCTGGGCCTGGGCCTCGATCAGGCGCTGCACGCAGGGGCCGCCCGGGTACTGCTGGGCGGTGGCGTTCCAGCCGTGCAGCATGCGTTCGCGCTCGGCAGTGCCGAGCATCGGCAGCTCGCCCAGGCGCGCCTCGGGCGCCTGGACGATGCCATGCAGCAGGTTCAGCCAGTGCTCGCGCAGGCGCTCGATGCTGGCCTGCTCGAACAGGTCGCAGGCGTAGGTCAACGCCGCATGCAGGGTGCCGGACCGCTCCAAAGTGTCCAGGGCCAGGTCGAACTGGGTGGTGCGCCCGCCCAGTTCCAGGCGCGAGGCCTTGAGCCCGTCGGCGATGTGCAGTTGCTCAAGGTCGGCGACCTGCGGCTGATGGTTGTAGAGCACCTGGAACAGCGGGGAATGGGCGGTATCGCGCGAAGGCTGCAGGGCATTGACCAGTCGCTCGAACGGCAGCTCTTGGTGTGCCTGGGCACCCAGCACGGCCGCGCGGACTTCGGCCAGCAGCGCGCTGAACGGCTGATCCCCGCGAGGCTGGGCGCGCAGCACCTGGGTGTTGACGAACAAGCCGATCAGGCCTTCGGTCTCGGCCTTGCCACGCCCGGCGACCGGCACGCCGACGCGGATGTCCTGCTGACCGGTGTAGCGGTGCAACAGGGCCTGGAACGAGGCCAGCAGCACCATGAACAAGGTCACGCCCTGCTGCTGGGCCAGGGCGCGCAGGCCCGCGGACAGCGCCGGATCGATGGCGAACTCCAGGCGCACGCCGCGATAGCTCGGCGTGGCCGGCCGGGCGAAGTCGGTCGGCAGCTCCAGCACCGGCTGCTCATCGCCCAATTGGGCGGTCCAGTAGTCCAACTGGCGCTGCAACTCGCCCGCCTCCAGCCAGCAGCGCTGCCACAGGGCGTAGTCGGCGTATTGGATCGGCAGCGGCGGCAGTTGCGGAAGCTGGCCGGTCGCGCACTGGGCATACAGGCGGCTGAACTCCTCGATCAGCACGTTCATCGACCAGCCGTCGGCGACGATGTGGTGCAGGGTGAGCAGCAGCACATGTTCGTCCTCGGCCATGCGCACCAGGCACACCCGCAGCAAGGGCCCGGCCTGCAGGTCGAACGGCAGGCCCGCCTGCTCCCGGGCGCAGTCGTGCAGCAAGCGCTCGCGCTCGGCTTTGCCGGCGAAGTCGTGCCGCTCCAACGCCAGTGGCCCTGGCGCCTGCACGTCGGGGTACCAGACGCCTTCCTCCAGGCGGAACAACGTGCGCAGCGGCTCATGGCGCGCCACCAGTGCTTCGAACGCTGCACTCAGCGCGCCCAGGTCCAGCGCCCCTTGCAGGCGCACCGCCCCAGGCAGGTTGTAGGCCGCGCCCTGGGGGTCGAGCAACCACAAAAGGCCCATGCGCTGCTGGGCATAGGACGGCTGCGCACAGGCGATGCCTTCGACCCGGGCAGGGATGGGCAGCAACGAGAACTCGACGCCTTCGCGGGCCAGGGCCTGGAGAAACAGCCGGCGCTTGTCCAGCGGCAGGGCAATAAAGCGGCGGGCAAGCTTCTCGGCGTCTTCGGGTTTCATGCTGGGCGTCTTCCTAAAGGGTCATTCGTAGTGCCTGGGCACTCGCATGCAGTTAGGAACGAAACTCAATTCGGTGGATTTAGGCACGGCGCAATGCCGCGCCCCAGGGCCTTTGAAATATTTATTTGCATTTACCCCCTCAGGTTTTTGCCGCTCATTCGTCTTATAGGAAACGAATGCGATTCAGTTGCTATTGGGGCCGCCTAACGGCCTCCGGCATCGCACCGCGCCTCATTTGCACAACAAGACCGGTACTCATGTCGAAAAAGTCCCGCTCCAAAACCTGGTTCCTGGTGCACAGCTGGCTGGCCCTGCCCATCTGGTTTTTCGTGCTGATCGTCTGCGTGACCGGCACCCTGGCCGTGCTCAGCCAAGAGATCGTCTGGCTGGCCAACCCGGACGTACGCGCCAGCAAGCCTCACGATGACGCCCAACCGCTCAGCTACCAGCAAGTGCTCGACGCCATCCACCAGGCCGACCCCAGCATCGCGGTGAACTACATCAGCAAGCCGGGCGAAGCGCACTTCGCCCTCACCGCCAGCGTCACCTACCCCGACGGCACCTCACCGATCCTGTACGTGAACCCCTACACCGGGGCGATCCAGGGCAAGAGCCCGACCTTCGACTTCGAGGCCTTTACCCGGGCCCTGCACGGCTGGTGGCTGGTGCCGTTCACCAATGGCTACAGTTGGGGCTGGTACTTGGTGTCACTGCTGGGGTTGCCGATGCTCGCCTCGCTGGTCACGGGGCTGGTGGTGTACAAGCGCTTCTGGAAAGGCTTTTTCAAGCTGCCGCGCCTGAGCCACGGCTCGCGGATCTTCTGGGGCGACCTGCACCGCCTGAGCGGGGTCTGGTCGATCTGGTTCATCGCCACCATCTCCATCACCGGTACCTGGTTCTTGATCCAGGCGACGTTGGCCGACAACCACGTGACAATTTCCAGCGAGCCGATCGTGCCGGCCATCGCCCGCGAGGACGTGCCGCGCACCGCCGATGGCCAGGCGCCCACACCCATCAGCCTGGACGAGGCCGAGCGCGTCGCCAGCACCCGCTTCCCAGGCTTCGAGGTGACCTTCATCACCCTGCCGGGCAATGCCTACAGCCACTACTACATGGGCGGGCGTGGCTGGTACCCGCTGATGTTCGAGACGGTCAACGTCAACCCCTACAACAGCAAGGTCGAGGCTTCGTTCATGGTCGCGGACCGCTCGCCCCTGGAGTTCGTCACCGAGTCCATGCGCCCGCTGCACACCGGTGACTTCGGGGGTCTCTGGGTCAAGCTGATCTGGGCCTTCTTCGGCCTGATCCTGACTTTGATGGTGCTCAGCGGCCTGTTGATCTGGACCAAGCGCACCGCCCAGGCCACCGCCGCCGCGCTCAAGCGCCAGCCCCGGGTACGCGCGGCAACCGCGTCGGAGGCCAGCCTGTGAGCAAGCACCCCACCCCATCCTCGTCTGCCCCCAAACGCCTGTGGCTGAAGTGGCGTTTCCACCTGAACATTCTGCTGGTGCTGATCCCCCTTGGGCTGATGCCCAAGTACCTGCATGAAGCCTCGATGAACCGTGGCGAAATCGGCCTGGGCGAGCGCGAACTCGGCGAGCTCAAGGCCGGCCCCTGGAGCGTGCGCCTGGCCGAGCGCTTCGACGAGGCGCCTCGCTCGGACGGCCCGGCAGGCTACTTCAAGCAGTTCAAGATCGCCCTGTGCGAGCAGTGCACCGACGTCAAGGCGGTGTACCTGCGCGTGGGCAAGCCGCGCAGCCTGCGCGCGGCCGGTGCGCTGTTCTTCGGCACGCCCTATCGCATGACCGGCGAGGTCAACATCCCGCAAAAGACCCGGCCAGACGCCGAGCTGTGGCTCACCTTCGAAGGCTGGGACGGGCAGATGCACCAGGCCTCGATCCCCCTGGCCAAGGCATCGCCGGCCACCGTGGCCTGGCTCGAGAAACAAGGAGGCAAGCAATGAAACACTGGATGGGCGCCCTCGCCCTGCCCCTGCTGCTGGGCGTCGCGCTGCCTGCGCTGGCCCACAACCCGATGTGCGAATGCAGCGAATCGGGCAGCGATCAGATCACCTGCAAGGGCGGTTTCTCCGACGGCAGCGGCGCACCCGGGGTGACCTTGGATGTGATCGGCTATGACGAGCAGGTGCTGCTCGCCAGCAAGCTCGGCGAGGACTCCACCCTCACCTTCAAGCGCCCCGATGGCGAGTTCTACGTACTGTTCGACGCAGGCCCCGGCCATGTGGTGGAAGTCGACCATGCCGACATAGGCGCGCCATGAGCCGGGCCCAGGTGGTCCGCCCGGCCGGTGCCGGGCACGAGACCCTGTACGTGCTGCTGACAGCCGTGCTGATCCTCGCCCTTGCCGCCACGGTGGTGGTGCTGCGCGGTGAGCGCGAGGACGAGGTGACCATCGTCGCCCACCAGATCGATGCCCGCCGCGACCTCACCGCCGCCGAGCAAGGCCTGTACACCGATTTGTGGGTGGCAGTCGAGGAAATCGCCCTGTTGCGCGAGGAAAGCGGCCAGGCCCCGGACGTCGCGACCCTGGCCGATGAAGGCTTGCCGCCCTTCGTGACCGACGCCAGCAGCCAACGCCGTGGCGGCCACCAATGGCAGTGGCTGCCCAGCGGCGCCTACCTGGGCCGCAGCCAGGACGCGCAGGTGGCCGGCAGCTTCCTGCTGGTCCTGCCTGCAGGCGACGAGCAGCCGGATGTCTGGCTGCGCCGCGACCGCAGCGCCCTGGCACCGGACGACCTGGGCCAGGCCGCACTGATCGCGGCCGGCTGGCAGCAGGTGGTCAGCCATTACGACGCCGGGGTCACCCGCCAACATCGCCATTGAACCGAAGGATTCCCCCATGCTCCGCTTCGTCCTCTCCCTGCTGTTGGCCTGCACCCTGCCGGCCCTGGCCCAGGCCGACAACGGCAAGCCCCTGCGCATCGGCATCACCCTGCATCCTTACTACAGCTACGTGACCAACATCGTCGGCGACAAAGCCGAGGTAGTGCCGCTGATTCCGGCCGGCTTCAACCCCCACGCCTACGAACCACGCGCCGAAGACATCAAGCGCATTGGCACCCTGGATGTGATCGTGCTCAACGGCGTGGGCCACGATGACTTCGCCGATCGCATGATCGCCGCCAGCGAAAAACCCGACATCAAGACCATCGAGTCCAACGCCAATGTGCCGCTGCTGGCCGCCACCGGCATCGCCGCCCGGGGCGCGGGCAAGGTGGTCAACCCGCACACCTTCCTGTCGATCAGCGCCACCATCGCCCAGGTCAACAACATCGCCCGCGAGCTGGGCACGCTCGATCCGGACAACGCCAAGGTCTACACCCAGAACGCCCGCGCCTACGCCAAACGCCTGCGTGCCCTGCGCGCCGAGGCGCTGGCCAAGGTCACCCAGGCGCCGGACGCCACCTTGCGCGTGGCCACCATCCATGCCGCCTACGACTACCTGGTACGCGACTTCGGCCTGGAGGTCACCGCCGTGGTCGAGCCGGCCCATGGCATCGAGCCGAGCCCGGCGCAGCTCAAGAAGACCATCGACCAGCTCAAGGCCCTGGACGTGCAGGTGATCTTCTCGGAGATGGACTTCCCTTCCGCCTATGTCGACACCATCCAGCGCGAAGCGGGCGTGCGCATCTACCCGCTGACCCACATCTCCTACGGCGAGTACACCCAGGACAAATACGAGGTGGAGATGAAGCGCAACCTCGACACCGTGGTCCGAGCCATCCAGGAGACCCGCACATGACCGCCGCCGCCCACCTCGGCGCCGCCTGCGGGCCGCGCATCGAGTTCGCCGGCATCGACCTGACCCTGGGGCGCACGCGCATCCTGGAGAACGTGGCCTTCAGCGTCGCCGCCGGCAGCGTGCATGCCATCGTCGGCCCCAATGGCGGTGGCAAGAGTTCGCTGATCAAGACCTTGCTCGGGCAGATGCCGCACCAGGGCCAACTGACCCTGCACTGGCCGACCGAGCGCGAAGTGATCGGCTACGTGCCCCAGGCCCTGGAGTTCGACCGTGGCCTGCCCATGACCGTGGACGACTTCATGGCCGCCCTGTGCCAGCAGCGCCCTGCCTTCCTGGGCCTGGCCCGAGGTGTGCGGCCTGCCATCGACGCGGCGCTGGCGCGGGTCGGCATGCTCGAGAAACGCAAACGGCGCATGGGCGCCCTCTCCGGTGGCGAGCGCCAGCGCGTGCTGCTGGCCCAGGGGCTGATTCCCGAGCCGCAGTTGCTGGTGCTCGACGAGCCCATGTCGGCCCTGGACGAGGCCGGTATCCAGGTGTTCGAGCAACTGCTACAGGCCTGGCGCCAGGCCGGCACCACGGTGCTGTGGATCGAGCACGACCTTGAAGCGGTGCTGCGCCTGGCAGACCGGGTCACCGGCCTGAGCCGCCAGGTGCTGTTCGACGCCCCGCCTGCCCAGGCCCTGACGCCTGAGCGTCTGCTCGGTCTGTTCAGCGTTCACCCTCGCAGCGGGAGCCTTGCCTGATGAGCTATGAAGCCTTCCGACAGCTGGTCCAGACCTGGGCCACCGCTGGCTACCTGCCCGAGGCGCTGGCCTATGGGTTCGTGATCAACGCCCTGCTCGCGGGCCTGATGATCGGCCCGGTGCTGGGCGGGCTGGGCACCCTGGTGGTGGTCAAGCGCTTTGCCTTCTTCTCCGAGGCCGTGGGCCATGCGGCGCTCACGGGCGTGGCCATCGGCATCCTGCTCGGCGAGCCCTACACCGGGCCATACGGCAGCCTGTTCGGCTACTGCCTTCTGTTCGGCATCCTGCTCAATTTCCTGCGTAACCGCACCGGGCTCTCGCCGGACACCTTGATCGGCGTGTTCCTCTCGGTGTCCCTGGCACTGGGGGCGAGCCTGCTGCTGATGCTGGCCGGCAAGATCAACGTGCACATCCTGGAGAACGTGCTGTTCGGCTCGGTGCTCACCGTCAGCGCCCAGGATCTGGTGGTATTGGGCATCGTCGCGGTCTTGGTGCTGGCCCTGGCCCTGCCGCTGTACAACCGCATCATGCTGGCCAGCTTCAACCCGCAGTTGGCGGCGGTGCGCGGGGTGGCGGTCAAGACCCTGGACTACCTGTTCGTGGTGCTGGTGACCCTGGTCACCGTGGCGTCGGTGAAGGTGATCGGGGCAATCCTGGTCGGCGCCCTGCTGGTGATTCCGGCTGCGGCCGCCCGGCTGGTCAGCCAGTCGCTCAAGGGGTTCTTCTTCCTGTCGGTGATCATCGCCACCTTGAGCACGCTGCTCGGCATCTTGCTGCCGATCGTGTTCGACCTGCCCGTGCCCTCGGGCGCTGCGATCATCCTGGTGGCCGGCGTGTGCTTTGCCCTCGCCGCCCTGGCCCGCGCCCTCGTCCCTCGCCTGCAAGGAAACCCGGCATGACCCTCATCCTCAAGCAGCTGACCCTGGCCCTCGCCCTGGCAGGCCTGCCCACCCTCGTCCACGCCGCCGGCACCGAAGTGCTCACCACCTTGCCGGTCACCCATAGCCTGGCGCAGGCGTTGGTCGACGGCACGTCGGTGCAGCTCAAGCGCGCAGCGCCGGCCAATCTGCCGGCCACGCGCCAACCGTCGTATTTCAGCGGCCGTGGCGGCGCCAGCCTGCACAAGGCCGCGCAACAGGCGGACGTGGTGATCGGCGTGCGCTCGATCTGGCGCGACGACCCGCTCTACCCCATGGCCCGGCGCAGCAACATCCGCATCGTCGAGATCGACGCGGCGCGGCCGGTCGATGGCGCGCTGCCAGGCATCGCGGTCAAGGGCGAGGACGCTTTCGCCGCCTACCCGTGGCTCAACCCGACCAACCTGGGGCGCATGGCTGACGTAGTGGCCAATGATCTGGAGCGCCTGTCACCGGAGGACAAACCCAAGATCCAGGCCAACCTGGCCGGTCTCAAGCGCCAATTGCTGACCTTGGCTGCTGAGGCCCAGAGCCAGTTGGCCGAGGTCGACAACCTCAGCGTGGTGAGCTTGTCCGAGCGCCTGGGTTACCTGGCCAGCGGCCTGAACCTCGACGTGGTCGAGCAGCCGCTGCCAGCGGACGACACCTGGGGCGAGGCCGAGCTCAAGGCCCTGGGCGACACCCTCAAGGCCCAGGACGTCGCCTTGGTGTTGCACCACCGCCAGCCCGCCCCGGCCGTGGTCGACGCGATCGAAGCCGCGGGCGCCCGCGTGCTGGTGCTCGACAGCGACCCGGAGGACACCTTCGCCGGCCTCAAGGCCAATGTCGAGCAGGTGGTGGCCGCCCTGCGCCAAGGCTGACCCGGCCCTTGCCGTGCGCGGCTGCGAGCTTGTAACGTGCGCTCATTCTCGCTCGGAGCCGCCCGCGTGTCCCTCAAAGCCCTGCGCACCCTGGTGACCATCGCCCGCCATGGCACCTTCGCCCGCGCTGCCGACCTGCTCAGCCTGACGCCCTCGGCGGTGAGCCTGCACATCAAGACCCTCGAAGACGAGCTGCAAGTCCCGCTGTTCGACCGCAGCCGGCGTCAAGTGGTACTGACCGAGGCCGGGCAACTGGCCGTGGCCCGCGCCGAAAGCATCCTGGCCGCCTATGACGAGTTGGCCGACACCCTGGCCAGTGGCCCGAGCCTGCGCGGGCGGCTGCGCCTCGGCGCGATCCACACGGTGCTGGCCCGGCGCTTGCCCAAGGCCCTGGTGTGGATCAAGGCCCATCACCCCCAACTGCATATCAGCGTGTTTTCCGGTATGTCGGCGGAGCTGGCCCGGCGGGTGGAAGACGGCGAACTGGATGCGGCGATCACCACCGAACCGGTGCCGCCCTACCCCCAGAGCCTGCATTACACGCCGCTGTTCGAAGACCGCTTCTGGGCCATCGCCAGCCCCGAACTGGCCGGGCAGAGCCTGCCCACGCTGCTCGCCAGCCAGCCCTTTTTGCGCTTCGACAAACGCGCCTGGGCCGGGCGGCAGATCGAACAGGAGCTACGCCGCCAGCACCTGCAGGTGCGCGAACAGATGGAGCTGGACAGCCAGGAAGCCCTGGCACGCATGGCAGCCATGGGGCTCGGGGTGGCGATCATTCCCATGGCCGACGACGACCTCGAACGCCTGCCCCCGGCCATCCGCCTGCCGTTTGGCGAGCCGCAGTTGGTGCGGCGAGTGGTGTTGCTTGAGCATGAGAAGAGCCAGCGGCGGCACCTGAGTGCAGTGCTCAAGACCGCCTTGGAGGCCTGAAGGCCCTGCTCGACGGGTTGGAAGCAAAGACAGCCGGATAGCGTGGCATGGCACCGCGCCGTCTGCTTCGCGGCTAAAGCCGCTCCTACAGGTCCAGCGGCGGCAGTCAGAGCAGCGGAAAACCTGTGGGTTTACCCGCGAACACCGGCGCATCCGGTGCCAGACACCGCGCCGTCTGTTTCGCGGCTAAAGCCGCTCTTACAGGTTCAGCGGCGGCAGTCAGAGCAGCGGAAAACCTGTGGGAGCGGGTTCACCCGCGAAGAGGCCACCGCGGTGTACCACTGGGACGTTGGGCGAGGCGCCCCTGACCATGCATTTTTCCTCAAGGGTCACTGCAGAAAACAACGATTTTTTCTGCTGACTGCCGCGGCTAGTCTGTGCCGGTACCCGACCACGGACCGCCGCGATGCTCGATCTCCTCTTGACCACCCTGCTCCCCATCATCCTGCTGATCGCCCTGGGCACCGTGCTGCGGGTGCGGGGGTTGCTGGCCGAGACTTTCTGGCCGGGTGCCGAGCGCCTGAGCTACTACGTGCTACTGCCGTCACTGTTCCTCCATGGCCTGGCCACGGCCGATCTCGACGGCGTGCCGGTGTTCGGCATGGTCGGCGTGTTGATGCTCTCGACGCTGCTCGGCGCATTGCTGCTGGTGCTCTACCAAGGCGCGGTCAACCACGATGGCGCCGATTTCACCTCGGTGTTCCAGGGCGGTGTGCGCTTTAACAACTACATCGGCGCCACCTTGGCCGCTGGGCTCTACGGCAGCGCTGGCATCGCCCTGGCGGCGGTGGCCAATGCCGCCATCGTGCCGTTGGTGAACCTGCTGTGTGTGCTGGTGTTCGCCCGTTTCAGCGCCCGGCACAGCTCTGCGCTCACGGTGCTACGGGCGATCTTCGCCAACCCGTTGATCGTCGGCTGTGCCGGGGGCCTGTTGCTGCGGGTGACGGGGCTTGGCCTGCCGCCAGGGCTCGAACCCACGGTCAAGGCCCTGGGCCAGGCCGCCCTGCCCCTGGGCTTGCTGTGCGTGGGCGCAGCGCTGGGCGGCGCTCGCCTGGGCCAGCAGGTGCGGCCCTTGGTGGCGGCCTCGGCGTTCAAGTTCCTGGTGATGCCACTGACGACCTGGGGCCTGTGCCGGCTGTTGGGCCTGGGCGGCCAAGCGGCAGTGGTGGCGGTGCTGTTCCAGGCTCTGCCGACTGCCTCGTCGTCCTATGTGATGGCCAGACAGATGGGCGGCAACGCACCGCTGATGGCCACGATCATCGCCCTGCAGACCGTCGCTGCCGCCGTCACCCTGCCACTGGTGCTGAGCCTGGCGCTGAGTTGAATCCGCTTGGCTAGACTGTGACTCACCTCACATCGCGGAAAATTCGACCATGCGCACCCTGTCGCTGGTGTTCGGCCTGACCCTGGCCCTGCTCGCAGGCCCGCTGCACGCAGCCGACAGCCCCAAGGCCGCCGTGGCCGAGGACAAGGCGCAAGTGCTGGAAGAGAAAGTGGTCGAAGACGCGCCACCGCCCAAGAAGAAAGAAACCCTCACGCCCAGCGAAGTCAAAGCGGTCGACCCCGCCGGCCAGTCACCGCTGGATGACAGCATCACCTGCCTTGCGCGAACCATCTATTGGGAATCGAAAGGTGCCAACGCCCAGGACATGACCGCCGTGGCCAGCGTGGTGCTCAACCGCCTCGGGCACGAAGGCTTCCCCAACACCGTGTGCGGGGTGGTCAAGCAGGGGCTGGAAACCAAGGCGTGCCAGTTTTCCTGGTGGTGCGATGGACGACCTGATCAGGTCGAGGAGGAGCAGCGCTACGCCGTGGCCAAGGAAATCGCCCGCAAGGCCCTCAACCAACAGTCGAAGGACCCCACGGGCGGCGCGCTGTATTTCCATGACCGCACGGTGCGGCCGGAATGGGCCAAGGCCTATCGCAAGACGGCCGAGACTACGCATTTCTTGTTTTACAAGCCTAATCAGGCGGTGGCGCGGTGAGAGTGGTGGCGTCATTGCGGTAGCACGCAGGCTACCATCCATTACGGTATTTCAAGAAACCTATTAAAAGTTGCAGTTTCCACACCCCCTTGAAAACAAAATAATTACAGCACCCAGCTCGCCTTTTTTTTTGCAAAACCTGGGCATACAGAAAATCAATCTTTGGAAACGCGATTATGACCAACAACACAAAAACCAACGAAGGCATTATTCCCTCAGAAACTCACACACCCACTGCAATATCTATTTCATATACACCCACGGACGATGAAACCTACATCGCCATATCAACCAGCACGATAAAATACCTTATGGTAAAAGTTCCCAAAGCACTCGTGCCAGCCGCATACAATGCAGCCCAAATATGCAATGGCAACCCTATCCCCCCAAACGAAAAAGTTGTTATCCACACCAATAAGCCTGCCGGCACGGAAATCGCCACACACATTTTCATAGGTCCTGTCTAACGCCAATGACAGTTGGAAGCCATGCCGTTCCCACGATTCTAGCCATCGAATCGATAACCATATAAAAACACAGCGCCCACCGATCAGGCTGCTTTCATTGCATGCCGAGATGGCGGGCGCTGTGCTTTGTCTTGTTTATTCGCTCCGTACTTACATCGGCGATACTCTGAGCTCGGCGGGCATGTGCCCCTCTACTCCAGCGTTAACCGCATCAACGATACGCTTTAAGTTATAGCGCACAACGCCTATCTATCTTGCCAGTTACCCAAGTTATCGATAGTTAGAATAATGACAACTCCGGATTGCTTACACAGCAGACTGGACCCATCACTATTTGGAAACCTATCGTGAACAACTCTACACCAAACACCGGCGACACAAAGGAATCAAAAATAATCCCCTACCATCCACTCATGAAACAGGGAGACATCTTCGTCAAAGAAATTTCAATCTCATACGCACCCAACAGCGATGCAACCCATATAGCAGTCACTGGGAAAATTATTACCGCCTTTAGGTATAACGGAATTGGCACCCCCATAGATGCGATCATAGAAGACCGCAGCCTATTGCTCAAAATACCCGAAGCACTAGTACCTGCTGCGTTCACCGCCGCGCAGATATACAACGGCAGCGGCCCAGTTGCACCTGATGAAACGGTGTATCTCAAGACGAAGGAAGGCTCGCCCAACCGAGTCGCCGAGCATATTCTCATCGGCCCTCTTCCATTCCCAGTCCCAGAAATGCCTTGACCCAACCCGACCTCAAATCAACATGGCATGACCGTTGAAGCTGTATTGACCTTCAAGCCAATTGCTTCATAACCAAACCCGCGCCCACCGCCTCAGCTGCCTTCCGGCACGCCGAGGCGGTGGGTGCTTTGCTTTGCCTTCCTGCATGCCTTGCCTGACCTTCGTCTCAAGACTTTTCATACAGACCCTAATTCCACCCCAAGTCGGTGCCATCCACCGCGGAGCCTGCTTCGCGGCGGTTCGGCGCCTCGATAAACCCGCCCCAGGTTCTGGGTGGCTCTCGAACATAGGCGTCCCTGTGGCCGCCGAACCACTCTTACTTGAATCACACCGCGCGGTTTTCGAAGACGAAAAAAACCGCCGCGCAGTTCGACCTGCGCGGCGGCTTCAGACGCTGAATGTGATTACTTCTACAGACGCACGCTTACAGCGGACACGTCGTTGACGCCCTGCTGTGCCAGCGCCTCGTCCTCCGGAGGAGGACCAGCCTCTTCAGGATTCCAGCCCACGTAGAAAGGGGGCAACTTCCAGACATTGCCCGGGAACACCGTGCTCGTGATCCGGCCCTGGACCCAGCCCGTTTCCATGACCGAGCCGGTCAGCAGCCACTTCACTCGTCCAGCATCCGTCACCTTCACCCACTCGCCCCTTGGCGGCCTTTCCTTCAGGATGCAGCTCGCGCCGTCAGGTAAAAAGTCCAACTGCAGTTGTGCCCCCAGCTTGACCAGCGGACTGCTCGGCGCATAGACAACCGTCGTATGCTCAGGCGACATCAGCCCTGGGGGCAGATCGTTGCGCCAACTGGCACGAAGGCCCATTTCGTCTGTCATCGAGGACGACAACAACCCGCAGTTGCCAAGCGTGATCGGGTCAAAGCCAGTCACATGCAGGCCAACCCCAAACAGTCCGCTGACGTTCGCCCCCGTCAGCTGCCACTCCAGGCCAGCCACCACCATCGATCGCTGCTCGGTGTATTTCGGCGCAGCAGGCACTTGCGCGGCGGTCAGGGTGGCGCCAGTCGTGATGAAGGCCATCCAGGCTTGAGGGGTCACCGTCGTGCCCAGCGGGCTGCCCGACCTTGGCTTGAGCAAAACTTTGCCAGCGGTGTTTCGACGGAAGATCGCGGGCGAGATCTTGTCGCTGCCATCGAGCGTCACCTGCGCTTCGTCCGCCAGCTTCGTGGACATCAGCACATTGGTAGCCAGCTGCGCCGGGGTCTTGAACCCTTCGACACTCACCTGCAGGCCAAAGGTGCCGCTGACATCCTTGCCGGTAAGCGTCCAGGTATGGCCGGCCACGGGGATCTCCACGGGTTGTTCATAGCCCGGCTGAGCCTGCATCTTATCCTGAGGGACGCCTTTGCCCACGACGAACTTGAGTTGGCCTTTGAACGTCGGCCCTTTGCTCAAGGGGCTGGCGGCTTTGGGTTTGAGCACGACCGTCTGGGCCTTGCCACGCCAGAAATGTGGCACCCCGCCCACGACTGCATCTTTGGCCGTCAGGTCGTATTCATCCGCCACCTTGTCCGACAGCAGCAACCAGAGGCCTGTCTTGTAAGGCGTTGTGAAACCTTCTATCTGCAGTTGCAGGCCGAAGGTGCCGCTGACGTCTTGCCCTTTAACACTCCACCGCGGATTGGTGTAGCCACTGTATTTATCGCCATACTTGGGGGTTGATGGCACCTGCTCGGCGGCCAAGGAGCCAGAGCCGTCAAAGACGAGCTGGTACTTCAGTTTCGATTGGGCCACGGGGCTGTTTTTCTTGAGCTGGAAACTGATATCCCGCGGCGTACCGCGACGGAAGATCATCGAGTCCGTCGGTACAGCGCCGTCCACGGTCAAATCGATTTCATCGCGTACGTCCAGCGACAACAGCAAGGCATTGCTCAGTTTCAGCGGCGTGGTGAAACCGGCCATATGCAGTTGCACACCGAAGGTCCCGCTGACCGCCCCACCAGTGAGCTTCCAGGCAGGACTGCTCATGTTGGTGAAGGGCTGGTTATAGTCAGGTTTGGCCTCCACATCCGACTTGGCCAAGGTGCCGCTGGTATCGAATGCCAGCCAGTACTCGAGCCCTGCCGCCTTCAGCGGACTGCCTGAGCGGGCCACGAAACTGACGGTCTGGGCTGTTGCCCGACGGAAAATCGTTGGGCTGGGTACGGCCGCACCGCCTATTTTCAGCTCAGCCTCATCGTTCAGATCCAGCGACAACAGCATGGCGTTGTCCAGCGCCAGCGGCTTGAAGCCTTCCACATGGACTTGTACCCCGAACAGACCACTGACCGCCGCGCCCTTGAGGGTCCAGGTGGTGTTGGCACCGATATCGACCTTGGCGTCGTAAGTCGGATTGGCCACGACCTTGTCCTGGGTCAGATCGCGTTTGATGAACGTCATCCAGCCCTGCAACTTGGCATCGGCCAAAGGGCTGCCATCGAGAGGCATCAGGCTGACGGCACGGTCGGTGGCACGCCGGAAGATGTACTGACCATCGGTGCCCGCAACCGCGACCTTCAGCTCGGCCTCATCGGCAAGGTTCGCCGACAACTGGGCTCCCAGTAGCGAGAGCGGCACTTTCAGGCCGGCATCGGCAGCTTCTTCAGCGTGCAACGTGAACGACCCACTGGTGTCGGCACCGCCTGTGATCGTCCAACTGATCCCGGCCATGTCCATGGTCTGCGGGACACCGACGTTCGGCTCAAGGGTGATGCCCAAAAGCGGCTTACCCTCCGGCCAGCTCAGGGCAATGTCTTTGCCGACGAAATAGCTGTCCGCGCTTTTTGGCTTGATTACCAGCGTGTAGCTGACGCCCCGGGTCAGGCGCAGGGCCATCGCCTTCAGATCAGTGATCGGTTTGCCGTCCAGCACCACTTCCACCTGATCGAGCCAAGGGGACTCGTCAAAGACCGGACAGGTATGTTCAACACTGCTGGCATGCTGCAGAGCGTCCTTGCAGGATGCGGTGAAAACGACCTGATTCGCCTCCCCTGCATCACCCAGCGCAGGGGTGTATGTCAGCTTGGCGTGGCCTTTTTCGTCCGTCTTGATCGGGTAGTTTTTCCCGTTGTAGGACCAGATGACTTCTTTGTTCACCACAGGCCGATCCGGGGCGAAGGGGTTCTTCACGAGGGCCGTCAGGGTGGTGGCATATGCACCCACGACCGGCACCACGCCGTCCCAATCGATTGCCTCGATGACGTGGTGGAAATCCCCCATCTGCGCCGCGATCGAGTGTTTCTGCGCCTGCCAGTAGCTGCCCAGCCCCAGGGCGATATCGGCAGGCAGGTTCTCGGGCAATTTGGCGTCGGCGGTCAGTGTCCAGCTCGCCCCATCTTCGCTCGACAGCGGCAGGTAGTATCTCTCATCGTCCGCGTCCATGTAGTTGAAGTCAGGGTCGGCCGTCAGACCGTACTGGAATGGCGGCGCGGCGCCCTCGTCTATCCAGAGCAGGCTGGTCTTTTGCCCTTCCCAGGCATTGCCGGTCAGTGCCTTCACTATCAGTTGATGGGTCGCACCGTGACACAGCCGAAATGGCCGCATGGACTGAATGATCGGCGCCTCGCCCGGACGCTCGACCAGCAACTGGACATCGCTGGCTTCATCGAATGCCGGAAGGCGCAGGTGAGTGGTCACGTTTCTCAGGTATAGATAGAACGACTCGGTCCTCGGGGTTTCGAACTCCACACGCAGCCGCCGCACACCCTCCGGTATAGCGATCCGCGTTTCGCTCATGCTAAGCCAGTTCGCAGTGGGCTCTACCGGCAGGTACTCAGGCGCGGGAGGCTTACCGCGCAGGCTGTAGTTGAAGAATGGCGCTTCATTGTCATCTGCGTCATACACCCGCAGCCAACACTCCGTGTAATAGGTAGCGTCATACTCACAACTCAGCCAGTAGTCGGGGCGCTCTTTGGCATCCGGCACGACCGGCAGCTCGATGATTTGCCAAAGCTTCCGGTCGCCCCGAATCCCCACGTAGGGCCCTTGGAAATGGGAGAATCCCTCGGGCTTGCTAATTTTCCAGGATGTTTCGGCATCGGGGTTTGCACTGATCGAGCCCGCTGGAAACGATGGATCTTGGACAAGGTTATGACCACGGGTCTCTGGGTTAAAACCGGTATGTTGCGCGTTGATAACATTCACAGCATATAGCCTCTTCAATTTTAAAAGGCGTAGATCAGTTGAGTGACACGCACCGTTCAAGCGATAAATGCGCCGCGCTCAACATACGATTCACGCCATCGAATAATTCACCAAAGAGGCAAGTCAAATAACTCTCAGATCGGTGAGGCGCCACGCCGCTCAACGCTTAAGTATTTTCTGATTTCAACTGTATTAATTTCTGGCGTCCACGATAGTTGAAGTATTGGCGAAAGCGTTCTACTGGGCTTTTATTCAATTGCTACAGCTTCTGTGTCGTTATCGACGACAATAAAAAACCGCCGCACAGTTCAATCTGCGCGACGGCTTCTGACTTAGGGTGTACTTATCTTGGCAATCGCACTTTTAGGAAACTCCGTCTCCACGTGCTCTGCGCTGGTGGTCAGGCTGCGGCGTCTTCGAGCAGTTTTTCCACCGCCTCTTCGAACAGCGGCCCACCGTGCAAGGCGAAGTAGCGGACCTCCAGAATGATGTCGCTCAGGCTCGCCAAGGCGTCGGCCTGGTGGGTATGCCGGGGGAACTGCAAGTGCCAGTCCGACACCGCCCCCGTGCCCTCGAACGGCCGGTAGCGGTCGTCGGCCTCAGGATTGCTGACCAGCCCGACGTCCTGGTTGGCGGACGACAGGCACACCTGCTGCCGCGCGCGCAAGCTCATTATCACGTTGCTGCCGTCGCCCTGTTCCTCGGCGCGGGTCGCCTTGGGCGTCAGGAACTTCACGCCCTCGATGTCAGGTTTGACCAGCAAGCGGCTCTGCTTCTGGGTCAGCGTCGCGCGGATATTCTGGTAAGGCCCGAGCAAGGCAGGCATCGACAGCGCCACGCTGTGCAGGCGGCGCAGGTAATGGCCCGGGTAGTCCTCGTTGAACAGCGATTCGGACAACGTGAAGTCCAGCTCGCCATGCTCGCTGAGCAGGTCGCTGAGCCGCGTCCCCGTATCGACTGGCTTTCCGTCCTTGGCGCACACCAGTCCCTTGTCGATCAGCGCTTGCAGGGAGAGGGTCTTGTGCACCTCCAGGTGCCGCTCGTTGCGCAGCAGCGCTTCGGACTCCAGGCGGTGCAGGTCCAGCCGCAGCTCGTTGCCGGCGTTCAGGCCATAGCGGTCCGCCTGCCAGATCGGCGCCCGGATGATGCGCTTGTCGAACTGACCGGTCTCGAACTGCCAGCACGCCTCGGCGCTGTTGCACAGACTGACCGCCACGTCGAACAGGGTCGCTTGGAGGGTCGCGACCTGAGAGCGCAGCCAGCGGTACAGCGCCACGCTAGTGGACTTGTTTTGGTAGTAGGCATACAGCTGCTGGGTCTGGGCCAGTGCTTTGCGGCTATGGGTGAGCGCCTGCTCTGCGGCCAAAGTGGCGTGCTTCTGTGCGCCCAGTTGCTTGTCCAGGACCTGAAGCTCCTTGCCCGCCAGCTTGGCTTGCAGTTGCCACTCTTGCCGACGGCGGCGGTAGCCTTCGGTTTCACGCAGCAGTTCGGCCGCCGTCGTCATTTGACCGCCTACAGCCTGCATCCCCTGCCCGATCGCCGTCATCGGGGCCTTGTAGCGCATCCCACCGTTTGCCAATCCGAAGGTGTTAGGCGCCATTTCGGCCAAATGGGCTAACCCAGTCACGCCAGTGCCCACATGCGTCAGGGCGCGACCGATGCCATGCAGGCTCATCGCCGCATATTCGCCCCCCGAAATGTGATCTTCGTACAGCTTCGTGTAATGAGCCTGGCGCAGCTCGGTGGCGGCCCGTTGCGCGTGCAGCACATCCTGGCTCTTTTGCTGTTGTTGGTAGAGCTGCTCCTGAATGCCAATGGTGTAGCTGGCGATTTCCGCCGCCTGCTGGAACTGCAAGGCCTCCAGTTCAGTGCGCTCTTCCTGCTCCATCAAGCCACGCAGTTGCTCGCCGAACTGGATCAGCGCCGAGACCACTTCGTGGGCCTTGCCGACGATGGTACGGAAACGATACGGCGGCACCACGGTGCGGTACCCCATCAGGTGCGACAGGCTGGCATTGCCGCCCATGCGCGCCATCAGCAGGTCGAAGGGGTTGGCCGCGGGCGCATAGAGTGGCAGCAGCAGCGGTTGACCATCGATGGTCAGGTAATGGCGCAGGTTGTAGAACCGCTGCTCCAGCAACTGCCAGGTATCGATCAGGTGCTGGTTGACGGGCAGACGGAAGGCCTCATGCGCCGCCACACCGGTCCAGACGAACGTGGCCAGGCGCTTGGGCAGATCCGCCGGAGCTCGCACTTGTGCCTGGCAGGCCAGCAACTGCTCGCCGCGCGATGAGCCGAGCAGTTGCGCCACGGTCTTGGGTTGCCAGGTGTTGATCGTGCGAGCGTTCGGTGCCTCGCCCATCAGGTCGGCTGCACGCCGGTACATCAGCCAGGCGTTGGCCAGACTGTCTCGGGTCGGCTGACGATAATTCAGGTCGGCCTCGCCGATCAGCAGGTGCACGTATTGGTGGAATATCGCCTTGCGATAGTGCGAAGGCGCGTGCAATGCGATGGTGTGCGGGTCAAGGAGTTGGTGCTCGAGGCCGGAAGCCGACGTCCTATCATCCATGATCCAGGCACAGTTCCAGTACTCACGGCCTGGGTTTTCCGTCGACGGCTGCTTGCGTTGCGGGTCGAAGATCAACCCCAGCCACCGCCGGGCGTCCTCGTAGCGCTCCTCCTCCTGCAGACGCGAGGCCACCAGATGGGGGACGTGGAAGAACAGCTCGCGCAGGTACAGGCCGTTGGCGTCATAGGCATTCATCGGCGCATCGTCCTGGGTGCGCAGCCGACCGCCATAGCGCTTGCTGCTCGCCCCTTTGACGAAGGCCGGTTCACGCAGGTGCTGGGCGTCCCAATCGAACACGGCCTGAGGCGAGGCCTGGGCGCGATTGATCAGGTCCGGTACGTGTTGGGAGTTCAGGCGTGCGACCAGAGGCTCTCGCGACCCGCTAGCCCCAGGGCCGATGTTCTCGAACACCAGAAAGTCGGTGCCGCTGGCCTGGCGCGCAATGTAGGGCATGGTGGCATTGCTGATGTTGGCCACCAGGCCCATCTTCAGCGTGAACGTGGTCGTGGAGGTGTTGTTAGCCAGCCCCAGGGTGACCGTGATCTCAGGCTCCGGCTTGTTTTCCTCCGGCTCCCACCCCTGGGTCAACCAGGGCGTGGCCGCATTGCCGTTGAGCAGGAAGGTGCCGGCCCAGGCATCAGACTTGCCAACCATGAGCTTCATTGCTTCGCCCATTGCAGTCAGGGCGTGAACGGTGATGAAGTTACTGGCGTTTTCCAGGATTTGCGCCCCAGCGGTGCCGACCTGCACGCTGAAACCTGCACCTTCACGTACCCCTTGCGCGTCATACGCGGCCAGTGCGGCAGGCAGCTCATCGGCGTTCACCTCCGTGAAGGCCTCGTACCAACCGAAGATGTTCATCTTGAAGTCGGTTCCGAGCAGGTCGACACCTGCCTCTGCCACAGGGTGGATCAGCTTCACGACTTGGAACTGAGGCGCCTTGTTCATCATGCAACGGAACTCGACCTTGCCTTTGGGGGTGGTCCGCACTTGAGCGCGCATCCAGACGCCATCTACCACGTTCAAAATGCGCGAAACGTATACCGCCATCGGTTTGGGGGTGGTCTTCACTTGCCAGGAGCGGCCACGCAGATGCAGCTGGAGCTCGCCGCTGCCTTGCTCCTCCAACAACGCTTCGAGGCTTAGGTAGGGATCATAGCCTGCTGCTCGTGTCACGCTTCTAATCGCCCACGTGCTGTTGGTCACGCGGCGCTGGAAGGCGAGGTTGTCGTCCTTGTCTGCGAAATGCGTGAACAGGCGGTTCAGGGAATCGACGCCAAAGGCCAGGTGCGCGGGAGCCTTCCGTTTGAGCACGTCACGTTGAACCGAGAACAGATCTGTATTCGAGCTCCCGCGTAACGCGACACACAACTCATCGTCACTGCCATGGGCACGGGCGACGGCCAACGCGAGCAGGCGATATTCGGTCGTGTCCAGCGGCTGGCCTTTTTCGATCGGGTCGGTCGCCATGGTCCACAGCGTTTCGGGGGGCGACCACTGGTTGTCCAGTCCCAGGTGCATGATGTCCAGCTTGAGGGTATAGCGTTCGAGTTCTTTCTCTTCTCCATCCTCCTCTTGCACAGGCGGTTCCGACACCGGCTCACCATGGTGCAGCCAGACCAAGTGCAGCCGCCCGCAGAACAGCACCAGGCGAGCCAGGATCACCGTGCTGCCGGCCGGCATGGCGATCGCCTGCCATTGCGTCCACGCGTCCGGTTGAATGGCCGTCGAGGTCTGGTCCAGGCGCACGGCCACTTTTCGCCAGTAGTAGGCCGCAGGCGTCGCCGCATCCTTGCCCAGCAGGTAGTAGTCCGAGTTGGCAAAGGTATAGCCATCGAACTGATCGCCATCCGCGTGATCGCCCCTGTAGTCGATGTAGCCGGACTGCACGCGAATGCTGTTCTGGTGCTCATAGTGCTTGAGGTAGGTCAGCAACGCCTTCTGCACGTTCGCATCGTTGATCTTGCCTTGGCCCAGGTCGTTTTCCAGGGTCTTGAACAGCTCGGTCTTGTCCAGGCGCATCTCGGCGCGAATGTAGTTCTCCGGATAGTCCTCCAGCATCTGGTAGGCGGCCCATAGCGAATAATTGGCCATGGCCTGCTGCCAGAAGGTGATCACCGCGGGGTCCAAGTCCTGGTCATAGCCGGGCTCGAGGTTGCTGATGATGGCGTTGATGTACGTCTGTGTCGTGGCCAGCGCTTGCGCCAGGTAGGAGGTGGTCACCGCAGAGGTGACCTGCGTGTCCAGCAGGAAGTACCGGTCCAGATGGTCGGCCGTCATCATGTTGATCGAAGCGGCCTGGGATTGGTCAGGCAACACGTGGTGGATGACATAGGCACTGAGCGCGTCGCGCCATTGTTCTGCCAGTTTATGAGTCAATGCGTTACTCATGAAGACCTCGGTTCGTAGGGTCGAAGGCGTCGGGCGGCAAATCACCGCCCGCCAGGCAGGGCCAACTGCCCTGCCTGCTATGGCGCCAAGTAAAATTGGGGGCTGCCCCTTGGGAGCAGGGATGTGGCTATGCCGAGCCCGTCAGTCGGTGGAAGGCTTGACGATGACGTCGATCCAGATCGGCGCCATGGTTTGCTCGTAGGACACGCCAAGCTGCAGGGCAGCCTGCTGGCCCAGGCCCGCCGCTACCTTCGTGATGGTCCAGCTCACCACCCCTGCGCTGAACTCGACGTCATTGCCAAGTTTCGGATCTACATCCAGGCCCAGTGAAGGCGCCGAATAGCGCCCGGCATACAGCAAGCGCATCTTGGTCTTGAGCAGCGGATGGCCTTCTGTCACCTGCACGGACAGCGTGTGCGACTCAGGCTCGGCCGTTGCGGACTGGGCAATGACGACCGGCCCCTCGAGAGGCTTGCCGTCGAACAGGATCTGCATGCCCTCGCTCGGCAGGAAGTTCACCGGGGCGAACTCTGCAGGCTTGGCGCCACCCCAGTCCGCGACCACGCTCCGCTCGCCTACTACATTGCTCTTGAGGTGATAGCGGGCGATGCCATCGGGGCCTGTAAGCTTGGTGACCGTCTCTACACCGCCTTCCTTCACGCTCCAGGTAACCGGATAGCGCTCGACCGGCTTGTCATTCTCGCTGACGATCTGGACCTCGTATTCGGCAGCGCTGATGCCATCGGCCAGAGGCCATTTCCCGCTGGCCCAGATGGTGCTTTTCAGGACATTGCTCAGCACCTCGAAGTCCAGCGTCCTGGCGTCATAGTCCTGTGAAGGTTCATCCTGCTTGCTAAGAGTGACAGTAACGCTGACTTCGCCTGCGGCACCGGCCCGCAACACGGCGTACGCCTGGCCCTGCTCATCGCTCTGTTCTTGGGAATCGATCACCTCGGCACCGGTGCAGGACCATTTCAATGGCTGACCGGGGAACGCCTCGTCATTCAGGCCAAGAATCGTCGCGACGACCTTGATGTCATCACCGACGACCGTCCAGGAGGTGAGGTTCAGTGCGCCCACATAAGGCCGATCTTCGAAGGTGACGCGCAGATGGTGCTTGTCTTCGGGCCGGCCCTCATACCAGACGTAGACGTCGCCCGCGCCCGCCTCCTTGCTGCGCAAGGCGATCGTGCTGACGCCTTCGCTGTCGGTCAGCGTTTCGCCCGAAGAGTCGATGAACTCGCCAATACTCGTGGTCCAGTGCAACAGGCGATCGACACCTTTGTTCTTGTGCTTATCAACCAACGTCGTGAGGAAGGTACAGCGGCCCTTGTTGCCCGCCAGCGCCGATGCATGATGTGGTGTGACAGGTTCAAGCTCCAGCGACGCCTCGTCGCAGTCGATGACCACTGGCGGCGCGAAAGCCTTGCTGTCGAGCAGGTAGGCAGCCTGGACATGGGCGATCCCGGTCTGTCGCCCCGACCCCAGGTCAACGGTCGCGACACCGTTCTCGTCGGTGAAGCTGAAGTGGTCCTGCAAGACGCCCAAGTCGGTGGACCATCTGACCCGGATATCGGAAACCGGCTGGTTGTTCATGTCCAGCAGCGTCAGGCTCACGGTGGTTTTTTCTTTAGCGTCCCTGGCGACCAGCAGCGACTTGCTGACCAGACAACGTGTAGACAGACTCTGGCGCAACTCTGTCTCGTCGCGCCGCTGTTCAGACGCTTGGCGCAGGCTGCTCAGCATTTCATGCGCGGCGCTGCGATAGGCCTGGGTGTCGTCATGGGCGCTGAGGCGGCTGAGCTTCATCAGCGAGCCGGCGCTCAGGCCGGTTTTTTCGCACAGCTGGCGGGTGTCGACCAAGGCGCACAGCTGCGCCAAATTGCGAATGATGCCGTCAGGGGTCACCTGGGCCGCCACATCGAGCACCTCACGAATGCCCCAGCCCAGCCAGGCGGCGATCTTCTCGGCCGCGGCGTCCTTGATCAGACGGCGCTCGTTGTCGCTCATTTCACCCAGCGACTCGATCAGGTCGAAATAGCCCAGCAGTTGCTCTTCGGACTGCTTGGCCTGGCGCAGGCAACGCGTGTAGCGCTCCAGTAAGTACAAGGTATGCAATGTCAGTTCGGTGCTCTTGATGCTCCAGCGCGAGCGCTGGGCGCGCACCAGCAGGCTGGAGAACAGGGCCGGGCTCAGGGCGAACTGATTGACGATCCGGGCGCAGCGCTGCATGCGCTGCATCAACGGCATCAGCGCTTTGAGGGTTTCGGACTGAAGTTGGTCCGGGTCGAAGTTCGTCGCGCTCTGCAGCAGCGTATGGGCTTTGCCTTCGGCCCAGTACACCACCGGGATCACGCTGTCGGCCTTGAGCGACAGGAAGTGCGACAGGCGCTCCTGGACCACGCCCCACTGCTGCGAGCGAATCCGCAGCACCACGCCAAGAACCAGGGTCTTCAGGCGTTCGGCCTCGTCGGCAGTGAGCAGCGGCAGCTCGCTTTCCTCGCTGTGCGTCTCGCCTTCGCCCGCTTCGGACTCCGGCACGCGCATCAGTCGCTCGATCACCACTTCGATTTCCCGTGCGGCGAAATGCTCGTACTGAACAGCGTCGAAATCTTCCTCGGAATGGCCGGTGTCGGTGATCAGCCCCTGAGCATCGACGATCTGCGTGAGGTTTTGCTTCCAGCCCTGGGTCCTCAAAGGCATCACGCCAGCGTCGGCGAGCAGGCGGTCGAAGTCCTGGAACGGCATCAGATGGCTCTTGAGCTCGCTGAGCAGCGTGCGGTACTCCTCGGGGACCACATCGGCGGTCTCGATCGGCAGCAGCTGTTGCACCAGCCAGGCGATCGGCAGTTGCTGCGCTTGGCACCAGGCCACGCATCGGCTCAGGGCATGGATGACGCTGAGGGTGTCGGTCTGACTGTAGCTCTTGTACATCGCGTTCTGCGGCGTACCGGCCAGCTGCAGGGCGTATTGGCCTTCGGGGCTCAGGACTTCGAGCAGCGACAGCAGTTCGATGGTGGTGATCGACAGCAGACGGGCCAGCAAGGTGACGCGGTAGAACGCGCTGACGGTCGGCAAGCTGCGTTTGAGCATCGGCTGGCTTTGCCCCTGCATGATCAGGCGCGACAGGTAGCGGAAGGTCTCCATGTTGATCCCAAGCCCCTGGCACAGCTGATCGACCGTGCGCTTGCTCTCGACATCCTCGCTGCCCAGGCTGAACGGCTCGTCATCGAGCACCAGCGGCGTGGTGTTGTCGGCGTTGAACACCCGATCAAAATGGCTGAGGGTATCGCCACTGGCAAAAATGGACATGTCCGACAGCAGCGCGGAAAAGTCCTCGGCGCTGCACGAGAAATGCTCGCGCAGAAACTGGAACACACCCAACGCCCGGATCGTATTGGCGGTCATCCACAACGGGGCCTCGCTGGCGGTCGTCTGGCTGACAGCGGCACGCCGCTCCGCCTCGATGGCCGCGCAGACGACCTGGTCCGTTTCGGCGTATGAAAGCTTCAGCGCCGTGGCCAGGCGCACCAGGCGATTGACCCGGTCGCAACGGGCCTCGGTCAGGTTCTGGAACTGGTGCAGCGTAGGCTCTTTGCTATCGCTGACCACCGACACCGGGGTGTCACTGCCGCTGTTGATGAAACGTGCGCCGAACTGCACGGGCGATGCCGGGGCACGGGATGCATCGACGACCACATTGTCGGAGCGAACCGGCGCATAGGCGGCCAGGGCGAACAGGGACTCCATTTCATCCTGGCTCATGTGCAGGGCCTGGCAGAAGTTCACCACGTTCTGCAGGGTCGGGTAGGCAGGGACACCGAAGTTGTCCTTGAAAAAGCTGACGCTGTTACTCGCTACCTGTTCGGCCCGCCGGGTGGCGGATGTGTGCGGCACGGCCAGCAGTCGACGGGTCTGGGGGTTGAAGCGAACCTCACCGCCGCTGCCGAAGTACGGCGACTCTAGCAGGATGGCGCGCAGGGCCGGGCCCAGGCCTGCGTCCTGTTGCAGGGCGACGTCCGACCACTGGGAATGGGCACCGGGCTGAATGAAGTACGGCGCCTCGATGTCGGACAGCCGCGACACGTCGCTCACCGACAGCTCGTGATGGGTCAGCACCGTACGAATCTGTTCCCAATAATGCTCATAGGGGAACTGCTTGAGCGGGTAGCGCACCTGGAGGAGTTTGTCCTGGGTGGCGGTGATGTCATCGGCCGCTGTTCGCTGGCGCTCGATGGCGCTTTCCATCACATGGTTGACCACCTCGACCTGGGTCACCGTGCGATTCATGGTGTCTTCGTCGAGCGAAAGCTCGTACAGATCCGGACGCCGCGTTTTCAGTGTCACGGCTTTGAGTTCGTTCCCCTTCGGCTCCAGGTGCTGTTCCACGAAGGTCAGCATGTCGATCAGGTAGGCCGCCGGCGAAGTGGTGGCATCCACGGCTTGTGGATGGGTGTGGTTGCCCCAGGACGGTGCGAACTGGTTCTCGAAGGTCGGGCCATTGGTCTGCGCCAATGGGCCCTTGAGTTCATCGGCAGCTCTGCGGGTCGCGGCGCTCAGGCGGTTTTCGCGAAACTCACGCATCATTGCCGCCGATGCCACGTCCAGGCGGTCCTTCAGTCGCTGGGCCTGTTTGACATGCAGGCCTGGAAAGCGCTGCATCAACGCGACAGCAGGCTTACCCTGCAGATCCAGCAGCGTGTCCTGGGCGAAGGCTCTGGCGCCTAACGTGCTTTTGATACTGGGTTCGGTTTCGAGGATTTTGTCGAGTAGGTTGGGTTCGTGATCACTGTGGTCAGACATCTAGGGCTCCCTTGGCATACGAGCGATCCATCCCGAACGAGGCCGTCTGACGGCACTGCCGGGCGTTTCCATGGATGCTATTCCTGCTGTCCAGCGGCCTGAACTCGCAGATCTGTAGGGCGCCTACCAGTTGACCTATCGGAAAGTTGCCCCCCCTTTCCCCCTTGCCCAGCGACCGCGCTCATCCCCTCCTCGCTCAAATAGCTGCACTGGGGGGGTGACCGACAAGCAGCCGATGGAACTCCGCAGTACCGTCACCGCTCTTAACAACATGCAGTAAATCCCTTGGGCTTCACCTGGAGGTCTTGCCATGCGCCATCTACTGCTCGTTCCTTCGTTCTTGCTCCTGCTCCCGGCAGGGGCTGCCTTGGCTGGTGTGGATGCTGGCGATGTCGCCACATCGGCAGGGGTCTCCGCCTCGCTGTACTCGACCTTCAAGGACGACAAACGGATCATCCCGGCCCGCGATGAGCTGTCGGCGTTCGTGGCCAGTGGAGGGGTCATCCGCGGCGCCTATGTGGAGTCGGCGCTGGAGCAGGCCCGCAAGGACAACCCTGGCCTGCAGGCCAGTGACGAGGAGCTGGCCAACGCGCTGCTCTCCCAGGACGATCCCTTGACCGATAACTGACGTTGACCTGCATTCACCCACCGCGTACATGAAACCCAAGGGCCGCATTATTGCGGCCCTTTTTTCCCTTTAAAATGCGCCACACGCCAACGCCCTTATTCAAGTCAAGAATGGGATTGCCCCTACAGAACCTGACTTTTTCTTTTTGTAGATTCTGGCCCCTGAAAGCCTCCTTACGCTGTTAGAACTTGCACCCATTGCACTTCCAAACCATTGCGTTTGGCGGCCTCGTGACATCTATCGAAAAGATGGAAGTTGCTTTCAACCGCTTCGCTTTGGTGTTGGTTATTTCCTCTTTCACTATCCATTGAGTGTGCCAAAAAACTGTTGATCGCTTGCGAGCGGGCAATGGCTGGGCGAAAAAACAACGCCATCGCGAAGTTACATTTCAGGCCATCAGGGACTGGTAACTTCATTGAAAAAGCACACTTTGTACGGCGGGCCTCCCTTCGGGACGCGGGCCGTTGCCTGGCTCAACATCGGCGTCCAGGCCGTTCTTCCACTGACCCTGGCATTGGCCACCCCTTCGGCCAGCGCCGTGCCCGACACCCAACCGGCCCAGCGATCACCGGCTCACCTCCACACCTTCGCCATGGGCGAGACCCTGGCCTCGATCGCCACCCACTACACCACCACCATCGCCACCCTGC
>NZ_JBLUPV010000011.1:0-149878 GCF_048068075.1 Pseudomonas sp. NY15354
TTCTATAACCCTAAACGCCGACACAGCAGTGCTATGCAGCTGTCTCCAGTAGAGTATGAGAAACGCTATTTCCTGAGCTTGGAGAGTGTCTAGAAAACCAGGGGCGATTCACACGTCTGGCGTACTGTTTACGTGAAAGAAAACTCATGAACATCACTCCGCTACAACTTCGACATCTACAGGTATTTAACGCCTTCCACGCGTGGGATGCAGTGTGTTGTAATTTGCGATATGGGCATTCAGCCATAATTGCTGGTTTTCCCGGGAGAACGCTGACTGCGTTTCCTTGGAAAGCAGCACAATATCTTTGGCGATGATCCTCTCCGTGAAGACACCATGCACATTTTGATCGGACTTGCCCATGACCAGTACTTCGTTATGCTGCCAACGTGTCGACTTCATTAACGCGTGAGGCGTAACAATATTGAATGACGCCCCCGCCTTAGCGGTGGCCGCCGAATGATCGGCACTGAAAATTTCATTATTTGAAAAAATGAATTTTTGTTGATTAATCCGGCTACGGCTCACCATCGGCGCTGCCACGGCACGCAGGATATTTTGTGGCGGCACGTGGAGCACAATACCAATCTCCTCGGGCATACCGGAAAACAGGTGGCCTTCCTGCTTCAAACGCCGGTAGCGCTTCCGTTGCGCTTCGATATCGCTGAGATTGATCAAGGAGGTGGACAGTACCCAATGACGATCAATCCGTTGTTGAATGACCGACAATTCATAGCCACCCAGCGCCATCATGGGTGTGAAGGGACATACCAGCACCATGCCGTGCCGGTCGATACCTTCCCACTGGGACAACGTGCGCTGCAGGGCTGGGTGGTCTGCGTATATTTTTCTCTCTTTCGCTTTAATACACATCGTTGACGACTCACATGCGCTTGGCGACAACACCAAGACTGAGGTTACGCTTCCTCGACGGGAAGATCGGGGTTCAACTCGCGCAACCGCTGAAGCACCTCGGCATCTGATCGACTGAGCCCAGTACTGCCCGCGGTATAGATAATGCCCTTCACCTCGACCTTCTTCGTTTCTGAAAAGTGCACCCTGACATGCGGACGGGTCACGACCAGAATTTCGTTATAGTTCTCCTTCGGCTTCCCCCGGCTGGTTTTCTCCATTATCGTGAGCGGTGATTCAATTTTAGTAAATGCGCCGCCCATCACCGGATGCGTCGTTGTGCTTCCGTCGCCCAGAATCGCCTGTGCAAACTTATAGTCTTTGGCAGGCTCATGGGTAGGGAAATAGACGTCCTCTGGAAAGGTACCCAGAATATTTTCTGGCGGCACTTGCAGAATCAGCGCGACATTTGCATACATTCGCATAGGCCTCATCGGCAGCCTTGAAATCTTCGGATTCTGACTACGGATATTCACTTGCGTCCATGTTCGTGTGCGACGGATCAACGACGTGGAAATGACATCCCATCCGCTTAAGATCTCCTGTGCCCGCCCTTGGAACAAACCACTGCCATAAAGCGCGTGCTCACCAACGGCATGTACCAAGCAGAACCCCATCTCGGAAATCCGCTCCCACTTCCTCAATTTTTTCTCGACATGCTTATCAAACGAATATTTCGGGCACACGGCCGCCGGCTTGAATGTAAATGCAGTCTTCGATTCTGCTACCGACAACGCTTCGAATTTCGAACGCACTCGTATCTTATTCACCCACCCCATAGGGCACCTCGCTGCACATTTCCCTCACCTTAAACCTCTACAACTCCAAGCCCCGGGTTCAACTGACGAAGACGCGCGATCAACTTCAGTCGCTTAAAACTCGCCGCGCCTCTATCGTTATCCGCACCCTTGCACTTAGGTGCATAGATAATGCCGCGCACCTTGACCGGCTGCGTCATCTTGAAATGTATCTTCACATTCGGCTTGCCGACGACCAACACTTCGTTGTGAAACATCGTTCGCCCAACGATGGCGTCTGGCGAAACGACCTTGTTATATTTTTCCACCAGCTTCAGCGAATACAGCTTGGAGATCCCGTTAAGTATGGCATCGGCAAACTTATAATCCTTGGCTGGGAGGTGTGTCGGGAACATGACATCTTCCGGAAACGTCCCCAGGATATTTTGCGCTGGCACGTCGAGTATGAGCCCCACCTCGCCGAATACCTGGGTGGACACTGCTGCTCCGGTCTTTTGGTAGCGATGCCGAAGCCGGAAGATGCGCTGGGGGTCCACCAGACTGGTGGAGAAGACATCCCATGTCTTGAACACCTCTTCGGCTCGCCGCTTTGACAGATCACCCCTTTCGAATTTTTCTATATCGAAGGCATGTACGAGAAATCTATTCTGTTCTGACAGCCGTTCCCACTGACATAGAGCCTGTTCAACACCTTTATCCGTAGAGTATTTAGGGTGACTCCCACCCGCGTCACTCAATCTACCCATACGTCTTCACTTATCGATTTGAACATCGCAGCGCTTCGGCGCGCCACACACTTAAATAAATTCCGCAGCAAGGTGTGGATTTCGCACTTGGAGCAGTCTCAGCAACTCCAGATTGTCGATCGCATCCTGTTTTGTCAGGTATTGTTGGTTGGCAAGCACCATGCCTCTTACCTTGATCGTGCGCGTCTCGGCAAAATGCACATGTGCGTGGGGTCGACCAACCACCAATACTTCATTGTCAGTAACTTTCCGCTTGAGCAACTTATCCGGCGTCGCAATTTTACGGTAGCCGCCTTTGACGGGAATACCGCTCTCGCTAATACCAGATTTTACGCTATGGGCTAACTGATACCGATGGGCACGCTCATGAAGCGGTACCCCGACATGCCGCGAGAACGCCCCGATAATATTTTGCGGGGGAACTTCCAGAATCAGACCGACGCCCTCGGTCCACCGGACCGAGGTTGGATCCTTATATGAGGCCACTGTAGTGGAAAATACATCCCACTCCTCGATAACGTATTCCGCTCTTCGGCAACATAGATCACTCTTAAAAAAACGCTCCCGCGTCACGACATGTGTCAGAAAAAGGTCTCGATCGTCGAGATCTTCCCAAGTCGCCAATTGTTTTTCGACTTTTGGATCAAGCGAGTATTTCGGGGTGTACGCCTTGCCATGCATTTGGAATTTAGGAGGGCGCCGTAATAGAGACGTAGTGGCCCTCAAGACCTTTTCTTTAAAGTCGCTCATAGCAGCTCATGACTCACAGTCGGATAGAAGAGAAAGGACCACTCAACTTATGCGCACTCATTGCTCATTTATTCATGGCGCGGCAGCCGAATGACCCCGACAGAAGATTCAGACAAAGTTCACCGGTAAGTGAGGGTTCACTTCGCGCAGCGCTCGCAACAAAGCTGCTCTTTCCCAAGGCAGATCCCTCTCCGACATTCTGCAGTTGTGACAGCACAGAATACCGGTGACTTTTATGGGTTTGGTTACCGAATAGTGCAACTTAAACCCTGGCTTTCCCACCACTAAAACTTCGTTGTACGTATACGTCCTTGAAGCCACCCACTCAGGTGTCTCAATACGGTTGTAACCACCCTTAATATAATGGCGCCGACCAAAGACGCCGTTTTTATAAACTGAGCGCCCGGACAATACCGATCGCGCAAACCTATTGTTTTCCGCTGTTTCATGGGTGGGGAAAAAGACATCGCCATTGAAGGTGCCCAAGATATTTTCAGGGGGTACCTTCAACACCAACGCAATGGAGGCGAACATTTCGAGTGGTTTGCGGTGCCAGCCCGCTTCAGTCGTCGGGTGGACAACCAAGGAGGTCGAGAACACGTCCCACGTCTTGAAGACCTCGTCAGCGGGCATCCTCGTGAGCACACTCGAACGATACTGGTCAGTGCTGATTGCATGCACCAGTCGAAGGCCCTGGGAGGACAACTTCGTCCACTCGGACAACTTCTTCTCTATCTGCGGATCTGTCGAATACCGAGGCCCTGGCAGGACGCCATGCATTTGAAAATTGAAATCCAACGACGTTTCACGCTTGGACGTCGACCTGCGATTGAAAATACTCATCTTCGCGCCCTCGGATCAGTTAACCACTGCCGCTGCTTTCCAATGACACTGGTAGCGGCCCTTTGAAAAGGACAAGGTCAATACACCTGCTTTTCCATGTTCGGACGCCACCACCCGCGCCAACTCGGGAAGCACATGTTCGTCAATCAATTCGTCGATTTCTCGCGCTCCGCTTTCGCTCACACGGCATGCCCCGGCAATCGCCTTGACGATGGCCGGCTTTATGACGAGCTGCATGTCGCCGCGTGTGGCCTCTGCCACGCGATGTACGATTTTGTTCAGCTTGAGCTGAGTGATCGCCATCAACTGTTCGACGCAGAGCGCCTGATAGACCTGCAAGTTCACCCGCCCCATGAACGCAGGTTTGAACCGCTGGACACAGGCCTTGCGAACATGCGAGATCGCGTCATCGTCCAGACCACCCGCGCTCGGCAGGTCGCCCCCCACATTGGTGGTGATCACTACCCAGGCATCATGAAAACTTACGCGCTGCCCTTCGGCGTCTTCCATCCAGCCCTTATCCAGGACCTGGTAGAACATCTCGCGTACGTCGGGATGGGCTTTCTCGAATTCGTCCAGCAACAGGACGCAGTGCGGTTGCTTTCTGACCGCTTCGGTCAGCTTTCCGCCTTTGCCGTAGCCCACGTAGCCTGCCGGTGCACCTTTGAGCGCGGAGACGGTGTGCGCCTCCTGGTACTCGGACATGTTCAACGTGATCAGGCTTTGTGGCCCTGAGCCATAGACCTGCGCCAAGGCCAATGCCGTTTCGGTCTTGCCCACTCCCGAGGGACCGGCCAGCATGAACACCCCAGCCGGCTTGTCCGGTGCCTGCAACCCTGCTCGCGCGATGAAGAGTTTGCGCGCCAGTGCCTTCAGCGCCGCTTCCTGGCCCACCACCTGGCTTTGCAATTGGGCCAGCAGTGTCTCTTCACTGACCTGCGTACGCTCCCTGAGCTTGCCGAGTGGGATCCCGGTCCAGCCCGACAGCACATGCGCCACGCACATCGCATCGACACAGGCATGGACCATCACCTGCTGCTCATGCGCCTCGGCCAGGGATCGGCTGGCGACATCGCTGGCGGGCGGCCCTGCAAGTACTTCCTGGACCCAGGTGCTCTGCTGCTGCCACCGGGTACATACATCCTGTCGCGCTCTCTGGAGCTGCCCTTGCGTGTGGACCACCTCCTCCAGCAGGCGCGCATCGTGCGCCTCGCGCGCCAACCACGCCCGATGGCTGTCCAGGCGGGCCAACTGGGCGTCCAGGTCTTCCAGCGCCTCCGGCACATGGGTCTGGGAGAGTGCGACCCGGGCACACGCGGTATCCAGCAATGCCAGGGACTTGTCGGGCAACTGACGGTCGATGATGTAACGCGTCGACAACCGCACGGCCGCTTCGATCGCTTCATGGCGAATGGTCACCCCATGGTGCTGTTCCAGCAGGGGCGCGACATGACGCAGCATCGCAATGGCCACCGCTTCGCAGGGCGGCTCGACCTTGATCGACTGGAAACGGCGCGCCAGCGCTGCATCTTTCTCGAAGATGCTCTTGTACTCGGCCCAAGTGGTTGCGGCGATGACCTGAAACTGGCCTCGGGAGAGTGCCGGCTTGAGCATGTTTGCCGCATCGTTCTGCCCGGCCATACCACCTGCACCTTGCAGTCGATGCGCTTCGTCAATGAACAACACCACCGGCACAGGCGAGGCCGCCGCTTCCTCCACCAGGCTTTGCAGGCGCTTCTCAAACTCGCCTTTGACACTCGCCCCAGCCAGCAGCAGCCCCAGGTCTACGCTGTAGACTTCGCAGTTTTTCAGCATTTGGGGCACGTCGCCGGCCGCAATACGCTGTGCGACCCCTTCGACCAGGGCAGTCTTTCCCACGCCGGGTTCACCGACCAGCAACGGGTTGTTCTGGCGACGACGCAGCAAGACATCGATGACTTGGCGAATTTCCTTTTCACGCCCGATGACAGGATCAAGGCGCTGCTCGCGGGCTTGCTGGGTCAGGTTGTGGCCGTACGCTTCCAAGGCGCCGCCCGCCCGCTCAGGTGCCTGCTGCGCCTGGCTTTGGGCCTGCAGCCATGCCACTGCCAAGGACGCATCGCAGGTAAGCCAGGCCTGCAGGGAGGCGATTTCCAGATGACGCGCCCTGCCCTGTTCCAACCATGAAGCCCAGCAACACGCCACGCCAATCGACGAATGCCCCCATTGCATGAAGGCCCGCTCCCAGGCGTCCTCCAATACACCGACCACCGACTCGGAAAACACCACGCTGTGGGCATTACCGCTGGGTTGGCTCTTCAATCGCCGTTTCAGTTCGGCTTGCAATGCCTGAATATCCAAACCGCAATGACGCGAAAGTCCTTCAGCCAAGTCAGGCTGCTGGCGAATCAGCGCGAACAGGAAATGATCACAGGTGACCTCGAAATGCCCGGCCTCGCTAGCACGCAAGGCCGCCTCGTCCAAGGCCTTGCGCGCTTCGATCGATAGCGAAGCCACCCGTGATTTCAATGTGTTCTGCATAAACCGTAGCCCTTAACGTGGACACTGGACCGCGCTGACGGGAAGCGCCGTCAAGTTGCCAGTGAAATAATTGCCGTGCTGTTGTGCCGCTTCCTGCAAAGCCGAAATCTGCCCCCGTACCGGTGCCATGGCCTGCGCCACCCGCTGCCAGGCCCGCCAGCGCTCCTGGGTGCTTTCATGCTCTTTCAAGGAAAAACGCACGAGAACCTCGTTGACGCCCTGCAGCGAGAACACCGACGGGTCGGCGGACTCGAACGCCTCCAGCGCATAGCGCTGCTCGCCGCTTGCAAACGCCTGCAGAAAACGCGGCCAGGCATCATCCCCAAGCCACTGGCGCTTCAACTCGCCTTGCGGAAATATCACCGACAGGCTCACCCCCTGGCATTGGCCGGGGGCCCAGCGAAACACGCGCTCTTCAAGCAGGTTTGCACTCGTGAGCCCTGTGGTCAGGGTGCCGCAGGACAGACTGAGCTTCGTCCCCGTCGGCATCAGCGCCGCCCCACCGGGGACCGTGGCCGGTTGGGTGATGACGCGAGTTTCGATCCATTGCTCGCTCATCGCCGCTTTAACGTCCTTCAGGCTTGCCAGCTCCGCTTGCAGCGCCGTCAGCTCATCCTGCCTGCGCGTTTGCTCACGCAGCGGCAGACGCTCCAGGTCCTGCGGCGACGTCGCACTGTTGAGTACCTGGAGAAACTCAGCGGTGAACGGGATCGCGCTGCCTTGCCAGTATTTCGGGGAAAGCCCTGATTGACCGGGCGTCAGGTAACGTTGCGCCTTGTCATTCAAGAAGTGCTGGAACAGCTGCCAGGCCATGTCTTCCTGGCGACGAGGGTTTTGCTTGAGTCGCGGGTCATTCAAGGGCTGCAGAACTTGGTTCTGCCATTGCGCGTCCAGTTCGCAGGCAACGACCGAAACGGCATTGGCGGTCAGCACGTCAACCTGTGTGCGCAACAGCTCCCAGACGGTGCCACTGCCCTGCCCCTGGGCTGGCAACGCCATGTGCTTCTCGAGCTGGGTGAATGCTGCCTGCAACGTTTCCAATAGGTTGGAGCCCGATTGCCCCTCGCTTGTCGAATGGACGAACAACCCATGCGCCGTCTTGGCCAAGTCCGCAGGCCGCAATGTCATGTTCACCGCCGCGGCAAGGCTGTCCCTCCAGGCTTGCCATACCTGGCGGTCCTGCTGGCTGGCATAGGCCTGGCTACGGGCGCTGCCAAACTGTCGATAGAGCCAGCCGCGCGCGCCCTTCTCCCAGACGAACAACTGGTCCTGCAGGGTGGCCGGTTGGGCTTGCAGGTGCGACACCCGACGCATTTCATCCAGCCAAGCCTGGCTTTCAGCGCTCGGAATGGTCGCCAGTTCCGAAACGATGCGCGCGATGAAGCGGCTCGCCGGATCCTGGCCGTTGAGCAAGGCAACGCTCTCGTCACTGGCAAGGGGGTGTTCTGCGTGCTCATAGGCCTGTGCGATCGTATCGCCGATAAAGGCCAGCCAAGCCTCTTGCCGACGCTGGTGCCAGGTATTCCAGAAACCCTGGAAGGGCTGCTGATCGGCGCTGCCCAACGCACGGGAGACCAACGCGACTTCTTCTTGCACTGTTTGCTCGCCTGCCTGCAACCACAGGCCTGACAACTCAGTCTGCACGGGCCAACGGGGCCAAAAAGGGGCTGACCGTAATGCCGGCAACTTGTCGCGCCCCTGCAAAAGCCACGCCCAAGCGGAGTCCTGCGCAACCCAAGACGACAGCAGCGCGCGCTGCTCGGCCAACGGCAGGCGATCAGGGTGGCGCCGCACCCAAGCCCGGGTGATCAACAGCACTTCCCTTGGGCTGAGTGCTTTATCGAACGCCAGCGGGTAGAACGCGTTCCCCTCCCAATGCAGGGGGGTGAGCTCTGACAATGGCAGTTGATCGAGCATCGCCTCCTGTAACAGCACCGCCGCGCTCAGTTGCAAGATCATCTGGCGTTTCTGCGCAGCATCGGCCTCTGCGAACTGCTGTTGCCATTGAGCCGAGTGCGCCGGGTGCTCGCTTTCGCGCCACCCTCCCGCCTCGAGCAACTGACGTTCGAGCCGTGCCTGCCAATAGCTCATCAACGGCAAATAAGGCACATGCATTATCGGCTGGGCGAAACCTGCGTCCAATTGCGCCAACCGGGCGACATTGACTGCCATTCCCGAAGCGGGAGGTTCGTCATACAGGCGATAGGTCTTCCAGCCGCTCCACAGCAGCGCCCCGACCGCCAAGGCGAACACTACCGTGGCCAGCGATACCCTGCGCATGCCTGGGTAGCGCATGTAGCGCTCCTCTGCTGACGATTGCGCAGTCTGCAGCAGGCGTTGGCTCAACAACTCTGCAACAAAATGCCCCTGGCGCTTTTCCCCTGCCTGGGCCATTGCGGGTGCGGCCGTCAACCACACGCCTTTGAGTGCGCCCGTGGCGTGGTAAGGGTCAGGTTCGCACAGCGCGACCACAAAACGCAGCAGGCCGGGCTTGAGCGCCTGCACCCGCTCGGGAAAACCCAGGCGCTGCGCGGTGGCCTTGTCAGGCGGCGTGGCATCCAGTGTGCTCAGGCACTGCGACAACAACCCCTCGCACAGCGTGTCGAACAGTGGCTCGAGAAAGGGTGTGTTTCGATCGACGACCGGTGGACGTACCCATTGGTAGCCCAAGGCGTGTTCGCGCTGCGCGTCTGTCAGGGTCTGTTGCCAGGCTTTGAAGCCTGGCAATGCATCGATCCCAGTGACGACGATATGAATCGGCAACCCCTGGCCACAGGCTTTTATCAGCTGTTCAAGTTGCTCACGCAGGCGACGCCCGTGTTCATGCAGTTGCGCTGGGGAGTGTGCCTGCAGCGCCGCACAACTGATCGAAACGAGCACACCTTCGGGGGAGCGAACCTGCTTGCTCCATTGGACCAGGCGCTTCCAACTGCGCAGTGCTGTGGCATTACCCGTGGAGAAATGACTACCAACATCCAGCACACACAATTGTTTGAAGAACCACCATTTCAGTGTCCGGGTCGGGAGGATCCGTTCGCGCGCATCCAGCTGGGACAAGACAGGCAGTTGCGCGCTGTCGAGCAGTGTCGTCTTTCCATCACGCCCACCCACGAATACAAACCAGGGCATTTCGGCACCAAAGCGGTTCAAACGCTTCAATGTGCGCGCGCCACTTCGCCAATGCTCGCGTAACACGTAAATCTTTCGTGAAACCTGAAAGCGTGCCAGGAACTGATGCGTACGCGGATGCCCGCGGAGTTCCCCCAGCGCGACCATCAACAGGCGAAACAGCAGAATAACCAACAGGACGCCGGCCCACAGAAACAAGGCGGTAAACAGCGAGCCTTCTCGCGCCAGCGCAACTAACGCGCACAGCAAAAAGAGCAGACCCGCCAGTAAGAGCCAGCCTGATGAAGCAAGTATCTTTTTCATGTTTGACTATAAGAAAGTAAAAAACAATCCAACAGAAACCATCGCCCACAAGGCTGTGAGGGCCAGAGGAAAACGATAACGCCATATGCAACGTTGCCGGCGCCGGCGGTCTTTACCTGCTCTGTCGTCGGGTGTTATTTCTGCGCAACTGCGCTCGGGCTGCCAGGCGCGCGGCAGCGCTTGACGGGTCGATGTGATTCGGGCTTGCAGTTGTTCAGGTTCAAGATGGCGATACTGGCCTTGAAACCCGAGCAACAGGCAGGTCAGGTAAACCATGCGCACCTGATGATTGCGTGCCTCCAGGGCGTCCAGCCTGGCAAAGAAGGCTTCCCCGCCCACGACCGTTTGATAGTGTTCGGACTGCAGCAAACGGTCGCGCCATTCATGACGCAATGCCAATGCCGAACGCAGCACCCATTCATCGATCCACGACATGATGGCAAAGCGCGAGGCGTGCAGATCCTCCTTGTCGACAACCTTGGCGCTGGCCTGAGTGGCCTCGGCCAAATAGCGCTCCACCTGCTCTCGAAAGACCGTGAAGCCCCCTGTTTCATCAGGGTGTGCACTGGCAATAAACCGGATCAAGGGAAGGTAACATTCAACGACCTGCATCAATTCGCCCTGCATAGACCAGCTGAACTTTCAAATCATCTGGTGCCTGCGCCCAGAAGAAACTAAGTTCCTGAACATGTTCTGCCGCTACCCAATTAGGATCATGGGTATCAATTTCCAGATAGCATGTATCTTCACGCCTAGGCAGCTCCATAGGGGTTTTCTGACATCTATGTAGCGAAACACCTGACAACGCATGTTGAATCAACGATTCCATTCGTTGAGGGTCAGCAAGTTTGGCGGTATCCAACCCTTGAACCACGGCGTCGTTATCAATGAACGCGCGACTTTGCAATTTCATGTACAAGCACTTGGCTTGACTGATCATTTGCCGGTCGAGGCGGCTTTGATAGATACCGCGCTCGTCTTGCTCGAACGTGCGATAGGTGTTTTTTTCCAGCGCAATACTGTTGAGCAGCCTGTGCAGGACCCGCTGGATCTGGTCGAAACTTTCAAACAGCCGGTCGTGGTCGTACTGCAGCGCAGCCGAGGCCTCCTGCTGCCACTGGCCCAAATGGTTGCAGTCATCGTTGAACGTGGAGAGTTCGCCAACCAACTGGACCAACAGCAGGTGCGCCTGCCAGGGATGGACACCCGGCGCGTCCAGGTAGGCTTGCAATATTGGCAGCGCGCGATTGAGCGAACGCATGACCAAGGTCAGCACGAAGGACTCATTGCTGACGTCGCTGGTGAGCCGGCCTAGCGAATGTTTGAGCTCCGCCAAGCCCTGCGTACGCTGGGTCAGTTCGAAAAAGATCTGTTCGAGTTTCGAGCGCAAGGCCTCGGAGCTGTTCAAGACTATGCCCGGTGGCGCGTAGGTTTCGTCGACCATCACTTCATGATCGCGCATGCGCACACGCAGCAACGGGAAGCACTGGTCGCTCAACGCCTCCTCGCGCTCGTCATCCCAGAGCAGGCGCAGGCTGTGAAGGACACGCGGCACTTCGACTTCCGGGCCCTGGTGATAAAGATCACGCATGGTGTGCTCGGGCGTTGCCGTGACCCAGCGCGTCAATGGCTGTTCACGGTCTTGCTCCAGCACGGTGACATTCTGTTGCTGCGGGTCCAACCGCCGCAGGGCACCCCAAATGGTGAAAGGCCGGTCACGCTGCTTCCAGGCCTCCCGGAAACAGCGTTTTTGCAGGTGACAATTGCCCGGGAAGGCAAGGTACTCACCGGCGGCTGTCACCACCTCCAATGCGTGGAACTCCAGCGTGAAGTCGAGCAGGCTATGCGGGTTGACCTGGGCCTTTACGATCCCTGACTGCCACGGCTTGCCATGGCGCCAGTGCTGCGCATGCTGCCAGCTTTGATGAAGATCCATCGACTGGAAATGCTGCGGTTGCAGGTAGAGCCCCGAGTACCAGTAGACGGGTAGCTGCGCCTGGATCATTGGTCATCCTCCTGTCGGTCCGAGGATGCCGGCAGCAGGTTCTGCGCGCCCTCGAGCTTCACCAGCGCGCGCTCTCCCCACAGCGTCGAGAAACGCAACGTCTCGATCGCGACCTTCCAGCCGAACCAACTGCGCTTGATTTCGACCGGCACGGCAACGACGGCCGCCTGCTGGGTGCCGGGCGCGGGATAGTAGCCAGCGATCACCGCGACGTACCGCGCATTCTCCACGCGGTTCACGTGCAGCGTGGCCTGCTGGCCAGGCAATGCCGTGAAGCGGTCGATCGCAAGAATCTCCGGCGGCAGCGCCGCACCGCTGAACAACGCGCGAGTAGGCTGCTCTGCTGCGACGAGCGTGTTCAACGTGTGTTTGTCGCGCGCTTGCAGGATCAACAGCGATACCGAATTGGCCAGTCCTTTCCAGGCATTGAGTGTCGGTTCGGTCTTCACATTGACCACGATGCCGGCCTCCGCATACCAAGGCGGCGACTCCTGTAAAAGCTTCTGGCGCTGTGCCTCGTTCAACGAACACGCGCTCGACAGGCAGGCGGCGCCCAGCAGCAAAAGCCATCGGATTGGACGCATCATGCGTGCGGGCCCTCCAGGACAAGATTGATTTCCCTCAGGCAGTTCTCATCGCGCACCATCTCCGCCAACCATTGCTGCAGCGGCATGCTTGCCCAACGCACCGCCCGGTCCATCAGCATAGGCACAGGGCTGGAGGGCTCGTGCTGACGAAAATACCGGGCGATGTCCTGCATCTGGCGGATCGCGGTTTCACGTGACTGCGCGCCCTGCGCCGGACGTTCCTCCATGCGCTCGGGCGACGGCAGCAACGCGTCTTCATCGCTGGTCCCTGGGGGTGACAACCACTCCAGCATCCGCGACAAAAAAGCCTCCCAGTCATCGAGCCCTTCCAGTGTTTTGGCCATCACGCCCGTACCGCGGCTGCCCGTGACCGCCGACAACGCATGCGCGAATGGCTGCAGCAGGCTGCGGCAGTCCCTGACCTGATCAAGGAACGCGCGCAGTTGCGCAGAATGCACGGCCTGCGCTACCCAGAGACGGAACTGCTCCAGGCTGTAGTCGTCCGGCGGACTCCCCTCGTCGCTGCGCTTGGCGTGCTCATGACGAAGCACCTGCTGCCACCAAGCCAGCGAGCATTGCGGCGAGCCGGTCATCGAGTGGGTAAGCAGCCATTGACCGATGTCTCGATCCAGTCGGCCGAACATCGCCAGGCGGTAAGGTTCGCCATCGGCCTCCAAGGCCGGAAAGCCGCTCGCCCACCACTGGCGCACCATGCCTTCGAGCAGCTCCAGGCCCTGGGCCAGGCCGGTCAGCCCTTGCTTTTGCATCCAGGCCTGGGACACCCAGCAAGCGATCTGAAAATGCTTGGAGTGCTCCCTGAGCACGGCTTCCCCGAGGGCAATGACTTGCTGCCAGTCGGCGACCTTGACCTCACAGGCCCACTCGTCCTCGGCCACCACGTCCTCGTGTTCGCGCGCCTGGCGAATCTGCTCATAGAGGGTGTCGTACTCGATGTCGTGCCCCGCCGGGGCCTGGGTGCCGATCGGCGCCATCAGCGCCTGAATCCGCGCGCTACGTTCTTCACTCATCTAGGTCGTTATCCAATCAGAACTTTCGGGTATCCCACGGCGATGCTCCCCCCATGTGCGCACACATCGCCCATCCGCGCAGCAGGCTTGCCGCCGATCAACACTTTGGCGCTGCCCTTGACGATGGTGTCCGCAGGGCCGGTGCAGGTCAGCAGGTCGCCGACGACCGCCGCTGGCATACCACCGATCAATACGTTCGGATTGCCGGGGCCGGTAATGGGCCCGCCGACATGGGGAATAGGGTCGGCGGCCGGACAAACGTGCATATCGCCCAGACGCGCTGCAGGCTGGCTCATGGTGTGCTCTCGTTATCCAATTTTGATCAGGCCACCATCGATGACCGTCAGCGCGTCACCCTTGAGAGTGATCTGCGGGGCTTTGAGGGAAATTCCGGTAGGGCTGATGCTGATCTCGCTGCCGCCGACCTTGATGACCACCTTTTCGTTGGACTCGATCAAGCAGGCCTTGGCCGCACTGATGGTGCTGCCTGCCGTGCGGCTTTTGATCCGGTGCTGGCCATCGAACTCCTGGATGCAGTCGCCTTTTGCCGTGAAGCGATAGCTCCCCTGCCCCAGGTCCAGCTGGTCATCACCTTCCTTGATCTGTGTGCTTCGTCCTGTGCCGACTGTGATCTGTGCGGCATTGCCGAACTCGGCCAGCAGGTCATGACGGGTTTTGAGCGAGAGGTCCTTTTCCGAGTGCAGCTCGATCAGTTCCGCATCTTTTCGATCATCGAAAACCAGGCGATGGCCGTGACGGGTATCCCCGCCAGGTTCGCTGCGCGTGGTGATACCGCTGCTGAGCTTCTGCGCAGGCAGCGGCACTGGCCAGCTGTCGCGTTCGTTGTACAGCGAGCCCGTCACCACTGGGCTGTTGGGGTTGCCCTGGATGAAGCTCACCAACACTTCGGTGCCCACCCGGGGCAGGCAGAACGCGCCAAATCCTGGCCCTGACCAGCCCTGGGCCACACGGATCCAGCAGGACGCCGAGTCACTTTGACGCTGCGCTTCATCCCAGTGAAAACGCACTTTGACGCGGCCATGTTCATCGACATTGACCGCCTCGGACGCAGGCCCCACCACCGTTGCCATCATCACGCCAGGAATGACCGGAACCGGGGTTTTCCAGTGAGGGCGTAGCTTGAGGCCTTTCGCCTGCAGGCCAAGCCTTGCCGGCTGGGCCTTGCCGTTCGCAGACCAGTTGTCGATGAACATGTCCATCGAAACCACGCAGTACTCGCCGTCGTGCGCAGGATTTCTGCTCAGGCTGACCCGCTCTCCCACACTCATCCAGAATGCCAGGGCGTCGGCATGCAGAATGTCCCTCGACTCGGCCTCTTCGGTGCGCACTTTGGTTTCGCTGTCCGCCCGACGCTTCCATTGCTCACCGTTGGGGTCCAGCACTGGCAGTGCCGCGCTGTCTATCCAGCCATGCACCGGCTCGACCACCCCTGGCGGTGCTGGCGACCATTGGCTGGCAACCACCGCGCGAAGACTGTTGACCTCCACATCGCTCCACGTCTCTTGCCAGACCAACGCGGGGCCCTTGGCGCGTTCACACCCTCCGGTATGGTCAATCAAAACCAGGTGGTGGGCATCCTGGGTATGCCGGAAGAAATAGTGAATGCCCGCACGCTCGAGCAGACGCGATATGAAATCGAAGTCGGTTTCCTGGTACTGCAACCAGAACGGTTGCTCGGGATACTCGCCGATCAACTGCGTCGTCTGAGCGGACAACCCATACTCGGCCAGAATCGCCCCCACCAGATCGACCACGTTGATGTTCTGGAAAACACGCAGATTGCGACGTTCTCGGGTCACCGCCAAGTGCGGAACCACGCTGAGCTGCCACCGGTACTCCTCGCACTGACTGACGCTGCTGATATAGCCGTGAATGAAGCGGTCGACTCCTGCTGATGCGATCCGACAACTCAGCAGGGTCCCCAGCGCTTCGATGACCGGCTCATCGGGATGTGCGCGTATTGTCATCGTGTACTCGAACAACGAGGACAGTGCTTCGCGCCCCTCGACCTGATGGATTTCCCAACGTGCGTGCGCGGGTGAACTGAGGCTCAGTTTGGTGAGGATCATGTCACTAGCTCCCAGGGTAGTTTGATGCGCCGCTCGACCTGCCCTTCACCGAGACAAGCGCATAGGCCCAACCGGCGCTTGCCCAGCACGGCAGGCAACGGCATCGGTTCATGGATGATGATTTCGATATCGAAGCCAAGATCGGCGCCGACGAAGTACTGCAGGCACCGATGCAGCTGCGCCAACGAAGCGCGCCCTGGCATGAACGACTGTGCCTGGAGGGAACCCACCGGACCGATCGAGAGGGTGAAGCGGCTTTGCGGCTCCCAACGCACTCGCCCCAGCATCGGCGCATGGCCCAGGGGCAATGTCATTTGCCCCAGCGGGGACAACGTGTACTCGCTGGCTGGCTGCCAACTGCCGGTAAACGGGCGAATCACCACCGGCACGTCGAAAACCTGTTGTATCCAGCACTCGAGCACCGTGAGCGAGCGAACCGGCTGCGCCAGCAGTGACGCGTAGCGGTACGACAGCAATGTCTCGTCACGAGGGTTGTTCAATACACCGCTCAACGCTCGGCTGGCAGTACTCAGTGGTACTTCGTCACGCAGCTCTGCACGCGCATAGCACCGGCTTTTCTCCCAGACAAGAAAACGCAGCACCTGCAAGCGATGCGTGAACAAATCCAGGAATGCCTTGGCCGCACGCTCGCCACGGGTGTAGTAGCGATCGATCAGCCATTGGGTGTATGCCGTCGGCAGTGCCCCCAGCGCTCCCACCAGGCCACGCTGCCACACGGTGATGCGCCAGCGGCCCTCCACGTGCTGCGCATCACTCACTTGCGTGGGCGAGGCTTCCAGCGAGAGCGGAGAAACCATCTCCAGCGAGTCTTGCAGCAGCTCGCTCTTGTCGCCTGGACGCTCGGCGGCGATGCGGTGCAGCAGTTGGCGGACATATTGATAAAAATGCCGATTGGCAGCCGATAGCCTTACAGCCACGAAAGCCTCCCCGCACGAATCGGCCACTGTTGGCGGGATTGATCGACCCCTTCGATACAGGTGGTCAGGCGCGAAAAGCCATTGACCGGGGCATACAGCCCCAGCAGACGGTCGAGAAAGCAGCAGAACAACGTGTAATAGCCAAAGGTCCGGGCCTGGGTGGCGAAGCTGACCGTTATACACAGCCCGCGCGCCGTGGAATGGGGGTCGCTGGCGATCAGGCGCTCGTGTATCGAGGTCATCTTGAGGTCGCGCACAAGCTCGATCGCCAGGCGAAACCGCGGACAATGGCTCAGGTTGTACAGCGACAAGCTGTGCTTGAGGTACTGGCAGCCCTCTTTATCGCTGAGCAGCAGATGATTGAGGGTCAGCTGCGAAATCAGCCGCCAGACCGAGGCCGTTCCCTGTGGCGGATACACAGGTGCCGAGGGGCGCGTCAGGGCATTGATAGTCATTCCCGGCAGCTCGGCCGGTGTCACGAAGTCTCCCTCAGGGTGCCCATTGGCCATCTCCGTGGGCAATGCACCATTGGTGCAGAGGATTTCCAGCATCGCAACGCCCGAAGGCTCGGGGGACGGCGAAGGGCGGCGGTCGGAAAAGGCGATGAACGTGCCAATGCCAGCGCCGTCCTTTCGCAATTGTTCGCGCTGCACGAGCTGCCAGTGCAGTCCCTGCCCGGCATCGGCGTGATAGCCCTCCAGGCCCAACAGTGGCGAAAGGGTTGTCGTGAACGCTTCATCGCCTTTGACCTGGCGCAGCCTGACCGACTCCATGGCCCAGAACACCACGCTCTTCTGGTTTTTCATATCCGGGATCACCGGATGTTCGTCGACCTGCGACTGCAAGGTGATCGGCTCTGCGCGGCACGAGAACAAATTGAGCGCCGGCGCGCAGTTGATCTGGAAATTGGCCGCGCCCACCAAAGGCGCAACAGCCGCCAAGGCAGGCGCCATCCAATTGCGTCGGAACGTTATTTCCCATTCCACGGGCTGTGGCCCGACAAGGGTTGCCTCCTGCGGCAACGGCAGATCCAGGAAATGAAAACGTTGCGCGAACTGCACGAAGTCCAGCATCAAGCTATGGGTCGGCGCAGTCCGCGCCTGCTGGTGCAACAACAGCTCGTCTTGCTCGAACCCCACGTGGCGAAGGTGCTGCACCGGCACATCGAAGCATTGGCCAGCATGGCGCACCGTGATGTTCTGAACCTGTGTGCACAACTGGGCCAGCAGGGTATGGACAAGTTCTTCGCTGCCCTGCAGCCAGATGCGCAGGTGTTTTTCGCAGATGACACTTCCTGGCCAGGTCTGCACTGACAGACGCAATTGCCACGTATCATCCAGGTGCGATTGCGCAAGACGCGCGTCATCGACCCGGGCCGGCCAGATCCGGAGGGGGTAATGGGTCAGGAACCGACAGGTCTGCCCATCGATAGGATTGCTTTGGAGTTCGAACCCTGCCGGGATGTGCCGAACCTGGGTCATGCCTCCTTGCTGGGCGTCCGGTTGGAACTGCACGATGCAGCACGAAGGAAAAGACCTGAGCAGTTGTGGCGCAAGGTTTTGCATCACACCGTTGGCGATCTCCGGTACGTCCTCGTCCAGCCGTTGGTGCAGTTGCGCGGTCAACAGCGCAAACGACTCCATCAGCCGCGCGGTATGCGGATCGTCGAAGTTGCCTTTTGACATACCCAATGCCTGGGCGACACCCGGAAACCGTCGGGAAAAATACTTTCCCTGTTGCGCGAGCAACTGAAGCTCCTGGCGGAAATAGGACATCAAGTTACGCATAGGGTCTCTTCGTCTAAGGACGGATAGCCGCACTGTCGAGGGCATCGTTCCAGACGATGGAAAAAGAAATGTCTTCATCGCCGACATCGGCGACGAACAAATAGGTCATGCCCGCAGGGCACTGCTGTTGGTCGATCAGTCGCACCTGCTGCATACGGGGCTCGAAGGCCATGATCGCCTGCAGCAAACGCTGCCCGATTTCTTCCTGCTTCTGGGCGATGGGCAAGGCATCGATATGCTCCAACTGGATGCCATAGTGCAGGATGGTGCCTTCGCCACCTTGCCCGACAGGTGCTGCGGCCTTGGACTGCAGCACCATTTCCAGCTCACTGAGCAATTGATGTAGCCATGCCTTTTCGTCAGACGACGCGTCGTGTTCGGTCAAACGAGACAGCAAGGACACATCAGCTTCCCTCAGCTTGGTCGTGCATCAGCCCTGACGAACGCCTTTTTCCCAGGTGATGTCCTTCTTCTGTGTGCCATTGGCGTATTGCGTCTGGATGGCCTGGAAATCGAGCACGAAGCCGGCGACGTATTCACCCGAGGCTTCATCGGTGTCCAAGCTCAGGTCCTGCACGATGACATTGGTAAGGGTGATCTGAGTAAGTGGCTTGGCGCTCTTGTCGTTGCGGTCCGACACAGCGGCGATGACCACTTCCTTGATGGCTTCTTTCTTGTTGATGAAATGATCATGAATATCACCGGCCATGTTGTCGGACAGTGACAGTTGGATTGGAATATCGAAATACTCCGGCGCTTCATTCACGGTCAGCGCCTTGCCATCGGCGGTACGCTGCATGCGACGAACCATATGCAGCGAAGGGAAATTTCGAGCCGTTGCCCACGTACTGAAATCGCCTTTGTTCATACCGCCAATCCCGTCAAGGTACACGGCGACTGTTTTACTCATCGTACTGCTCCAGTGGTTGGTTGATTAAGATGCCGAGGCAGGAAGCTCTGCCACCAGGCGAAGCGAGAGCGTGAGCCCTTCCAATTGGTAATGCGGCTTCAGGTAGGCCACCGCGCGGTACACACCGGGAGCGCCTGCGACTTCCGACACCTCTACCCGTGCTTCACGCAATGGCCGGCGCGCCTTGAATTCTGCCGATGCCGAATCGGACGCCAGCACGTACTGGTCGATCCAGGCCTGCAGGTAGTCCTGGCATTGTTCGCGAGACATGAAACTGCCCACTTTGTCGCGCACGATGACCTTCAGGTAATGGGCGAAGCGGGACGTCGTCAGGATGTAGGGCAACTGGCTGGACAGGCGTGCATTGGCATTGGCATGGTCCGACAGGTACTTGCGCGGCTTGTTGACCGAGGAAACTGCGAAGAACGCGGCGAAGTCGGTGTTCTTGCAGTAGATCAGGGGAATGAAGCCCAGGTCGGCGAGCTCCTTCTCCCGGCGATCGGAAATGGCCACTTCCGTTGGGCATTGAAGCAAGCGTTCGCCGCTTTGTGCGGTGTAGGTATGGGCCGGCAGGGAGCGCACCAGACCACCGCCTTCGACGCCGCGAATGTTGGCGCACCAGCCGTATTCCTCGAACGCCTCGACCAGCCGACCGGCCAACTCGTAGGCTGCGTTGACCCACAGGTAGCTTTCATCCGGACTGTCCTGCAGATGGCGCTCTTCGAACTGGAAAGTTTCGGCCGTCACCGTTTTGCTGCCATAGGGCAAACGACCGATGACACGCGGCAAGGTCAGGCCGACATAGCGCGCATCGTCCGTCTGGCGGAAGCTGTTCCAGCGCGCGTAGTCGGTGGTGTCGAACAGCTTGCCCAAGTCGCGGGGTTGAGCGATATCCCGGTAGCTGTTCATCGCGAACATGCCTGGCGCCGCGGCGCTGAAGAACGGCGCATGGGCGGCAGCCGCGACATGCGAGATCTGCTCGAGCAACTGGATGTCTTCTGCGGTGTTGTCGAAGGCAAAGTCCCCGACGAAAGCGGAGAATGGCGTTCCGCCGTAGGTGCCGTATTCGCTTTCGTAGACAGCCTTGAACAAGACGGATTGATCGAAATCCGACGCCGACTTGAAATCCTTCAGCAGTTCGCGCTTGGTGCAGTTCAACATGCGCACCCGCACGTTTTCCGTCACGCCGGTATGAACCAGCTTGTGCAGCCCCGACCAGGTGGACTCTCGCTGCCTGAACTCCGGTGCCTGCATGATCAGGCTGACCTGTTCGGAAAGCAGCTGATCGATCTGGGCGATACGCGCCTCAAGGCTTGCCACCAGATCACTGGAAAGCATGACCGAGCCCGCCTCGAGCTCCTGGAAGAAATGCGTCAATTGCGTACGCAACTTGCCACGATCGGACTCGCGGCGAATGGCATTGGTGGAATCGATGATCTCGTCGAGCAATTGCGTGGCGACAGGTTGAGCGAGCTGTTCTTGATGGGCAACCTGCGTCATGCCGTTTCCCCATCGTCGCTTGGCTGCACCTCGGAACGCACCCCTTGCTCCAAGGCGGCGCCAAGACGCTCTTTCAGCTGGATGTTACTGGCGGCGCGATTGCGCAGCTCGCTCAGCTCATTGCGCATTTGCAACAGCGCCTTGAGCTCCGGAACGTTCTGCACGACCTGGTCGGGCGTGAAGTCCTCCATGGCCGAGAACGTCAACGCCAGCGCCATGACCCCCTCCCTACCGGGCAATACGCTGTCCACTGTCACTTGCGCGGACGGTCGCAGGCTGGCCATCACTTCATTGAAGTTGTCTTTATCGATATGAAGGAAGCTGCGCTCGCGAAGATCGCGGTCTTCTTCTGCAAATTCACCTACCGCACCAATCACCAGCGGCAACTCTTTGCTTTGTTCAGCGCCCCCTGTTTCCACGTCGTAGGTAATTTGCACGCGTGGCACGCGCACCTTGCCGATCTTCGATTGTGTTCCGGACATAACTACGCTTGATTCTCAACCATGAACGATACTGGTCTGCCCGCTATGTCGCCGTTCACTGTGCGGCCATTAAACAGGCAGGCGCTTCGAATGCGCTTGGGTGTGATCACTCCAATGCATTCACCGCCGGTGATCATCGTTAGATTGTCGGGCTCGAAGTAGACGGTTAATCAACAAAACCTGTAAGGAAACACCGATACAAGAGGAAGCGCGATCACTGCGCGGTGCAGCCATCGCACTGCGTGGTCGCGCCCACTCTGCATCAAATCGACAGGGCGAAACGGCGTCAGGCCGCTATAGCACCTGCGTATCGAAGATCAGCGTCACCGCACCGTTATAGGTGCTAGAAGAGCGAGCAGCATCACAGCCAATCGCCCCCCCTTGGGCGAACACCACATCAACACGCCCTTCTGGTGATCGTGCTTTGGCAACGGGCTGTTCAGTCTTTGGACGCCAGTTCCTGACGTTGCCCTCCTTCGAGCAATTCGAAGCGATATTCACGCCCTGGCTGCTCGGGAAACTTGCGCGTCACGCCGGGCAGCAGGTGATGTTTGGTGCCTGCGACGCACTCTGTGCCGTTGCGAACGCAATGCCGGAAGTTGTCCAGCACCACCGTGCTGTTGCCCTGGTTGGCCACCACGAAGTCCGCGCCTTCCCGGCGCATCGGCGTGCGAAAGTGCGCGCCTTGCGGGCGAACGAACAGCAAGGTGCCATAGCCTGCCAGCAGTTGAACGCCAGCTTTGAGGGTGTCGCTGTACTGTTTAGCCTCGGCCTCGCTGATGGCGAACCCATCGTTCTTCTCCGGCAACACAGGCACGAAGCGCAAGCGGAAGTAGCGTTCCTTGTCACGCTCGCCGCGATACAACAGACGCACCGCCTGCATGCCGCGCGCAGGCACGATCAGCCGCGCGGGGCTGGCGATCACGCCGCGCTGCTCAAGCGGCAGTTGCTCGAGGTCCACTTCCTTCGGAACACCGTCTCCCCCATAGACCAGTTCGGCGACGCTGACCTTGACGAAGGCCGTGGCATCCCCCCCGTTGTAGATACGTTTGAGCAAGGTGCTCTTGTCGTCGTCCAGGTAGTCATAGAGCCCACCGACGTTAAGCTCTGGGCCTGCCTTGGCCACCAGGGGTGCCAACAGCAGCGCCAGGCACAGCGATTTGAACCCACGCATTTTCAACCTCCGCTTTCGTAACCACATCCTTGGCCTGCGGCCCCGAGGCCGCAGGCCGCTTCTCATGAATCACCCATAGCCGTGTTGCCGCGATCGGCCAGGCTGCTGGTGCGACACACCTGGTCACCTGCCAGCAGCACATCCCCTTCACGCTTCAGGCTGCTCACCGGCAGGCTGAGCAGGCAACTCACCGCACCGGCCTGACGAATCTCCAAGGTCGGCGTGGAATGGCTCATCTCCACGGAGAAAAACCCATCGGCTTCGCTGACACCGCGGCTGGCATGGTTGATGACATGCGCGCCACGCATGGGCTGGCCTTTCTCGTCGAGCAACCTGCCAAGCACGGTGACGGTGCGCATCACATGCAACTGGCGGTACGCCACGCCCCCGCGATTGAGGTGATAGTCGAGGCTCGACGGTTGAATGACTGCAGCCGGGGCATCGTCGCCGTCGAAGTCGAACTGCACGTGACCTGACTTGAACGCCGTGACCGGAATGATGTTGCGACCTGGGCGCAAGGTGGCGCTGCTGCCCTGCTGGTCATCGGCGCGCAATTTCAGACCATCGAGATCGGAATCCACATCCACGATCAAGCCCGCTTCGTGTGTCAGGTACTGGCCGCTCATGGCCATCTTGCCGCCCCCAAAGGCGGCAACGCTCTGCAGGTTCAGGCCGGCGCTGAGCTTGTTGTTGATCGTCGAGGTCTGCGCGTATGCATCCCCGTACAGGCTGTCACTCTGCAGCTGGGCATTGCCGCCAAAACCGCTGCCATAGCGATCGACCGTGGTACTGACGCCCAGGCTCTGCAGCGGACCGGCGTCCACATCCTGCTGATAGGACACCGACGCGTGCTGATCGCTGCGCCCATCACGCGAGGTGCGGCTGCCCAGGCTGGCGGCGATGCGCTTGCCAGGGCCACCCAGGTTCATGCTCAGGGTCAGGTTGACGCCACGACTGCGTGCATCGCCGCTGCTGGCGGTACCGGGCCGGTCGAACACCGAAAGACGCCAGTTGGCGTCAGAGCCCAACATCTTGCCGTAGAACGCCCAGCCCAGGTCGATGCCCGTGCCACTGGCCGACCCAGAGCTGTGAGACAGGCGCAAGGTCGCACTGCTGCGCTGGGTGACCCGATGGCTGAGTGACAGACTCGACTGGCTGCGTTGCTCCTGCCGCGACGCCTCACCCCGGTAGATGCGAGCGGTCTCGACCCAAGATTGACTGTGGCTGAGCACCATCGATCCCTGGGGGTAGGACTGGATGAGCTGCATGTCATAGCCGGTGCCACGATCTTCGGTGTAATTGACGTTCCCATAGAGTTTCAGCCGCTCCAGGACATCCCAGTCCAGCGAGGTACCGTACTGCAGCGCCTCGTCCACACGCTGTGCGGACAAACCCAATACCGCGCGCGGATGCAACAGGTAGTTGCTCATCACACCGGCCCCGAAGCTGTCTTGGCGCTCATGGCCCCAATTGTTCAACAGGCTGGTCTGTTGCCCCAGGTAGGCGTTGTAGCGCCAGCGGCTTTCCGGGTTGCGCCAGTTGGAAGGCTTGTAGATGAAAGCTTCGGTACGCGAGGTCTCCTGGCCGTCCTCCAGCAGGCGCACTTCGACCTCATAGATGCCACCGGGCAATACGCGGGTGTCGAGGGTCTGCAGGCCCGGTTGTACCGGCTGGCTGTTGATCAGCACGCCATTGCGGTAGATCTCGACGATCCCCTGGCGGTTGGGCGTGACATAGATCGGTGTGGAACTGGGCTGGCCGTTGTCGATCAGCAGGCTGTCGCTGCTGCCGAACATCAACCCGAGCGTGGTATCAGGGGTGTCGCCCAGCAATGTGGGTTGGCGGGTCAAGCCCTGGGCGCCTGGCGTGAAGTAACCCAGGCGGAAAAAATTCTGTTCGAGCAGGCGCTCGGCATACAGCTGGTCCATGCGATAGCGGGTGCCCTCCTGGCTCTGGCTGACGCGGTCGGCCTGGGCGTCGGCGACCGTGGTCCAGTTGCCCAGGCTGCCCTGGCCCTGGAAGGCCACGCGGCCCGTGGTGTCCTCACCATCATGGACAAGGTTGAGTTGGTTGCGCACGAGCAAGCCCATGCTGCCGCCTTCAGGCATCGAGTGATAACGCAGTTGATGCGCGTTGCTTTCGACATTGGCCGTGACCAAGGAAAGCTGGGAGTTGGCCAAGCTGTAATGGATCGCCTGCAACCCATCAGGGCAGTTGCGGGTGCAGTCGCCGAGCAGGCGCCCGGCCTGCAGCCGCTCCTGCCATTGACGCCGCACCACAGGCGATTCGCGGCTTTCCTGAGTGTCGGTGAATTCGAGCAGTTGCACGCGCTCGTCGCGAGTCAGGATGACCATGGCGTCGCCCAGGTATCGCCCATCCAGTTCGACGCGAACCGCCAGCGGCACGTCGAAAAAATGCGCCTCGAACTCACGCGGCAACCCGTCGAACTGGCGCACCACCTTAGGTGGCACCTGAGGTTCGGCCCACGCCTGCAAAGGCATCAGGCATGTGCTGCAGACCAGCCAACCGCGTAGATAACGGTGAAGTGCAATGAAGTGGAACATGACTCTTTCCGCAGGCAAAGCCTACCCCCTGCCGCCCGAAGGATATCGAGCAGCGGAGGGAGGCAATGAAGAGGGAGTGCGGTGTGCCGCAGAGAGGGATCAGGCGCCGCCTGGGGCTTCGCTTTCGAACATCATGTTGACCATGCCCTGGTAGGAGCCTGGCTTGTAACCACCGGTTGGCTTCACCGCGCTGACGACGAAATCCATGGTGGTGCCGGCAGCGGCCTGCTCTTTGGTCAGCAGCGGAACAGGCGTAAGGCCCAGCGCCTTGCCAGCCAGGGTGACACTGAGATCGAACTTGTCGATGCCGCTGACGACCTCTGGCTGGTTGAGCAGGAAGGCCGTCACCGGACCGATGGTGCTCTTGGCCTGGAACTGACGACGAATATCGCTGAAGTCTTCACGCTGTGGGTTCCAGGTGAGCGCTTGCGGATCATCCATCCAGTTGCCGACTGGCTCGACAAAGAACTTCTCGGTCGGCACCTGGGCCACGACCTGGATCTGCTTCTCGATCGTCTCAGCGGCCGTTACCGAACCTGCGGCCAGTGCCAGAAAAGGGATAGCCAGAAAACGCGCTTTCATTCCATTCATCTCCTTGAAAAATCTGAAATGTCATCTCGGCAGTTCGCCGCTGACGGAGTGAATTATCAACAAGCGCTGTACGTGTATATGCAGGACCGCTCCGAGCGTATTGTAGAAATTTCATACGTGGCGCTCAGCCTTGAAAACCGCGGGCTGGGAGCCTCGCCAATTGCTGCTCCAGCTGCACCATAACCCGGCGCAGCGCCTGGACATCGCGCTGCAGGCGCGCGACATCCACCGGTTGCGTGGCACAACTGCGCTCGAGCTGTTCGCACCGCTCATACAGTCGATCAGCCCGGGCGATCCTGGCGCCACCCTTGACGCGATGAGCCAGCTCCGACAACGCGGATGCATCGTTGCCCACAGCTTCCAGGCGCTGCAGATCCTCGCGATTGCTGCTGCGCAGATCGCCCAGCAAAGCCTTGAGCGCGGCCTGGTCCCGGTTGACCAGGCGCTGCAGGTGTTCGAGGTCGAGCATGGGTTGCTCGGCGCCCTGCTGGCGCATGCCATCGGCCAACGCCCGTTGCAGGCTATCCAGGCCGAGCGGCTTGAACAGGCAATCATCCATGCCCACCGCCCGGCACCGTCGTCGCTCCCGCGCCATGGCGCTGGCCGTCAGGCCGATCAAGCGACAGCGCGACCGGCCGCTGCGACGCTCGTGTTCGCGTATGGCCCGCGCCAAGGCGTAGCCATTGAGCTGCGGCATGTTGCAGTCGCTGATCACCACGTCGAAGTGTTCCTTGAGCCACAGGCGCAGCGCCTGCGAGCCATCCTCTGCGACCCGGGCATGGTGACCGAGAAAGTCCAGTTGCTGGGCTAGCAACAGGCGATTGGCCGGATAGTCATCGACCACCAGCACCCGCAAACGCTGTTCACCCGCCTGGGCCGGCGGCGCACTTGCGGGCAGGGCCTGCTCGCGCTCAGGTGCCAGCGCCAGGTCAAGGTTCAGCTCCACACGTGTCCCCTGCCCCAGAACGCTGTGCAATGTGAGATCGCCCCCCATCATCTGGCAGAGGCTGCGGCTGATGCCCAGGCCGAGGCCTGCGCTGCAGCGGGCCGATTGCCGCTGATTGCTGGCCTGGCGGAAGGGCTGGCCGAGCGCGTCCAGTTCGGCAGCATCGATGCCGATGCCGGTGTCCTCCACATGCAGCTCGACCAGCAGCCTCATCGCTTGCTGTCGTGCCCACACCCGCACCCGTACATGGCCTTGCGGGGTGAACTTGACCGCATTGCTCAACAGGTTCGCCAGCACTTGCTTGAACCGCAGTGGGTCGAGCATCACTTGCGCATCGACCGGACCATGCATGTCCAGCAGCAACTCCAGATCCTTGCCTTTGGCCTGCTGCTGAAAGAGCTGCACGACCCGGGCGACCTGTTCATCCAGACGAACCCGCTCGACCACCAGTTGCAGGTGCCCGGACTCGATGCGCGTGATATCGAGTATGTCGCCTATCAGCTCCAGCAGACCGCGTGCCGCATCGCTGGCAACCTCGATGGCCAGCCGATCGAGCACCCCTTGGGCGGCCTTGCGCTGGGCCAGTTCGAGCATGCCCTGCACCGCATGCAACGGCGTGCGGATTTCATGGCTCATGGTGGCCAGAAAGTGGGTCTTGGCCTGATTGGCCTGCTCGGCGTCCTGCTTGGCACCCCGCAGTTGCAAGTGCAGGCGCCGCAGGTACCGGACCCACAGCAACGCCATGGCCAGCAGTACGACGATCACGGCAAAGCCTGCCACCACCTTGGCCCGGTAACGGGGCCAGTTGCCGTCGGCCACGATCATCGGGTTGCGCCAGCGACGCACCAGCGCGTCGATTTCCTGCGGGGCCAGGCTGAACATGGCCTTGTTGATGATGCCTTGCAGCTCTGTCGCCCCGCGAAGGCTCGCCAAGGCGAAATGCACTGGCGGCAGTGCCAGGCTGGCGCCGATCTTCAAGCGCCCCGGGTACCAGCGAATGATCAGGGGCCGGGCATCGTCGAGGGTAAGCACCGCAGCGGCGGCCTTGCCTTTGGCCACCGCATGCAGGGCCTCCAAAGGGGTGGCGACGCTCAGCGGACGCAGCCTTGGATAGTGTTGGCGCAGCTCATCCTGTACCGCGCTGCCCTGGATCAACGCCAATCGCTGCCCCTGCAGCTGGGCAAGCGCTGTCGGCGCCTGAGGCTCGTCGCGCGTCACCAATACCCGCGGCGCACTCAGGTAGGCGCGACTGAAGCTCAAATGCCGACGGCGCCCAGGGCTATCGGGCAAGCCAGCGATCATCTGCGCCTGCCCTTGGCGCAGTTGATCGATCATGCGCTCGATGGTGCCGCCGGGGCGAACATCGAACTGCAAGCCGGTGCGACGCTCGATCAACCGTAGGATGTCCAGGCTCATGCCACGCCAGTTGCCATTGGCGTCGTGATAGCTCAACGGCACCAGATGCTCGTCGGCCAGAACCGTCACGCGTGGGTTGTCACGCAGCCAGAGCTGCTCGGCAACGCTCAACTGCAGGGGTTCGGGATGATGGCTGTCGATCAGCGTGGGCCGCCAGCGCTTGCTCACTTCCAGGCGCTGGGACACCGAGAGGCTGTCCAAGGCGGTATCGACCAGGTCCGCCAAGGGGCTGCCGTCCTCGGCCATGGCAAAGCCGAGCATCTGCTCAGGCAGGTTGGCACGCCCAATCTCCTCGAAACCACCCGACGGGTTGCGGCCCAACACATAACGCACACCCAGCGCACTGCCCAGATACAAGTCGGCCTGATCGAGCGCCAGCGCGGCCAAGGCGCTCGCTGGCGATGGATAGGTGTGCAATTGGGTCTGGGGCATGGCCTGCTCCACCTGATCCGGTTCCCGATAGCCATCGACCATCGCCAACCGCACAGGCTGCCTGGCGTCCAGGGGCGCACGCAGGGTCGGCGCCAGCAAGGTGGGGGCATCATTGACATAGGGCCGAGACAACCGCAGCCCCCACGCCCTGGCCTGCTCCATCGTCATCGAACCGAGCAGGTCGATATCCCCCTCGCGCAAGCCCTTGACCGCACTGTCGAGCGAGGAGAACACCTCGACCTTCACCTGTAGCCGCAACTGGGCGGCCAGCAGGCTGGCGTAATCGGCGGTGATACCTTCGAAAGACAAGCCTGTGCCGAGGATTTCGAACGGAGGGTTCTCTCGATCGATCACACCCAGGCGCAGGGTACGACGTTCCCACAACCAACGAAGCTGTCGATTGTCCAGGTCCGGCCGCGCACCTTCGGCAAAGGGATGCGTGTTGAGCTGTGGAGCACCATGGGCGACGGTGACGGCGATGCAATACAGCAACGCCGCCAGTAAAAGACGTAAGGGCACGGAGGAATGTTCTAGATGAGCTGGTTGCGGCGAGCGAGGTCGGCTAGCTCGATCAGCGAGCTCACCCTGAGTTTTTCCAGCAGGCGTGTCTTGTAGGTACTGACCGTTTTGTTGCTGATCAGCATCAATTCGCCAATGGCCTTGTTGCTCATGCCACGCGCCAGGTACTGGAAAATGATCACTTCACGATCGCTGAGCGCGGCGATGCGTTGGGCTTCGGTGGTGATCATGTCCTTGTGGTTGACGGAGCTGTACGACACATCCGGGAAATAGCTGTAACCGGAACGCAGGGCCAGCACAGCCTTGCTCAGCTCATCGAGATTGTCGCTCTTGGACAGAAACCCCGAAGCCCCTGCCCGCATGCACCGCAACGAAAAATAATCGGCCAGGTGCGAGGTGAGCACCAGGACCTTCGGTGGCTGTGGCATTTCCCGAATCCGGAGCAGAACCTGCAGGCCGTCCATGTCGGGCAGCACAAGATCCAGCACCACCAGATCCGGCACATGCTCGCGCACCAGGCGCACGGCATCGACGCCGTTGTCCGCCTGGCCGACCACCTCGAGCCTGTCCTGGCGAAGCTGCATGCTCACGCTGGAACGGATGAAGGGGTGGTCGTCCACGATCACAACTTTCATGGAGTGTCATCCTTTACAAATCAGCAGTTGGCCTTTGCAGAAGTCCGATAGTGGCCAATTGACTATCACTGGACCTATTGTTCGCTGATTGACGCATATGAATAGTCGGACGCCTCCCAAACCCAATAGGAAATATCCCCTGGATATGTAAGTCGACTCCTACATCCAGCCATCAATCAACCGATGGGCTTCAGCGTGAAAAAAGCGCCCATGAAGTCGTCAATCGGCTTTGCCGGAATACGGGTAGAAGCGAGAAGTGTGGGCAATCCGGCCTACGTTTTTAACGAGACTGGTCCCAACGAAACTGCGAAACGTCCTATGCCATTGCGAAATTTCTCATAGCCAATGAAAACGCCCCGACTAGCGGGGCGTCATGGCAGCAGAGAAAAGGCCTCAGTGGGAAACCGCGCCACTGGCCCCCAGACCCGTCTGCGAGCGGACGAACTGCGGGAAGAACAGCGCGCGCTCGTCTTCAGCGGCCTTGGACTTGTCGGTCACCGAGAAGAACCAGATACCGGCAAAGGCGATGAGCATGGAGAACAGCGCCGGGTACTCGTACGGGTAGATGGCTTTTTCGTGGCCGAGGATCTGCACCCAGATGGTCGGGCCGAGGATCATCAGGCCGACCGCACTGACCAGGCCCATCCAGCCACCGATCATGGCGCCACGGGTGGTGAGTTTCTTCCAGTACATCGAGAGCAGCAGCACCGGGAAGTTGCAGCTGGCGGCGATGGAGAAGGCCAGGCCCACCATGAAGGCGATGTTCTGGTTTTCGAACAGGATGCCCAGGCCGATCGCCAGCACGCCCAGGGCGATGGTGGTGATCTTCGACACGCGGATCTCATCCTTGTCGTTGGCCTTGCCCTTGCGCCATACGCTGGCGTACAGGTCATGGGAGACCGCCGAGGCACCGGCCAGGGTCAGGCCCGCGACCACGGCCAGGATGGTGGCGAAGGCGACCGCCGAGATGAAGCCCAGGAACACGCTACCGCCCACGGCATTGGCCAGGTGCACCGCCGCCATGTTGTTGCCGCCGATCAGGGCGCCAGCGGCGTCCTTGAAGTCCGGGTTGGTGCTGACCAGCAGGATCGCGCCGAAGCCGATGATGAAGGTCAGGATGTAGAAGTAGCCGATGAAACCGGTGGCGTAGAGCACGCTCTTGCGCGCTTCCTTGGCGTCGCTGACGGTGAAGAAGCGCATCAGGATGTGCGGCAGGCCGGCGGTACCGAACATCAGCGCCAGGCCCAGGGAGAACGCCGAGATCGGGTCCTTGACCAGGCCGCCGGGGCTCATGATCGCCTCGCCCTTGGCGTGGACCTTGATCGCCTCGGAGAACAGGGTGTTGAAGTCAAAGCCCACGTGCTTCATTACCATCAGCGCCATGAAGCTGGCACCGGAGAGCAGCAGCACCGCCTTGATGATCTGGACCCAGGTGGTGGCCAGCATGCCGCCGAACAGCACGTACAGGCACATCAGGATACCCACCAGGATCACCGCGACGTGGTAGTCCAGGCCGAACAGCAGTTGGATCAGCTTGCCGGCACCGACCATCTGGGCGATCAGGTAGAACGCCACGACCACCAGCGACCCGGAAGCCGACAGCGTGCGGATTTCCTTCTGCCCAAGGCGATAGGAGGCCACGTCGGCGAAGGTGTACTTGCCCAGATTGCGCAGGCGTTCGGCGATCAGGAACAGGATGATCGGCCAGCCGACCAGGAAACCGATCGAATAGATCAGGCCGTCATAGCCGGAGGTGAACACCAGAGCGGAAATTCCCAGGAAGGAGGCGGCCGACATGTAGTCACCGGCGATCGCCAGGCCGTTCTGGAAGCCTGTGATGCGACCGCCCGCGGCATAGTAGTCCGAGGCCGACTTGTTGCGTTTGGAGGCCCAGTAGGTAATGCACAGGGTAAAGGCGACGAAGGCCACGAACATGGCGATCGCCGAGACGTTGAGCGGCTGCTTGTGCACCTCGCCGGTCAGGGCATCGGCGGCCCACACGGCGGGTGCGAAAGCACCGCAGGCCAGGACGGCCAGGGCTTTGGCTTGGCGGATCATTGTTGCGCCTCCTTCAGGATCTCTTTGTTCAGCTCATCGAATTCGCCATTGGCGCGACGCACATAGATAGCGGTCAGGACAAACGCCGCAACGATCAGACCGACGCCCAGGGGAATGCCCCAGGTGATCGACGAATCGGGACTGAGCTTGGTACCCAGTATCTGCGGGCCATAGGCGATGAGGAGGATGAAGCTGCAATAGAGACCGAGCATGATCGCCGAGAGGATCCAGGCGAAACGCTCTCGCTTGGTGACCAGCTCCTTGAAGCGCGGACTGTTCTGTATCGATTGGTAGATGCTGTCGTTCATTGTTTTTGTCCTAGCAGCAACGCAAATAAGGGAGAACCCGCCCTTACTTTATGCCGCCGCTGGACGCCAACCAGACGACCTTAGTCTTAGATGCAACGGTGTTTTGCAGATTGCGTAACAAAGTAAACCCGCTCCCCCAGATTCAGCACAGGATTCGACGCCTATGCAAACCTACGGGAGCGGGTTTACCGGTGAAACAGCAGGACAGCCCCGAGAGGGTATTTACTTGCCGGTCCACTCCTTCACGCGCTCAGGGTGTTTGGCAACCCAGTCCTTGGCCGCAGCATCAGGCTTGGCACCTTCCTGGATGGCCAGCATGACTTCGCCGATCTCATCCTTGGACTGCCAGTGGAAGTTCTTCAGGAACTCGGCCACTTCCGGCGCCTTGGTCGCCAGCTCTTTGCTGCCGATGCTGTTGACGGTTTCGGCAGCGCCATACACGCCTTTTGGATCTTCAAGGAACTTGAGTTTCCATTTGGCGAACATCCAGTGCGGCACCCAGCCGGTCACGGCAATGGACTGCTGCTTGGCGTAGGCACGGCCCAGTTCGGCGGTCATCGCCGCGCCGGAACTGGCTTGCAGTTTGTAGCCGTCCAGGGCGTAGTCCTTGATGGCCTGGTCGGTCTTGAGCATCACGCCAGAGCCGGCATCGATGCCGACGATCTTGTGCTTGAAGCTTTCATCGGTCTTGAGGTCGGCAATGCTGGTGGCCTTGACGTACTCCGGCACGATCAGGCCGATCTTTGCATCCCTGAAGTTGGGGCCGTAGTCGACCACCTTGTCCTTGTTCTTGCCCCAATATTCCCCGTGAGTGACCGGCAGCCAGGCCGACAGCATCGCATCGAGCTTGCCGGTGGCCACACCCTGCCACATGATGCCGGTGGCGACGGGCTTGAGGTCCACGTCATAACCGAGTTTCTGCTTGATCACTTCGGCGGCCACATAGGTGGTTGCCACACTGTCGGACCAACCATCCACGTAACCTATGCTTACTTCTTTGGCCATTGCCTGTGCAGCGCTCATGGTCAAAACCAGGGCTGTCCCCACACCCAGGAAACGTCGCATTCTTGTAAACGTAGCCATCAAAGCATCCCCTCGTCAGGTCTCGGAAGTTGCATCATCATCCTCACACCATAGCTGACCTGCTCTGAGCACGACCTTTACCACACGATAAACGACAGCAATTCGCCATCAATGCCAGCCCCATCACGCGTTCTGCGTGATCCTTGCATGGCCGATGCTTGATCTAGAGCGTTTGCGGCTATCATCTAGCCCTTTGCGCCTGACGACGGACCGCCCGATGCCCAGCAGCACACGCCTTCTGCCCCTCTACCTGTTCGCCTGCCTGTTCGCCCTGGTCGGGCTCGGCGCGCTCTGGTACGGGCTTGGCAAGCCTGTGCACCTGCCCGATGCGGCCAGCCCGACGCACAAATTGCAGTGCGCGTCCTACACGCCGTTCGACAAGGACCAGTCGCCATTCGACCAGCCTTTCCGCTTGCGCCCGGCACGCATGGACGCCGACCTTGCGCTGCTGGCCGAGCGATTCCAGTGCATCCGCACCTATTCGATGACCGGTCTTGAGGCGATTCCGGCGCTGGCGCGCAAACATGGGCTGAAAGTGATGCTCGGCGCCTGGGTCAATGCCAACCCGGTGGACACCGACAAAGAAGTCGATGCACTGATCGCCTCGGCCAATGCCAACCCGGACGTGGTCAGCGCAGTGATCGTGGGCAACGAGGCGTTGCTGCGCAAAGAAGTGACGGGCGAACGCCTGGCCAGCTTGATCGCCCGGGTCAAAAGCCAGGTGAAGGTACCGGTGACCTATGCCGATGTCTGGGAGTTCTGGTTGCAGCATCCACAGATAGCACCGGCAGTGGACTTCCTCACCATTCACCTGCTGCCCTACTGGGAAGATGACCCACGCGGTATCGATGACGCCTTGGCCCATGTGGCCGATGTGCGCCGACAGTTTGGCGAACGCTTTGCCCCCAAGGACATTCTCATCGGCGAGACCGGCTGGCCCAGTGAAGGGCGCCAACGTGAAACCGCCACGCCGAGCCGAACCAACGAAGCACGCTTCATCCGTGCTTTCGTTGCCCTGGCCGAAGCCAACGGCTGGCGCTACAACCTGATCGAAGCCTTCGACCAGCCCTGGAAACGCGCCAGCGAGGGGGCGGTCGGCGGTTATTGGGGGCTGTACGACGCCGATCGGCAGGATAAAGGCGTGCTCGAAGGCCCTGTGAGCAATCTGCCGTACTGGCCGCAGTGGTGGCTGGCGGGCGTCCTGCTGTTTGCCGTGACCTTGCTGCTGGCGGGACGACCTGGGAATCGACGCGCCGCCGTACTGCTGCCGCTGCTGGCCGCGCTGGGTGCCGCGAGCCTGGGCTTATGGGGCGAGCTGGTGCGCACGAATGCGCGCTTTGGCGGTGAGTGGGCATGGGCAGCGCTGCTGGTGGGCCTCAACCTGGTGGTGCTGGCGCATGCCGCGCTGGCGCTGGCCGCACGCGAAGGCTGGCGCCAGCGTCTGTTCGCCTGGCTGGAGCGTCATGCCCGATGGTGGCTGCTGGCGGCGGGCTTCGCTGCGGCGGTCAGCATGCTGGCGATGGTGTTCGACCCGCGTTATCGCAGTTTCCCCACGGCGGCGCTGGTGTTGCCGGCAGTGGTCTACCTCGCACGCCCCGTGGCGGCGCCCAAGGCCGAGATCGCGTTGCTGGCGTTCATTGTCGGAGCCGGGATAGCGCCGCAGCTGTTCATCGAAGGGTTGAGCAACGTGCAGGCCTGGGGGTGGGCGGTCGTCAGCACGGCGATGGTCGCAGCGTTGTGGCGCAGTCTGCGCAAAGGCTGAAATCGCGTTCGCGGGTAAACCCACAAGGCAGGCGGTGATTCGTGTGGAAGCGGGTTTATCCGCGAACGAGGTCTCCCGGCGATGAGCTAGATCGCGGGCTGCCGAACCAGCCGCAACCCCGCAAGCACCACGGCGAACACCGCAATGCTCGCGGTGTACAGCACCAAGGCCGGAATCCCGAACAGCAACCCCAACACAGCCAGCACCCGCCCGCTCCGCCCCGGCACCCACAGCGCCAGCAGCGAAACGCCCAACGCGCCCCAGGCCAGCACCTGATGATGGATGCCCAAGCCCAGCAACGAGCGCACCTGGCATTGCCAGTACCCCTGCGACGCGCTGCACAGCCCGACCCATCGGGCATCCTCCATCAGCCCATAGCGCACGCCATAGCTGGCGGCCAGCCACACCGACAGCAACAGCAGCAACAAGGCAATGGGCAGCGAGCGGGCCATGGGGACTCCAAACGGTTGAAAACGAACGCCAGCATAATCGCCCTCGCTTATCCTGCAAGGCAAAAACCGTCATTGGCGGCTATGTTCGAAGCATGTCTCTTTGCCGCGCCGTAGACCGTCGGCGCAATATCTGGCACGACAAACAAAGGGGCGGCAGGCAACTTTGCCGTGTTATTCATGGTCTTAGCTAGCGCTTTGCCTTTACGTACTTTTCCTGGGGGATTTCCATGCTTCGACCCTTGCGCCTCGTTGCCTTGCTCTGCGGCCTGCTCCTGGCCACAGCCGCCTCGGCGCGGGATATCGACGCCGCGAGCTATGGCTATCCGCTGACCAATCCGTTCGAGGCCACCATCGCCACCACGCCGCCGGAGCAGCGCCCGACGCTGCCCAACGACGAGGACATCAGCCAATCCGACTACAGCCTCAACCTGCGTCCGGATCGCGCCTTCACCCTGCCGGACAACTTCTGGCCGGTACGCAAGCTCAAGTACCGCCTGGCCCGCCAGGATCACGAGGCGCCGCTGATCTTCCTCATTGCCGGCACCGGCGCGCCCTATACCAGCAGCATCAACGAATACCTCAAGAAGCTTTTCTACCAGGCGGGCTTTCATGTCGTGCAATTGTCCTCGCCCACCAGCTGGGACTTCATGAGCGCCGCCTCGCGCTTTGCCACCCCAGGCGTGAGCAAGGACGATGCCGAGGATCTGTATCGTGTCATGCAGGCCGTACGCGCCCAGCACCCCCACCTGCCGGTAAGCGAGTTCTACCTCACCGGCTACAGCCTCGGCGCCCTCGACGCAGCCTTCGTCAGCCACCTGGACGAAACCCGACGCAGCTTCAACTTCAAGCGTGTGCTGCTGCTCAACCCACCGGTCAACCTGTATACCTCGGTCAGCAACCTGGACAAGCTGGTGCAGACCCGGGTCAAGGGCATCGATCACAGCACCACGTTCTATGAACTGATGCTGGAAAAGCTCACCCTGTATTTCCAGCAAAAGGGCTACATCGACCTCAACGAGGCGCTGCTCTACGACTTCCAGAAGTCGCGCCAGCACTTGTCCAACGAACAGATGGCCATGCTGATCGGCACCTCGTTCCGCTTCTCGGCGGCCGACATCGCCTTCACCTCCGACCTGGTCAACCGCCGCGGCTTGATCATTCCACCCAAGTTCCCGATCACCGAAGGCAGCAGCCTCACGCCGTTCTTCAAGCGTGCACTGCAATGCGATTTCGAGTGCTACATCACCGAGCAGGTGATCCCCATGTGGCGTGCCCGCACCGATGGCGGCAGCGTGCTGCAACTGATCGACCAGGTGAGCCTCTATGCACTGGCCGACTACCTGCGCGACAGCCCAAAGATCGCCGTGATGCACAACGCCGACGACGTCATCCTCGGCCCCGGCGATATCGGTTTCCTGCGCAAGGTGTTCGGTGATCGTCTGACGCTCTACCCTCATGGCGGCCATTGCGGCAACCTCAACTACCGCGTCAACAGCGATGCGATGCTGGAGTTCTTCCGTGGTTAACAAATTGCTGCTCGTCACCGCCCTGCTCGCCACCGGCAACGCCCTGGCAGCCGAGACTGCGCCCCGTGCCAGTGTGGTCGAAGCCGACAAGATCGACTCTCCAACGGTGGAACCCGACGGCTTCCTCGACCCGCTGCGCGAGCTCAAATTCAACCCTGGGCTCGACCAGCGCGAGTTCGAGCGCTCCACCCTGACCGCGCTGAACGTCTATGACCCGCTGGAATCGATGAACCGGCGCATCTATCACTTCAACTACCGCTTCGACCAGTGGGTGATGTTGCCGGTCGTCGATGGCTACCGCTACGTCACCCCACGCTTCGTGCGCACTGGGGTGAGCAATTTCTTCAACAACCTGGGCGATGTGCCCAACCTGTTCAACAGCGTGTTGCAACTCAAGGTCAAGCGTTCGGCCGAGATCACCGCACGTCTGATGTTCAACACCATCATTGGCGTGGGTGGCTTGTGGGATCCGGCGACCAAGATGGGCCTGCCACGCCAGAGCGAGGACTTCGGCCAGACCCTGGGCTTCTATGGGGTGCCTGACGGGCCGTACATCATGCTGCCGATCCTGGGGCCGTCGAACCTGCGCGACACCACCGGCCTTGCGGTGGATTACGTAGGCGAACGTGAGGTGAACTACCTTAACGTCGCTGAAGCCAGCAGCGACCACCCGGAGATAACCGTGCTGCGCGCGGTGGACAAGCGCTATACCACCAACTTCCGCTATGGGCAGCTGAATTCGCCGTTCGAGTACGAGAAGGTGCGCTACGTGTATACCCAAGCGCGCAAGCTGCAGATCGCCGAGTAAGGCGCCCCAGAGCTTTTCGCGGGTAAACCCGCTCCCACTACGGCGGTGATATTGGGAGCACCGCAAAACCTATGGAGCAGCTTTACCCTCAAATCGAGGGCACAGCAATGCCATTGGGAGCACCGCTGAACCTTGTGGGAGCGGGTTTACCCGCGAATCGAGGGCGCAGCCCTCGCCAGCGTCAAGGGGGACTCAACCCCAGGAATTGACACAACTCCCGCCGCTTGGCCAAGGCATCCTTACGCCCCAGCTCGATCAGCTCGCTGCAGTAGCTGGCCTCGAACAGCAAATAGCTCAATACCCCCGCGCCGCTGGTACGGGTCGCTCCCGGCCCGCGCAGGAACAGGCGCAACGCCGCCGGTAATTCACGACGATGTCGGGCGGCGATCTCGTCCAGCGGCTGACTGGGCGCCACCACCAACACCTCGATGGGCGCCAGACCCAGGCGCCGCGCATTCAGGTGGGCAGGCAGCAAGTGGCTGAGGTGGTTCAGGCGCTGGAGCAACTCGATGTCATCCTCGAGGCTGTCGATGAAGGTGCTGTTGAGCATGTGCGCGCCGATCTGCGCAAGGCTTGGTTGCTGCCCACTGAACACCCGCTGGTTCGGCATCGGTGCCGAAGGCCGCTGCGGGTTGCCGCTGACCCCGACCACCAGCACCCGGCTGGCCCCCAGGTGCAGCGCAGGGCTGATCGGTGCTGACTGGCGCACCGCGCCGTCGCCGAAGTATTCCTCGTCGAGCTTGACCGGGGCGAACAGCAAGGGGATCGCCGAGCTCGCCAGCAGGTGCTCGATGGTCAGGGAAGTCGGAACGCCGATTCGCCGGTGTCGCAACCAAGGCTCGATGGTGCCACGCCCCTGATAGAACGTCACCGCCTGGCCCGACTCATAGCCGAAGGCGGTGATCGCCACGGCTCTCAATTGCTCGGCAGCCAGGGAATGGCCGATCCCATCGAGGTCCAGATGGGATTGCAGCAGGCCCCGCAACGGGCTGCTATCGAGCAGCGCCACCGGGACCTGGCCGCCGACACCCAACAAACTGTGGCTGACGAAGCGGCTGGCCTGGCGGATGACACCGGGCCAGTCGCTGCGCAGCACAAGATGGCTGCGAAAGTTCTGCCAGAAGCTCGTCAGGCGCTGCACCGCCTCTGTGAAGCGCGTGGCCCCGCTGGCCAGGGTGACGGCATTGATGGCGCCCGCCGAGGTCCCGACGATCACCGGGAACGGGTTGGCTGCGCCGGGCGGCAACAGCTCGGCGATGCCGGCCAGCACCCCCACCTGGTAGGCGGCACGGGCGCCGCCGCCAGAAAGAATCAGCCCGGTGGTGGGAAGCGGAGCCATCGTTGTCATCCGTGATCAGCGTTTTTTCTTGTCATAAAGCCGCGGCTCTCCTGGCGGACGCGACTTGAAGCGCCGGTGCGCCCACAGGTATTGCTCCGGACATTCACGCAGCACACCTTCGACCCACTGGTTGATGCGCAGGCAATCGGCCTCTTCGGTCTCGCCAGGGAAGTCCTCGAGCGGCGGATGGACCACCAGGCGATAGCCACTGCCATCCTCCAGGCGCTTCTGGGTGAAGGGGATCACCCGGGCCTTGCCCAGGCGAGCGAATTTGGTGGTCGCCGTGACGGTCGCGGCCTGAATGCCGAACAACGGCACGAAGATACTCTGTTTGGCGCCGTAGTCCTGGTCCGGGGCGTACCAGATGGCTCGGCCGCCACGCAGCAGCTTGAGCATGCCACGCACATCGTCGCGCTCCACCGCCAGCGAATCGAGGTTGTGACGCTCGCGACCGCGGCGCTGGACGTAGTCGAACAGCGGGTTGCCGTGTTCGCGGTACATGCCGTCGATGGTATGGGCCTGCCCCAACAAGGCGGCGCCGATTTCCAGGGTGGTGAAGTGCACGGCCATCAGGATCGCTCCCTGACCGTCGCGCTGGGCGGCCTGCAGGTGCTCCAGACCTTCGATATGGGCCAGGCGGGCCAGGCGCGGCTTGGGCCACCACCAGCTCATGGCCATCTCGAAAAAGGCGATGCCGGTGGAGGCGAAGTTTTCCTTGAGCAGATGTTGCCGTTCGTCGCGCGACAGCTCGGGGAAACACAGCTCCAGATTGCGCGCGGCGATACGCCGGCGCTCACCGGCGACCCGATACATCAGCGCGCCCAGGGCCCGGCCCAAGGCGAGCAGGGCCCGGTAGGGCAACTGGGCCACCAGCCACAGCAGGCCGAGGCCCAACCAAAGGCCCCAGAATCGTGGGTGAAGAAAATACGGACGAAAACGCGGGCGTTCCATTGAAGCTTCCGGCAAGACAAAGGTGGCCATTCTACATCGGTTCGCCTGCGGTTGCGGCCAACGGGTCTTATCGTTATAAGTCAGGGCACTTTTTTCGCAACAAGCCGTCTATGCAGACCATGAGCCTCAACCAGACCTCCGATACCGCACCCGTCTTCCAGCTCAAGGGCAGCATGCTTGCCATCACTGTGCTGGAACTGGCGCGCAACGACCTCGAAGCCCTCGACCGGCAACTGGCGGCGAAAGTGGCCCAGGCCCCCAACTTCTTCAGCAACACCCCCTTGGTGCTGGCCCTGGACAAGCTGCCGACCGACAGCGGGGCGATCGACCTGCCCGGCCTGATGCGCGTGTGCCGCCACCACGGCCTGCGCACGCTGGCCGTGCGGGCCAGCCGGATCGAGGACATCGCCGCGGCGATCGCCATCGACCTGCCGGTGTTGCCGCCCTCCGGTGCGCGCGAACGGCCACTGGAACCGGAGCCTGAGGTGAAGAAGCCCGAACCTGCGCCGGCCCCACCGCCGCCACCGGCTGAGCCTGAAGTTCGCCCCACCCGCATCATCACCACGCCAGTACGCGGCGGCCAACAGATCTACGCCCAGGGCGGCGACCTGATCGTGACTGCCTCGGTCAGCCCCGGTGCGGAACTTCTCGCCGATGGCAATATCCATGTGTACGGCGCCATGCGCGGTCGTGCGCTGGCCGGCATCAAGGGCAACACCCGGGCCCGGATCTTCTGCCAGCAGATGACCGCGGAGATGGTCTCCATCGCCGGCCAGTACAAGGTCTGCGAAGACCTGCGCCGCGACCCGCTGTGGGGGGCTGGCGTGCAGATCAGCCTGTCCGGCGATGTGTTGAACATCACCCGTCTTTAACGGATACTTGCCGGCATTTTTAGCGCAACTTTTTTCCTGTTGCCGTTTTTTGTATTTGCAGGGACACGCGTCCCGTTTATTTAGGGGTGAAACACCTTGGCCAAGATTCTCGTGGTTACTTCCGGCAAGGGGGGGGTGGGCAAGACCACCACCAGCGCCGCTATCGGTACCGGCCTCGCACTGCGTGGCTATAAGACTGTCATCGTCGACTTCGACGTGGGTCTGCGTAACCTCGACCTGATCATGGGCTGCGAGCGCCGCGTGGTGTATGACTTCGTCAACGTGGTCAACGGCGAAGCCAACCTGCAGCAGGCCCTGATCAAGGACAAGCGCCTGGAAAACCTGTTCGTGCTGGCAGCCAGCCAGACCCGCGACAAGGACGCCCTGACCCAGGAAGGCGTCGAGAAGGTCCTGATGGAGCTCAAGGAGTCCTTCGACTTCGTCATCTGCGACTCCCCGGCCGGTATCGAGAAAGGCGCTCATCTGGCGATGTACTTCGCCGACGAGGCCATCGTGGTGACCAACCCTGAAGTCTCCTCGGTTCGTGACTCCGACCGCATGCTGGGCATCCTGTCGAGCAAGTCGCGCCGCTCCGAGAACGGCGAAGACCCGATCAAGGAACACCTGCTGATCACCCGCTATCACCCTGAGCGCGTCGAAAAGGGCGAAATGCTCAGCATCGCCGACGTCGAAGAGATCCTGGCGATCAAGCTCAAGGGTGTGATCCCCGAGTCCCAGGCCGTGCTCAAGGCCTCCAACCAAGGTATTCCAGTGATCCTGGACGACCAGAGCGATGCCGGTCAGGCATACAGCGACACTGTCGACCGCCTGCTGGGCAAAGAGAAGCCACTGCGGTTCATCGATGTGCAGAAGCAAGGATTCTTCGCGCGCCTGTTTGGAGGCAAATAAACCATGAACCTTTTTGACTTCTTTCGTGGCAGACAGAAACAAAGCAGCGCGTCGGTAGCGAAAGAGCGTCTACAGATCATCGTGGCGCACGAACGCGGCCAGCGTAGCGAGCCGGATTACCTCCCAGCCCTGCAGAAAGAGCTGCTGGAAGTGATCCGCAAGTACGTGAACATCGGCAGCGACGACGTGCATATCGAGCTTGAGAACCAGGGTAGCTGCTCGATCCTGGAGCTGAACATCACCCTGCCCGATCGCTGATTCAGCGATTTCGGGTCGCCCCTGTGGGAGCGGGCTTGTCCCGCGATTGTGCCAGCCCAGGCTGACGTAATCGTGGGACAAGTCCGCTCCCACAGTGCTTTCAAAAGAGACTTTGCAATGCCGCTGTCGAACGTCCAGATCCTCCATGAAGACGCCGCCATCCTGGTGGTCAACAAGCCGACCCTGCTGCTGTCGGTGCCTGGTCGCGCCGAGGACAACAAGGACTGCCTGATCACCCGCCTGCAGCAGAACGGCTACCCCGATGCGCTGATCGTTCATCGGCTGGACTGGGAAACCTCCGGCATCATCCTGCTGGCCCGCGATGCCGACAGCCACCGCGAGCTTTCGCGCCAGTTCCATGACCGCGAAACCGAAAAGGCCTACACCGCGCTGTGCTGGGGTCAGCCGGCGCTGGACAGCGGCAGCATCGACCTTCCCCTGCGCTACGACCCGCCGACCAAGCCACGTCATGTGGTGGACCACGAGCAGGGCAAGCATGCCCTGACCTTCTGGCGCGTCGTAGAGCGCTGTGGCGAATACTGCCGGGTGGAGCTGACCCCGATCACCGGGCGCTCGCACCAGTTGCGTGTGCACATGTTGTCGATCGGCCACCCGCTGCTGGGCGATCGCCTGTATGCCAACCCCGAGGCCCTGGCGGCTCATGATCGCCTGTGCCTGCATGCGAGCATGCTGAGCTTCACCCACCCGGTGACGGGCGAGCGGTTGAAGTTCGAGTGCCCCGCGCCGTTCTGAGCCTCCTGCGCTGGATTCTTCGCGGGTAAACCCACACCCACCGATACAACGGTGTTACGCAGAGCACCGCAGAACCTGTGCGGGTTTACCTGCGAAGAGCGCCCCACAAATTCCTGGGCAACTGCGCTAAACTCGCGCCACTGCTGTCTGGAGTGAGTTATGCGCGATTCCCTGAATGCCGGCCTGATCGATTTCCTCAAGGCCTCCCCGACGCCTTTCCATGCCACCGCGAGCCTCGCCCAACGTCTGGAGGCCGCCGGCTACCAGCGCCTGGACGAGCGCGACAGCTGGGCCACGGTGCCGGGCGGCCGCTATTACGTGACCCGCAACGACTCCTCGATCATCGCCATCAAGCTGGGCAAGCAATCGCCCTTGCTCGGCGGTATCCGCATGGTCGGCGCCCACACCGACAGCCCATGCCTGCGGGTCAAGCCGCAACCTGAACTGCAACGCCACGGTTTCCTGCAACTGGGCGTCGAAGTCTACGGTGGTGCTCTGCTCGCTCCCTGGTTCGACCGCGACCTGTCGTTGGCAGGCCGGGTCACCTTCCGTCGCGATGGCAAGGTCGAGAGCCAGTTGGTGGACTTCAAGCTGCCGATCGCGGTGATCCCGAATCTCGCCATCCACCTCAACCGCACTGCCAACGAAGGCTGGGCGATCAACCCTCAGCTGGAACTGCCCCCCATCCTGGCCCAGGTGGCCGGTGACGAGCGGGTGGACTTCCGCGCACTGCTCACCGAACAATTGGCCCGCGAACACGACCTCAATGCCGACGTGGTGCTGGATTACGAACTGAGCTTCTACAACACCCAGGACGCCGCGCTGATCGGACTGAATGGCGACTTCATCGCCGCTGCCCGTCTGGACAACCTGCTCTCCTGCTACGCAGGCCTGCAGGCCCTGCTGACGGCAGACAGTGAAGAGACCTGCGTGCTGGTGTGCAATGACCACGAGGAAGTCGGCTCCTGTTCGGCCTGCGGCGCCGACGGCCCGATGCTCGAGCAGACCCTGCAGCGCCTGCTGCCCGATGGCGATGACTACGTTCGCACCATCCAGCGCTCGCTGATGGTCTCGGCTGACAACGCCCACGGCGTGCACCCCAACTACGCCGACAAGCACGACGGCAACCACGGGCCCAAGCTCAACGCCGGGCCGGTGATCAAGGTCAACAACAACCAGCGCTACGCCACCAACAGCGAAACCGCAGGCTTCTTCCGTCACCTGTGCATGGCCGAGGAAGTGCCGGTACAGAGCTTCGTGGTACGCAGCGACATGGGTTGCGGCTCGACCATCGGCCCGATCGCCGCCAGCCACCTGGGCGTGCGCACGGTCGACATCGGCCTGCCGACCTTCGCCATGCACTCGATCCGCGAGCTGTGCGGCAGCCATGACCTGGCGCATCTGGTGAAGGTGCTCACTGCGTTCTACCGTAGCCGCGAATTGCCGTGAGAGGGCCAGGGGCCGCTTAGCGGCCCTTCGCCAACGCCTATCGATAGCCTGTCGGCACTCTCGATACCTGTCCCCGATCAATCCCGCCTGCGCCCCGAGCCGCTATGCTTAGAGCATGGCCCTGACTTTCAGAAGGATTCCTGTCCATGACGTTCCTGTCGCTGTTCTTGCCGGTCTTCCTGTTCCTGCTGCTGCTGACCATCGGTTTCAGCCTGCGCGAACGCAATATCGGCGTACTGATGATGTGGATCGGAACCCTGGGTATCTTCGGTCTCACTTGCTGGAAGATCCTGGAGCAACTGCCCTCATAAACCTCTACACTCGGTCAATCGTTTGACCTGAGGTAGATTTCCCGGTGCCTGCACTCCTGCGTTGCCTGTTCCTGCTGTTGCTCGTGTTCATCACCCCGGTCCAGGCGGCGGGCCTGCCAAGCCTGCTCGGTTCCAGCGCGTCTGCGCAGCCGGAAGCGACCGAACCCTTGGGTAAATCCCTCGATGAGGTGATCAAGAACCTGGAAAACGACCAGCAACGCGCCAAGCTGCTGGCCGACCTGAAAAAGCTGCGTGATGCCACCAAACAGTCGCAACCGACCGTCGAACAGGGCGTGCTCGGGTTGATCGGCGGCGCGCTGCACGACCTGGAAAAGCAATTCAGCGGCGACGCCAGCCCGTTCCGACGCTGGTCGCTGGAAATCGACCAGGCTCAAGAGGAACTGGTAGCGCTGGTGGTGCCCGTGCATCAATGGCCCGCCATCCTGTTCGGCTTCGCCGCGATCATCGCTGTCTGGAGTCTGCTCGCCTACGCCTTCAACTGGATCGGCCACCGCGTACGCCTGCGCTTCGGCCTGACCGAAGAACTGCCGCAACACCCGCGCACCTGGGACCTGGTCCGCTTTGCCTTGCGCAAGCTGGGCCCCTGGATGGTGGCCCTGGTGTTCACGGTCTACCTGAGCTTCGCCCTGCCCTCTTCTTTGGGCAAGTCATTGGCCATGGTCCTGGCCTATGCCTTGGTGGTCGGCACCCTGTTCTCGGCGATCTGCGTGATCGCCTTCTCGCTGCTCGACGGCCCGCATCGCCACCGTGCCCTGTACATTCTGCGCCACCAGGCATTCCGCCCGCTGTGGCTGATCGGCAGCTTCGCAGCCTTTGGCGAAGCGATGAGCGACCCGCGCATGACCACCGCCCTGGGCAGTCATCTGGCCCATGCCCTGGCGACCCTGGCCAACGTGGTGGCCGCCGTATGCACCGGCCTGTTCATCCTGCGTTTTCGTCGCCCCATCGCCCATTTGATTCGCAACCAGCCGCTATCGCGCCGCCTGACCCGCCGAACCCTGAGCGACACCATCGAGATCCTCGGCAGCTTCTGGTTCGTGCCGGCGCTGATCCTGGTGGCTGTCTCGCTGTTCGCCACGTTCGTCTCGGCCGGTGACACCAGCACGGCTTTGCGCCAGTCGCTGATGTGCACGGTGCTGGTGGTGGTGTGCATGGTGCTCAATGGCCTGGTGCGCCGGCACGCGGCCAACCCCAAGCGCGCCAACCGCCGCCAGGAGGTGTACGCCGAGCGCCTGCGCAACTTCGCCTACGCCCTGGTGCACCTGTGCATCTGGTTGGTGTTCATCGAACTGGGCCTGCGGGTCTGGGGCCTGTCGATGATCAATTTCGCCGAGGGCGACGGGCATGAAGTGAGCATGCGCCTGGTGGGGCTGGCCGGGACCATGATCGCGGCCTGGCTGGTGTGGATCCTGGCCGATACCGCCGTGCACCATGCACTGGTGCGTTCACGCCGGGGCCTGGCCAATGCCCGGGCACAGACCATGATGCCGCTGATCCGCAACGTGATGTTCGTAGCGATCTTCATCATCGCGGTAATCGTCGCCCTGGCCAACATGGGCATGAACGTCACCCCGCTGCTCGCCGGTGCTGGCGTCATCGGCCTGGCGATCGGTTTCGGCGCCCAATCACTGGTGGCCGACCTGATCACGGGCCTGTTCATCATCATTGAAGACTCTCTGGCCATCGATGACTACGTGGATGTCGGCGGTCACCTGGGCACGGTCGAGGGCCTGACCATCCGCACCGTGCGGCTGCGGGACATCGACGGCATCGTGCACACCATCCCCTTCAGCGAGATCAAGAGCATCAAGAACTACTCGCGGGAGTTCGGCTATGCGATTTTCCGGGTGGCCATTCCCCATAGCATGGCGATCGACCAAGCGATCACCCTGATTCGTGAAGTAGGGCAAAAACTGCGCAACGACCCGTTGATGCGTCGCAACATCTGGTCGCCTCTGGAACTGCAAGGCGTGGAAAGCTTCGAGTCGGGATCGGCGATCCTGCGGGCGCGATTCAAGACGGCACCCATCAAGCAATGGGAAGTATCACGGGCATTCAACCTGGCCTTGAAGCGCCAGCTCGATGAAGCAGGGCTGGATCTGGCGACGCCACGGCTGTCGGTGCAGGTCGTGACGGCGGGTGGGGGTGGGACCGCCGATTGATGCCCATCCGAGTATGAAATGGATGCCGCCATTAGCGGCTTTTCCACCAGGTCAAACAGTATTGTCCGACTAGCAGTACGCGATACAGCCGAATCAAGCTGATTCTTCATTTCCCTCTAGGGATGGGAAAAATCAACATGATCAAGGTAACTGCAAGTTGAGACACATTGACCATTCACTTCATAACGGAACGCCTACGGTCATCGTGCGAGACAATCGCGGATTAGGTATCCGCGAAATCGCTTATCATCGCCATCCCGATACGCCCACACAATTGGATGAGCGCATTACCCGCCATCGATTCAACGCTATTGGGCAGCTTGAACACAGCATCGATCCTCGCCTCCATGAGCGCCAGCTCGTTGATGCAACAACCCAACCCAACAACCGGTTTCAGACTTCGCTGGTCGGCGAGATCCTGCATATCGAGAGCGTCGATGCGGGCAACACCCTCTCGCTCAACGATGTTCAGGGCCGCCCATGCCTGAGCATCGGTGCCACAGACGCTCTCCATCGCTGGCACTATGAAGACGCATCGCTTGCGGGGCGATTGCTACACGTCACTGAGCAAATCGCCGAAGCGCCTCCGCGCATCACAGAACGCTTGGTCTGGGGCGGCAACACCCAAGAGGCCAAGAATCAAAACCTTGCAGGCCAATGCGTACGCCACTATGACGCAGCAGGTTGTCGGCAGACCGACAGTGTCGGCTTAACCGCTACAGTACTCTCCTCGACCCAAAAGTTGCTGGTAGAAGGTGCCGAAGCCGATTGGCAGGGGCAGGACGAATCAGCCTGGGGCAGACTCCTGGCACCGGACACTTTCACTACGTCATATCGTATCGATGCTACGGGCGCCTCTATCGAACAACGTGATGCGCTCGGGCATGTTCAACGCCAGTCGTACGACATAGCCGGCATGCTGAGCAGCAGTCGGCTGACCATGAAGGGCGGAACGACACACGTCATCTTGAAGTCCGTGACATATTCAGCCTCTGGGCAAAAACTGCGGGAAGAACAGGGCAATGGCGTCATTACCACCTACACCTACGAACAACGGACGCAGCGCCTTCTAGGCAGCAAGATCGAACGACGAGCCGGGCGCAGCGAGGCGAAAGTCCTGCAAGACATACGCTACGAGTATGACCCCGTCGGTAATATCCTGAGTGTGCACAATGATGCGGAGGCGACGCGGTTCTGGCGTAATCAGAAGGTCGTTCCGATCAATCGCTATGAGTATGACAGCCTCTATCAATTGATCGCCGCCAGCGGCCGTGAAATGGCCGATATGCCCCGCCAAGGCCCTAGGCCCACCTCCCCCACCATTCCCCTCCCGACAAACGATGGGGCCTATACCAACTACACACGTCGTTACCAATACGATCGCGCGGGCAACCTGACGCGTATCTCCCACAGCGCCCCTGCCTCCAACAACAGCTACACCCTGGACATGACAGTGTCCAACCGCAGCAACCGGGCGGTATTGCAGTCGCTGACCGAAGACCCTGCAAAGGTCGATGCCTTGTTCGATGCAGCGGGCAATCAGTTGCAACTGCAACCTGGCCAATCCCTTCATTGGACGCCCCGCGGGCAGCTCGACAAGGTCGTGCCACAGGCCGGTGATGAAAGCGCCGTCGACCAGGAAAGCTACCGCTACGGTGCAGACGGCCAACGGATCGCCAAATACAACGCCCAACAGGCAGGCGCCCAAACGGGATATGTACTTTATTTGCCTGGGTTGGAAGTGCGCGCCCGCTTCAGGGACGATGCGATAAAAGAACGGCTTCACATAATTACCGTCGGCGAAGCCGGTAATGCTCAGGCCCGATTACTGCACTGGGAAATCGGCACACCGCCAGGTGTCAGCAATGACTCGCTGCGCTACGGCTATTCCAATCTCATAGACAGCGTCGGGCTCGAACTCGATAGCGACGGTCAAATCATCAGCTATGAAGAGCACTACCCCTACGGCGGTTCTGCGGTATGGACTGCCCGCAACCAGACAGAAGCCGATTACAAGACCGTGCGTTACTCCGGGAAAGAGCGCGATGCCACGGGACTCTATTATTACGGCTATCGCTATTACCAACCCTGGCTAGGGCGCTGGCTCAGTACAGACCCCGCCGGCACGGTCGATGGGCTTAATCTATACCGAATGGTACGAAACAACCCGACGTCCTTAAAAGACAACAACGGGCTGAATGCCGAAGGGTATTACCATGAGTTCCAAGCGCTGAAGAGCGCACCCAGTATGATTCGTAATACGAGGCTTCAAATTCAAGACTATATGCGAAGCCAAACCGAAAGCCGGATTATTTACGTGTTGATGTCGATTCTTTTGGAAGCACTCGCTACGGTCATTGGCACGGCCGGCGGCCTCCTGGGCGGTGTAGCCGGAGGTGCTATAGGAGGCGCTGTAGGAGGGGTTATCGCCAACGTTCCAGGCGCCGCTGCAGGCGCAACCATGGGGGCTAGCGCAGGAGCGTTCGTCGGGAAAACGATTATAAAGAAAGCGGCAGAGAAGATACTTCCGCAGGCTGAGTTGACGCCAAACCTCAACATGGCAAAAAATATAAAGGAAACGGCCTCAGGTGGCCTCTGGCATAAATTTAAAAATCTCCGGAAAAAAGAATTAAACGCAGAAAAATTCAATGAAAAAGTGACCGACAACACTGTAACCGAGGGTGTAAATACTGGAGCGGAGCATGTGGGTCTGCCAGAACTTCCTACTACCCTTCCTGTTTCAAAAGCGATAAAAGTTGCCAAGGAAGTGCACAATTCGATAACCGTTGCCACGAAATATGCAATAGCCCGCGACATACCCGCTCAAGTAGAAAACGCAAGAGGCGCCCTTGATGCCATTTACTCAAGAATAGACGCGCAATTCGGAAAGCTCAGCAGCATGCGCATCCGTAGAAGCAGGATATGGCCTTTCAAATCCGATGGCCCACGAGAGCTTTCCATTACATTGAACAATGACCCGTTCAACCCTGATGCATGGGTGGGAAGATCGGAGCTCGATAAGCCTTACCAGGCAGCCTTGGCCGAACTGGATAAACTTAACGAACTGTACGTTAAGTACGAGAAAAGGCTTCGTCCTAAATTAAATTAAACGGTTGCAACAACCCGCCCCGCCGGCCTGCGGCATGCAAGGTCGGCGGTACCCCAACGCCTGAACTCACCCCGCCTCAGCCCGAATCCGAATCGCATCATGCCGCCAATACTCCAGGTCACAGTCGATCAGATTCCCATGCTGATCGCTGTTGACCCGGGTGACATGCAACCCCGGGCTACCCGCTGAGACCTTGAGGGCTGCGGCAGCCGGCGCTGGCAAAGCGGTCGGCAGGATTTCGAAACACACCCGCCCATAGGCGATCCCGTACACCCGCGCATAGATCTCGGTCAGCGACTGGCCGAGATCCAACTCCAGGATGCCGGGAAAGTACTTAGGGTTCAGGTAATGCTCGGCATACAGCACCGCACGCCCGTCGATGCGCCGCAAACGGCAGATCTGCACCACGCTGGACAACGCCGGCAAGCGCAACCGCGCACAGATCGCCGCCGAGGCCGGTTGCAAACGCGCCGACAGCAATTCAGTACTGGGCACCCGCCCCTGCGCCCGAACCATGGCATGGAAGTGACTGCGCTCGATCAGGTCATAGGTCAACCGCTCAGGCGCCACGAACCAGCCCCGCCGCTCCTCGCGATAGATCAGCCCCTGGGCTTCCAGCTGCACCAGCGCCTCGCGCAGGGTGATACGCGTGGTGTCGAACACCTCACTGAGCTTGCGCTCGGCCGGCAGCTTGCCGCCCGGTGCCAGCAGGCCGTGTTCGATCTGTTCCTGCAAGGCATGACAGATGGCTGTTACCGCGCGCGGTGGCGTCGAGTGCATCAAGGGTTACCTATATGGACTAGTCCAGCCCCAATGTTGGGCAATTGGAGAATAGTGCAAGCCTAGGGACGGCTGATGAACATCCCGTGACAAAGACTACCAGTGCTGGCGCGGGAAACGAGCAAGGCCTTGCGAATAAAGGCCTACGATCTGGTCTACGCTGTAGTGCCAAGGCCTGCATCACAGGCTTGCGGCCCTGCCCGTACATCAAACTGTCACGCAACCGGCCTACCTTGGCTCGAGGTTTGCTGACCTAGACCAAAGGTTCGCGAGCGAAAGGTTTTCCTAAAACAACACTGCAAGGCCCCACCAAAGGAGCTTCGGATGAAAAAGTTCTTCATGGCGTCACTGCTGGGCTCGGCCATCGCCCTGTGCACCTCGGCCATGGCCGCCGATACCGACCTCAAGGCCCTGGAAGATGCCGCCCGCAAGGAAGGCACCATCAACAGCGTGGGCATGCCCGATGCCTGGGCCAACTGGAAAGGCACCTGGGCGGACCTTGCCAGTAAATATGGACTCAAGCACAGCGACACCGACATGAGCTCGGCGCAGGAGATCGCCAAGTTCGACGCCGAAAAGGACAACGCCAGTGCCGACATCGGTGACGTGGGCGCCGCCTTCGGCCCCATCGCCGCCACCAAGGGCGTGACCCAGCCGTACAAACCCAGCACCTGGGACCAGGTCCCAGAGTGGGCCAAGGACAAGGACGGCCATTGGGCCCTGGCCTATACCGGTACCATTGCGTTCATCATCAACAAGGACCTGGTCAAGGAAGGCGAACGTCCGAAAACCTGGCATGACCTGGAAAAAGGCAAGTACAAGGTCGCCATCGGCGACGTAGGCACCGCCGCCCAGGCCGCCAACGGCGTACTCGCCGCGGCCATCGCCTATAAAGGCGACGAGAGCAACCTCCAGCCGGGCCTGCAGTTGTTCACCAAGCTGGCCCAGCAAAAGCGCCTGTCGCTGGCCAACCCGACCATCCAGACCCTGGAGAAGGGGGAAGTGGAAGTCGGCGTGGTGTGGGACTTCAACGGCCTGAGCTACCGCGAACAGATCGATCCCAAGCGCTTCGAGGTTCTGATCCCGTCCGACGGCTCGGTGATCTCCGGTTACACCACTATCATCAACAAGTACGCCAAGCACCCCAACGCCGCCAAGTTGACGCGTGAGTACATCTTCAGTGATGCCGGCCAGACCAACCTCGCCATCGGCCACGCCCGTCCGATTCGCGCCGAGCACCTGAAGCTGCCGGCCGAGGTGCAGGCCAAGTTGCTGCCGAACGAGCAGTACGGCGCCGCCCAACCGATCAAGAACGCCGAGGCCTGGGAGGCCACCTCCAAGAAGCTGCCGCAGATGTGGCAGGAGCAAGTGATCATCGAAATGGAGTAAGGCGGCTGGATCGCTAGGGTCTGTATGTGCCTAGTGCCCGAACCGGCCCTTTCGTGGGTAACCCCGCCTCCACAGCGTCCTGTGCTGCTCCTGTGGGAACGGGTTTACCTGCGAAGAGGGCGATGCAGTCAAGATTGGAGCCACCATGCAACACAACGTCATCCTGGTCCTGCTCGACGGCCTCAACCATCAGGTGGCCCATCACGCCATGGGTCATCTGCATGCCTACGTCGAGGCTGACCGCGCCGCGCTTTACCGCGTGGAATGCGAGCTGCCATCGCTGTCACGTCCGCTGTACGAGTGCATTCTCACGGGCGTTGCGCCGATCGACAGCGGCATCGTGCACAACAACATCACGCGCTTGTCCAACCAACGCAGTGTCTTCCATTACGCCCGCGAAGCGGGCCTGGGGACCGCGGCGGCCGCTTATCACTGGTTCAGCGAGCTGTACAACCGCTCGCCCTTCGACCCACTGCGCGACCGTCACACCCACGCGCCAAAGCTGCCTATCCAGCACGGCCTGTTTTATTACGCCGACCACTATCCAGACTCGCACCTGCTGGCCGATGCCGAATACCTGCGCCGGCGCCATGCACCGAACTTCCTGCTGGTGCACCCGATGAACATCGACGACGCCGGGCACCGCCATGGCCTGGACAGCAGCCAGTACCGCAATGCCGCCCGCAGCGTCGATATCTTGCTGGCCGACTACCTGCCGCTGTGGTTGCAAGAGGGCTATCAGGTGCTGGTGACCGCCGACCATGGCATGAACAACGACCGCTCGCACAATGGCCTGCTGGCCGAGGAACGCGAGGTGCCTTTGTTCGTGTTTGGCGAGGCATTCAGCCTGGACCCTGCGGCCACGCCCTTGCAGACCGAATTGTGCGGCACGATCTGCGAGCTGCTCGGAGCAGCCCATGACAAACCCGTGTGCAGGGAGCTGCTCAAGTGAATGCCAGCCAACGTGGTCGCTACCTGGCCCTGCTCTGCCTGCTTCCGTTCGCCGTATTCTTCGTCGTTTTCCAGATCGCGCCATTGGCCTGGGTGGCCATCAACAGCCTGCAGAGTGAGAGTGGTTGGGGCCTGGACAACTTCAGCAAGGTCTTTGCTTCCAAGTTCTACCTGCAGGCGCTGCAGCGCAGCCTGGAGATCAGCTTCTGGTCGAGCCTTTTCGGCATCATCATCGCTACCCTGGGCGCCTATTCCCTGCGCCAGGTGGACTCACGCCTGCGCGATTTCGTCAGCGCCTTCGCCAACATGACCAGCAACTTCGCCGGCGTGCCACTGGCGTTCGCCTTCATCATTCTGCTGGGTTTCAACGGAGCCTTGACCCTGCTGCTCAAGCAGGTGGGCCTGTTGGAGGATTTCAGCATCTACTCCAAGAGTGGCCTGATCCTGGTGTACACCTACTTCCAGATTCCCCTCGGCGTGCTGCTGCTCTACCCGGCCTTCGATGCCCTGCGTGAAGATTGGCGTGAGTCTGCGGCGCTGCTGGGCGCCAACCATTGGCAGTTCTGGCGGCACATCGGCCTGCCGGTGCTGGCGCCAGCGCTGCTGGGAACGTTCGTGATCCTGCTGGCCAACGCCCTGGGCGCCTACGCCACGGTCTACGCCCTGACCACCGGCAACTTCAACGTACTGCCGATCCGTATCGCCGCCCTGGTGGCCGGCGACATCACCCTGGACCCGAACCTGGCCAGTGCCCTGGCCATGGTGCTGGTAGGGCTGATGACCCTGGTCACCGTGGTCCATCAATGGCTGCTCAAGAGGAGCTACCATGCGCGCTGAACCTCGCACCAGCCTCTACCATCGGGTCGTGGTGTACCTGCTGTTCATCATCCTGCTGCTGCCCTTGGCCGGCACCCTGCTCTATTCCCTGGCCACCAGTTGGTCGGCGAGCCTGCTGCCCAGTGGCCTGACCTTCAAGTGGTACCTGGCGCTGTGGAGCGAGCCGCGCTTTCTCGCGGCCTTCGGCCAGTCGCTGCTGGTGTGTGTGGGCGCGCTGGTGCTGTCGGTGGTGCTGATCCTGCCGTTGCTGTTCGTGGTGCATTACCACTTCCCGCGGCTGGACGCGCTGATGAACATCCTCATCCTGTTGCCGTTCGCCGTACCACCGGTGGTGTCCTCGGTGGGCCTGCTGCAGCTGTATGGCAGCGGTCCGATGGCCATGGTCGGTACGCCGTGGATCCTGATCGGCTGCTACTTCACCATCGCCCTGCCCTTCATGTACCGGGCCATCACCAACAACCTGCAGGCGATCAACCTGCGCGACCTGATGGACGCCGCCCAACTGCTCGGCGCCAGTACCTGGCAGGCTGCATTCCTGGTGGTGCTGCCGAACCTGCGCAAGGGCCTGATGGTGGCATTGCTGCTGTCGTTTTCCTTCCTGTTCGGGGAATTCGTCTTCGCCAACCTGCTGGTGGGTACACGCTACGAGACCTTGCAGGTCTATCTGAACAACATGCGCAACAGCAGCGGCCATTTCAACAGTGCACTGGTGATCTCCTACTTCGCCTTCGTGCTGGTGCTGACCTGGGTCGCCAATCGCCTGAACAAGGACAAATCCTGACATGAGCTTCGTCAGCGTACAGAAACTGCACAAAAGCTATGCCGGCAGCCCGGTGTTCCACGACATCGACTGCCAGATCGAACGCGGCGAGTTCGTCACCCTGCTGGGCCCTTCCGGCTGCGGCAAGTCGACCCTGCTGCGTTGCATCGCCGGCCTCACCCCGGTGGACAGCGGCCGGATCCTGCTCGACGGCCAGGACCTGGTGCCCGTCAGCCCGCAGAAGCGCGGCATCGGCATGGTGTTCCAGAGCTATGCGCTGTTTCCCAACATGACCGTGGAACAGAACGTCGCCTTTGGCCTGCGCATGCAGAAGACCAAGGCCGACGAGAGGCAGGCCCGGGTCCGTGAGGCCCTGGAGCTGGTGGAGCTTGGCAGTTTTGCCGGGCGCTACCCGCACCAGCTTTCTGGCGGCCAGTGCCAGCGCGTGGCCCTGGCCCGTTCGCTGGTGACCCGCCCCCGCCTGCTGCTGCTCGACGAGCCGCTCTCGGCTCTGGATGCGCGTATCCGCAAGCACCTGCGCGAACAGATTCGCGCCATCCAGCGCGAACTGGGGCTGACCACCATTTTCGTCACCCACGATCAGGAAGAAGCGCTGACGATGTCCGACCGCATCTTCCTGATGAACCAAGGACGCATCGTCCAGAGCGGCGATGCCGAAACCCTCTACACAGCGCCTGTGGACCTGTTCGCCGCAGGTTTCATCGGCAACTACAACCTGCTCGATCCAGACGCCGCCAGCCGCCTGCTGCAACGCCCGGTGGCCGCCCGCCTGGCGATCCGCCCGGAAGCCATCAGTCTGCACCTGGACGGCGAGCTCGACGGCCAGGTAAACAGCCACAGCCTGCTGGGCAACGTCATTCGTTACCGAGTGCAGGTTCGGGGCGTGGAACTGGTGGTGGACGTGCTCAATCGCTCGTCGGCCGACCTGCATGCCGATGGCCAGCGGGTATCCTTGTCGATCGACCCCACGGCGCTACGAGAAGTGGCCTAAGGAGAAACACGCAATGGCATTGGCAATTTTCGATCTGGACGAAACCCTCATCCACGGTGACTGCGCCTCACTGTGGAGCAAGCAGATGGCCCAACTGGGCTGGGTCGACGGCAAGGAATTCCTGCGCCGTGACCAAGAATTGATGGAAGCCTATGGCAAGGGCCATCTGCAGATGGAGGAATACATGGCCTTCAGCCTGGAGCCGATCGCAGGGCGTACCCTTGAGGAAGTCGAGCACCTGGTCGAACCCTGGGTCGAGGATGTGATCGAACCGATCATCTATGGCGACGCCTGTCGTTGCATCGCCGAGCACCGCAAGCGTGGCGACCGCATCCTGATCATCTCTGCCTCGGGCACCCACCTGGTCGGGCCGATCGCGGCGCGCCTGGGGGTGGATGAATACCTGGCCATCGAGCTGGAAGCGGTGAATGGCGTGTACACCGGCAAGACCCATGGCGTGCTGACCTACCGCGAAGGCAAGATCACCCGCCTGCTGGAGTGGCTGGATCAGGAACAGGAGAATCTGGAGGGAGCGAGCTTTTATTCAGACTCGCGCAATGACCTGCCCTTGTTGCTGAGGGTCGACTACCCCCATGTGGTCAACCCGGATCCGGTGCTGCGCGAACATGCGCAGACCAATGGATGGCCGATCCTGAGCTGGAGCTGATGTTCGCAGCGTTTGTTCCGGCCTTTCGCGGGTAAAACCATCCCACAAGACCAGTGGGGGGTTACCCGCGAACAGGCCAACCCGGCTTACACCAAGCCAGGGTCGATCACCAGCACCAGCTTGCCCGACACTTGGTTGCTCGCAAGCTCCGCAAACGCTGCCTCGGCAAAGGCCACCGGATACGTGTCCACCAGTTGCGGCGAAAGCCGTCCTTCGCTGAACAGCGGCCACACCTGTTGGCCCAGGTCACGCAACAGCTCGCCCTTGAAGGCATCGTCACGGCTGCGCAGCGTCGAGCCCGTGACCTGCACCCGCTTGGCCAGCAGTTGCGCCAGGTCCAGCTCAGCCTTGCGCCCGCCCATCAGGCCGATGATCACCCAACGACCGTCGCGCGCCAGCAGCTTGAGGTTGAGCGGCCCATAGCTGGCCCCTACCGGATCGAGGATCACATCGAACGGGCCGAAGCCTTCCAGTGCATCCAGGTTCTCGTTGCGCACCACTCCACCGGCCGCGCCCAGCGCCTGGCAATACGCCAGACGATCCTGCGAGCCGACGCTGACCCACACCGGGTTGCCGAACGCCTTGCACAACTGGATCGCCGCAGAGCCCACGCCACTGGCCCCGGCATGCACCAGTACCTTTTCACCCGCCTGCAGGCCAGCCAGTTGGAAGAGGTTCAGCCAGGCCGTGGCATATACCTCCGGGATCGCCGCCGCCTCGTGCAGGCTCAGGCCTTCGGGAACCGGCAGGACATGACGGGCATCCACCACCACTTCCTCGGCCATGCCGCCACCGGCCAGCAATGCGCAGACTCGGTCGCCAACGCGCCAATCAGCGCCTGGGCCGACTTCCTCGATCACCCCGGCGCACTCCAGGCCCAGGTACGGGCTGGCACCTGGGGGCGGCGGGTACAAGCCCGCGCGCTGGAGCAGGTCGGCACGGTTGAGTCCCGCTGCAGCCACACGGATTCGGACCTGACCCGCATCACAGGCCGGGCGCTCGGCTTCTACCCAGGCCACATGTCCGTCAACGCCTTGCAATGCCTTCACAGTGCCTCCATAGTTGAGTCATGACTGAGCCCGGGATCGCCATGTCCCGGGCTTTTTGCAGTATGCGTCCGGCTCTTCTGGAGCCGGCGAACGGAAAAGACGGCCTACTATGCGTGATCAATTGCCTTTACGTCGAATCAGCATGAAGCATTTCCTGCCCAGCACCGCCCTTGCCCTCATGATCGGCCTCGGCAGTCTCACGCTCGGCGCTAATGCATCGGCCGCCAACAAGTGGGACAGCCTGCAGCCGGACCGCGATGAGATCGTCGCCAGTCTCAACGTGGTGGAATTGCTCAAGCGCCACCACTACAGCAAGCCGCCGCTGGACGACGCCCGTTCGATCATCATCTACGACAGCTACATCAAGCTGCTCGACCCGTCGCGCAGTTACTTCACCGCTGCCGACATCGCCCAGTTCGACAAGTGGAAGACCCAGTTCGATGACTTCCTCAAAAGCGGCAACCTCGAGCCCGGCTTCACCATCTACAAGCGCTACCTGGACCGCGTGAAATCGCGCCTGGACTTTGCGCTGGCGGAGCTGGACAAAGGCGTCGACAAGATGGACTTCACCACCCGTGAAACCTTGCTGGTCGACCGCAAGGATGCCCCGTGGATGAAGAACGAGGCCGAGCTCGACGACCTGTGGCGCAAGCGCGTCAAAGATGAAGTCCTGCGCCAGAAGATCGCTGGCAAGGACCCCAAGCAGATCCAGGAAACCCTGACCAAGCGCTACAAGAACCAGCTGTCGCGCCTGGACCAGACCCGTGCCGAGGATATCTTCCAGGCCTACATCAATACCTTTGCCCAGTCGTACGACCCGCACACCAACTATCTGTCGCCGGATAACGCGGAAAACTTCGACATCAACATGAGCCTGTCGCTCGAAGGCATTGGCGCTGTCCTGCAAAGCGATAACGACCAGGTCAAGATCGTGCGCCTGGTACCGGCAGGCCCGGCCGCCAAGACCAAGCAGGTGGCACCGGCCGACAAGATCATCGGCGTGGCTCAGGGCAACAAGGAAATGGTCGACGTGGTCGGCTGGCGTCTGGACGAAGTGGTCAAGCTGATTCGCGGCCCGAAAGGCTCGGTGGTGCGCCTGGAGATCATCCCGGCCAGCAACGCGCCTAACGACCAGACCAGCAAGATCGTGTCGATCACCCGCGAGGCGGTCAAGCTTGAGGAGCAAGCCGCCAAGAAGTCGGTGCTCAAGCTCAAGCAGGACGGGCGCGAGTACAAGCTGGGCATCATCGAGATCCCGGCGTTCTACCTGGACTTCAAGGCCTATCGCGCAGGGGATCCGGACTACAAGAGCACCACCCGTGACGTGAAGAAGCTGCTGACCGAGCTGCAGAAGGAAAAAGTCGACGGCGTGGTCATCGACCTGCGCAACAACGGCGGCGGTTCCCTGCAAGAAGCCACCGAACTGACCAGCCTGTTCATCGAGAAGGGCCCGACAGTGCTGGTGCGCAACAGCGACGGCCGTGTCGATGTGCTCGAGGACGAGAACCCTGGCGCCTTCTACAAAGGCCCACTGGCCCTGCTGGTCAACCGCCTCTCGGCCTCGGCCTCGGAGATCTTCGCCGGTGCCATGCAGGACTACCATCGCGCCCTGATCATCGGCGGCCAGACCTTCGGCAAAGGCACCGTGCAGACCATCCAGCCGCTCAACCATGGCGAGCTGAAACTGACCCTGGCCAAGTTCTACCGGGTTTCCGGGCAGAGCACCCAGCACCAGGGCGTCCTGCCGGACATCGACTACCCGTCGATCATCGACACCAAGGAAATCGGCGAAAGCGCCCTGCCAGAAGCCATGCCGTGGGACACCATCCGCCCCGTCGTGCGCCCAGCCGTGGACCCGTTCAAGCCATTCCTGACCGAGCTCAAGGCCCGCCACGATGCGCGCAGCGCCAAGGATCCGGAGTTTGCCTATATCCGCGATCGCCTGGCCCTGACCCAGAAGCTGATGAACGAAAAGACCGTCAGCCTCAACGAGCAGGAGCGCCGCGCCCGCCACGACGAGATCGAAGCCAAGCAACTGGCGCTGGAGAACATCCGTCGCAAGGCCAAGGGCGAAGAACCGCTCAAGGAGCTCAAGAAGGAAGACGAGGACGCCCTGCCGACCGAGGACGAGGACACCAAGCCGGAAGACGATGCCTACCTGTCCGAAACAGGGCGCATCTTGCTCGACTACCTGAGCCTCAATTCGCAGGTAGCCAAGCACTAAAAAGCGTGATGGCAGAATAATGCGACCTGTCATCAAATAGTCATTCGACTGTCGTGAAATAGAAGGGCCGGACGCGCAAGCGCCCGGCCCTTTTTCTTTCAGGAAGCAGTCCATGACCGTCGCCGAACAGCTCAGCGCATTGAGCGCCATCCTGGCTCAACGCAGCATCCATAGCCTGTTCCAGCCGATCATCTGCCTTTCCGAACGCCGCGTCTTTGGTTACGAGGCGCTCAGTCGCGGGCCTTCCAACAGCCCGTTGCACGCCCCCCTGAACCTGTTCGCCATCGCCCACCAGGCCGGTCGCCTCACCGAACTGGAAGAGGCCTGCCGCGACAGTGCTTGCCGGCGCTTCTGTGACCAGGCGCTGGAGGGCAAGCTGTTTCTCAACGTCTCGCCCGAGTCGCTACTCGAGCCACATTACCCCTCCGGCCGTACCCTCAGGCTGCTGGAGCAGGTTGGGCTGCCGCCGAGCCGCGTGGTCATCGAGTTGACCGAACACACCCCGACCGACGATTTCCAGCTGCTGTCCAACGCCCTGCACCACTACCGCGACATGGGCTTTTCCATTGCTCTGGACGATCTGGGGGCAGGTTACTCCAGCCTGCGCCTGTGGTCAGAACTGCGGCCAGACTACGTGAAGATCGATCGGCATTTCATCGACGGGATCCATCTGGACGCGCTCAAACGCGAATTCGTAGGCTCCATCCTGCAGATCGCACGCGCCTCAAGGGCCCAGGTGATCGCCGAGGGCATCGAACTCGCAGAAGAACTGGCGGTACTTCGGGAAATGGGCGTGGACCTGGTTCAGGGCTACCTGCTTGGCCGGCCACAGGAGTACCCGCCACGCGATGGACTCCATCTGCTGCTTCAGACCGACAGCGATACGCCCGCCCCCAGAACTGCGCTCGACGACCTGAGCGCGTTGCTGATCGAACGACCGGCGGTGACGCTTCATAGCAAGATCGAAGAGGTGCTGAATACGTTCGAGGCATGCGCCGGAGTCAACGCCCTCGCCGTGCTGGATGAACAGGGCAGCCCCTGCGGCATCATCCATCGCCAGGGGTTGCTGGCCACTCCGGCGACAGCGATTGCGCAACTGATGAGTGTGGATTTTCTGACCTTGGAGCGCCGCAAGTCGCTGCACCAGGCCAGCCGCCTGATTACCAGCAGGGCACGCCAACGCCTCGATGAAGACTTTGTCATCACCCACAACGGCCGCTATCTGGGCACCGGGCGGGTGCTCGACCTGCTGAGGTTGATCACCGAACAGACAGCGGTCTGATCAACTGCCGTCAGGCGTGCTCCGGATAGCTGTACTCGAACACTCGCACCACCTCGGAGGCATGCCAAGACGCCGCTTCCAGGCCATCGACCGGCCCGGAAAAACGCCCCAGGCGCTCTACGCACTCAAAGAAGCCGGTACGCGGCAGGCGGCTGGCGCCCTGGCTGATCACCAACGAGCTGCGCAGCGGCTGATCGGCACGGGCATCGAGGACGGCGAGGTACTCCAGGGCGGCGGTCAAGGTCTGCATGGCCGGGCTGGGGAGCTGCAGACGTTCGATCAAGGCACGGTAGGTAAGCAGGTGACGTTGACGGCGGGCCACATCGAGCTCGCCCAGCAGGCTCTCCCAATGCTGTCGACTGATCCTCACCTGGCTCATGATGGCTCGCTCCAGCCAGCGATACCCAGGTGCCAGGCCAGACTGCGCAAGATCGCAGCGTCCGGCTGACGTTCACCGGCTTCGATCATACCCAGGTAAGCCGGGCTGATACCGACACTGCGCGCCAGTTGCTCCGGCGCCAGGCCCTTGGCTTCACGCAATCGCGTCAGTTCGCTCAATGGTGCCAGGCTCGGTGCCTCGGCGGCGGCAGGCGCTTTCGGCTCTACGCTGGCAGTCGCCTGCCCGGCAGCCTTGAGCAACGCCTGATACTGCTCCCAGGGCACTACGGCGTACTCGGGTTGACCGTCCCGGCTGATGACCTGAATACCCATTACAACCCCCTTTACGTAGGATTACAGCATGTAATCCGTAGGCATAATCCTTATGCCAATTATATGTCCAAGCGCGGGGGTCTGTGCAGATCAGGCGGATTCGCGTTTTTGCAGAAGATCTGGGAGTCGTCTGCTTCGCAGCGGTTCGACGCTTCGATAGACCGCCCCCACAGGTGCTGCGCAGATTTCAAGGGCACCTCTGGGAGCAAAGCCTCAGGGCGCGCGACGCTCAAGGCGCAGGCTTTCGGGGGTATCCGGCAGACGCTCCACCACCCGTAGCCGCTCGGGCGCCTGGCTGTCGCGCCAGGCCTTGAAGCGGTTCAGTTCATCGGCCACGGTCTTGAGCACCCAGCCGAGTACGGCGATGTCGTCGAGAAAACCGACACCTACCAGCCAATCGGGAATGGCATCCAGCGGGCTGACAAAGTACAGCAGACCAGCCACCACGGTGATCAACGCCTTGGAGCTGATAGCCCGGTACTCCCCACGCCACCAAGCCAGGCATAGGGCCTGCAACAGGCGTACATCCTCACGCAGTTGGCCAAGCTTCGGACCTTTGCGTGCCACGGCGAACAACAAGGCAGGCAGACGGCCACGGCTGAGCAGGCGCTCTGCCAAAGGCAGGAAGCGGGCGAAATTCCAGGGTGCGCTCATAAGGCCTCCATATCGGCAGGGAAGGTTATCCACATTTATTGTGGATAACCTTGTGAACAGGGTGCAGTTTCCGACGCGAGGTGCCCACCGGGCAAGGGTCTCGCTCAGATCGGGCGTTTTTTACACAGTCGTTTCAAATCCGCAAACGTTTTGCTTGCGTGGCGCCCTCCCCTTGCTAAGACCCTGTAGCCGTGGCGAGGTTCGTCTTTACCGGCCTGCAGAAACGACAACGCCCCGTCGAGACGGGGCGTTGGGAACAGCGCAATTACTTGGCTGGCGCTTCGGCTTCAGGAGCCTCAGCCTCGCCTTCAGCCTTGGCTGGATCCTTGATGCCGATCAGCTCCAGGTCGAACACCAGGACCGAGTTGGCCGGGATCAGCGGGCTCGGGCTCTGGGCGCCGTAAGCCAAGTCAGCCGGGATGTACAGTTTGTACTTCTCGCCAACGTGCATCAGTTGCAGACCTTCAACCCAGCCAGGGATTACACCGCTGACAGGCAGATCAATCGGGCTGCCGCGCTCGACGGAGCTGTCGAAGACCTTGCCATCGATCAGCTTGCCTTCGTAGTGGACAGTGACCACGTCGGTCGGCTTGGGTTGCGGGCCGTCGGCCTTCTTGACCACTTCATACTGCAGGCCCGACGCGGTGGTGACCACGCCTGGCTTCTTGGCGTTGTCTTCGAGGAATTTCTTACCGGCGCTGGCCGCTTCCTCGCTGGCCTTGGCCAGGCGTTCTTCGGCGCGCTTCTGCAGCGCGGTGAACGCCTCGACCAGCTCTTCGTCCTTGATGCGTTGCTCTTTCTTGGCAACCGCATCCTCGATACCGAGGGCTACTGCTTTGGAATCAAGGTCTTCCATGCCTTCCTGAGCCAGGCTCTTGCCCATGTTCAGGCCGATACCGTAGGAGGCTTTCTGTGCCGGAGTCTTCAGCTCGACGCTGCTGGTCTGAGCGTCGCAGCCCGCCAGGACCAGGCCAACCAGGGCAACCGCAGCCGCCAAACGATGCTGTTTCATGCTAGTTCCTTGTTCATGCGCCATAAGGGCAATCAGGTAAAGCCGCGAGCTTAGCAGGCGGCCGTGACCAATGGCTACCGGCATGAGAGCAGGGAATGTCCGATAAGTTCACGGATATTTCCGATCCATTAAAGGAGACATCGTCCATACGCCTAGCTGACTCGAGCCGCAAGGCTGCCTTCGATATGGCCAAAGGCCTGCAACGCTCAAGGATACAAGCCATCCCGATACTGCTCCGCGACTTCACGCAGCACCTCGCACACCCATTGTCCAGGCAGGCCCTGGGGCAGTGCGGCATTGCGGCAGATGCCCACCGAACCGCCAGGCTCACACACACCGAGGTCCAGTTCGACCAGCTCGCCGCGCCCCAGGTCGATCAGTACCGCGTCACGCGGCGCCACCCAGACCGCATCGCTGCCAAGCAGGTAACGACGGCTCAAGGCCAGGGACAACGTCTCCAGGCGCTGGGCTGGCATCTGGATCGCGCACTGCACGAATAGGCTGTCGGCGTGCTGGCGGATGGTCGTGCCCTGGGGCGGCAGCACCAGCGGGTAGTCGCCGACCCGCGCGCGTTCCAGAGACTGGCGCGCCAGCAAGGGATGCCCCGGCCGTACCACTAAAGTCATCGATTCGCTGTACAAATGCTCGAAGGACAGCCCCTGGATTTGAGGGCTGTCGGTCATACGCCCGACCACCAGTTCCAATTCACCCACGCGCAGCTGCCCCAGTAGCTGGGCACTGGCGCCGGTCACCACTTCGATCACCAATGCCGAGTGCCGCTGGTGCAGCCGGCAAAGGACCTCCGGCATGAGCAGGCTTTCGACCGTCGACAGGACACCAATGCGCACCTGCGACGGTGCCCGCGCCTCGCCGCGCACACTGCCCACGCCTTCGCGCAGCGCCTGGACGCTGGGTCCGGCATAGCGCATGAACAAGGTACCCGCGGCGGTCAGCTCGGCGCCTTGGCGGGTGCGCTCGAACAGCCGGGTTTCGAGCAGTTCTTCCAGCTCGCGCAGGGTCTTGGAAATCGCCGGCTGGCTGATCGCCAACACGTCCGCGGCCCTGGCCAGGCTGCCCTGACGGGCAATCTCCAGAAAGCACAGCAGATGGCGATATTTGATGCGGGTGTCGAGGTTCATGCCCGGCAGCTTGCAGCCTCGAGCCCCGCGCTTCAAGCACCTGTTCACCCTCCCCCTCCAAGCGGTGGCGCATGCATCGTCTGCAGGGCTATTCTGGCGACTCTTTGCCAATACGATCCTAGCCCCGCCAATGTCCCAAGTAATTCTCAAGACCCCGGCCCAACTCGACCTCATGCGCCGAGCAGGCCAACTGCTAGCCCAGGTGTTCGCTGATCTGGACGGTTTCATTCGCCCAGGCGTGACCACACTGCAGATCAACGACCGCGCCGAGGCTTTCATCGTCCAGACGCTCAAGGCGCGACCGGCGAGCAAAGGGCAGTACGGCTTCCCCTATGCGCTGAACACCTCCGTGGATCATGTGGTATGCCATGGCATGCCAAAGGCCGACGAAGTGCTCAGGGAGGGGTCCATCATCAATGTCGACATCACCCTGGAACAGGGTGGCTATATTGCCGACTCGTCGAAAATGTACTGTCTAGGCCAGATCAGCGACGACGCCCGGCGCTTGGTGGATACAACTTATGCGGCACTCTGGAAAGGCATTGCCCAGGTTCGCCCTGGCGCCACCCTCGGCGATATCGGCCATGCCATCCAGGTTCACGCCGAGGCGGCGGGCTACAGCGTGGTCCGGGAATACTGCGGCCACGGCATCGGCCAACAAATGCACGAAGGCCCTGAAGTCCTCCACTTCGGCCAGCCTGGCATGGGCATGAAGCTAAAGCCCGGCATGGTCTTCACCATCGAACCGATGATCAACCAGGGCGGACGCGGCACACGCACCTTGCGCGATGGCTGGACCGTGATTACCCGCGACCATTCGCTGTCAGCCCAGTGGGAACATACGGTGGCAGTGACGGAAACTGGCGTGGAGGTGCTGACGCTGCGTGAGGAAGAAAAAACCCAGGCAATCGCGACGGCCTGACTGCCACGCGCCCCACTCGCGATCGCGGAATCTCTCTGAGCGCCTGTGGGCCAGAGGAACGTCAGAAACAAAAAAAGCGACCCTAAGGTCGCTTTCTTTGTGGCTTCCGGGTGTTCAGTGGGCCCTGGAAGCTGGAATATGGCGCAGCGGACGGGACTCGAACCCGCGACCCCCGGCGTGACAGGCCGGTATTCTAACCGACTGAACTACCGCTGCGCTAAACATCGAGAAGTGGTGGGTGATGACGGGATCGAACCGCCGACCCTCTGCTTGTAAGGCAGATGCTCTCCCGGCTGAGCTAATCACCCAACGTCTCGGTGTGGCGCGCATTCTACGGAGGACCCGCCACCCTGGCAAGCACTTTTTTAAAAAAAATTTTGAGATCTTTCAAAGACCTAGCGCAACCACGCTTTTCCTTATGAATAAGTGCCTGGTGGCCCTCTGACAGGGTTGGCCTGTGGCCGCCCCTCGGAGAATAATGCCCGCCTTATGCATTAAGGAGAGACTCACCCTCATGTGGTTCAAGAACCTGCTGACCTACCGCCTGACCCAGGACATCCCGTTCGAGCCCGAGGCACTGGAAGCCGCCCTGGCCAGCAAGCCGGCCCGCCCCTGCGCCAGCCAAGAGCTGACCACCTACGGCTTCGTCGCCCCGTTCGGCAAGGGCGAGGATGCTCCTCTGGTGCACGTCAGCGGTGACTTCCTGCTGATCGCCGCGCGCAAGGAAGAGCGCATCCTGCCGAGCAGCGTGGTCAACGATGCGGTCAAGGAAAAGGTCGAAGAGATCGAGACCGAGCAAATGCGCAAGGTCTACAAGAAGGAGCGTGACCAGATCAAGGACGACATCATTCAGTCGTTCCTGCCGCGCGCCTTCATCCGCCGCTCGATGATCTTCGCCGCCATCGCCCCTCGCCTGGGCCTGATCTTGGTCAACTCGGCCAGCGCCAAACGCGCCGAAGACCTGCTGTCGACCCTGCGTGAAGTCATGGGTTCGCTGCCAGTGCGTCCGGTCACCGTGAAGATCGCCCCGAGCGCGACCATGACCGACTGGGTCAAATCCCAGGCACCTGCGCCAGACTTCTTCGTCCTGGACGAATGCGAGCTGCGCGATACCCATGAAGACGGCGGTATCGTTCGTTGCAAGCGTCAGGATCTGGCCAGCGAAGAGATCCAACTGCACTTGGGTACCGGCAAAGTGGTCACTCAATTGGCCCTGGCCTGGCAGGACAAGCTCTCGTTCGTGCTGGACGACAAGACCGTGATCAAGCGCCTGAAGTTCGAGGAGCTGCTGCAGGAGCAAGCCGAACAGGATGGCGGTGAAGAAGCCCAACAGCAGTTCGATGCGAGCTTCACCCTGATGATGATGACCTTCACCGAGTTCTTGCCGGCGCTGTTCGAGGCGTTGGGTGGCGAGGAGATTCCGCAAGGGGTCTGACTCGGTAACCATCATCCGCCTATCGCGGGGCACGCCCACTCCTGCAGGGTCATCGCAACCCCTGCAGGTGCGGGTTTGCCCCGCGATTGCTTTGGCCCAGGCGACAAGTGAACATCTGGCGCCATCACCTATATAAAGACAAAAGGACCTGCCCCATGCGTGCCCTCGCCGCCCTCAGCCGCTTCGTCGGCAATACCTTCGCCCTCTGGGTGCTGGTGTTCGCCTGCCTGGCCTTCCTCGTGCCCGAATGGTTCATCGCCTTGAAGGTCGCCATCGTGCCTCTGCTGGGCCTGGTGATGTTCGGCATGGGCCTGACCCTCAAGCTCGACGACTTCGCCGCCCTCGCCCGCCAGCCCTGGCGGGTGGCGCTGGGAGTGGTGGCGCACTTCGTGATCATGCCGGGCATGGCCTGGCTGCTGTGCCAGCTGTTCCAGTTGCCCGCCGAGATCGCCGTGGGCGTAATCCTGGTCGGCTGCTGCCCAAGCGGCACGGCGTCCAACGTGATGGTCTGGCTGTCGAAGGGTGATCTGGCGCTCGCGGTGGCGATCGCCGCAGTGACCACCCTGCTCGCGCCACTGCTGACACCGGCACTGATCTGGTTCCTGGCCTCGGCCTGGCTGCCGGTGTCCTTCATGGACATGTTCTGGTCAATCCTGCAGTTGGTGATGTTGCCCATCGTGCTCGGCGTGGTTGCCCAGCGTGTGCTGGGTGCGCGCGTGCAGATGGCCATTCAGGTGTTGCCGCTGGTGTCGGTGGTGAGCATCGTCATGATCGTGTGCGCGGTGGTGGCGGCCAGCCAGGCGAAGATTGCCGAGTCGGGCCTGTTGATCATGGCGGTGGTCATCCTGCACAACGGCTTTGGCTTCTTGCTCGGCTATATCACCGGCAAGCTGTGCAAGTTGCCGCTGGCCCAGCGCAAATCGCTGGCGCTGGAGGTGGGCATGCAGAACTCTGGGCTTGGCGCAGCGCTGGCGGCGGCGCATTTTTCACCGCTGGCGGCGGTACCCAGTGCGCTGTTCAGTGTGTGGCACAACATTTCCGGGGCGCTGCTGTCGACCTGGTTCCGCCGGATGGAAAACCCTGACGGCGTTGTCCGGGCTGTGCCAGACAGCCACTGATGTTTCCAGCGCCGGCCTGTCGCAGGACAAACCTGCCTCGGCATGGCCGGCGCTGATACCGAGAATCCGTTGGACTTGCCCTCTTTTCTGGAAATGGGCAGTATAGTGCGCACTGTGAGGACGACCTCACGACGCTCTGCGTGATCATTCAGGGGGACGGCCCCATCCTTAACAACGATGGAGACCACCATGTCCTGGATCATCCTGTTCTTCGCTGGCCTGTTCGAAGTTGGCTGGGCTGTAGGCCTGAAGTACACCGACGGCTTCACCCGTCCGCTCCCCACCGCACTGACCGTCGCAGCCATGGCCGTGAGCCTGGGCCTTCTGGGCCTGGCCATGAAGGAACTGCCGCTGGGCACGGCGTATGCCGTATGGACCGGCGTCGGCGCCGTCGGCACTGTGATCGCCGGCATCATCCTGTTCGGCGAGTCCATGGCGATCATGCGCCTGATCAGCGTTGCACTGATCATCGCCGGCCTGGTCGGCCTGAAGGTCAGCACCAGCTGACCTTCCTCCTTTCATCACTCAACGCACATCGCCGCGAAGGGCACTGACCTTCTCGCGTAGCGCATCCGGCTGCGCCGCCTCCACCGGGATGGCGGTGCCAGCCACCAGCGTCACCCTCGACCACAGGCGCTTGAAAAAGCCCTTGTTCGGATCGCGACTGAAGAAGCTGCCCCAGAGCCCCTGCAAAGCCAGCGGGATCACCGGCACAGGCGTTTCCTGGAGAATGCGGCTCACCCCTCCCTTGAACACATCGATCTCGCCATCGGCGCTCAGCTTGCCTTCGGGGAAGATACAGACCAGTTCACCATCCGCCAGGTACTCGGCAATGCGCGCAAAGGCACGCTCGTAGGTGGCCTCGTCTTCGCCGCGTCCGGCGATGGGAATGGCCCCGGCGGTGCGGAACACGAAGTTGAGCACCGGCAGGTTGTAGATTTTGTAGTACATGACGAAACGTATCGGCCGGCGAATGGCGCCGCCGATGAGCAATGCATCGACGAAGGAGACGTGGTTGCACACCAGCAATGCCGGGCCTTCATCAGGGATGCGCTCCAGATCCCTGTGCTGCACACGGTACATGGAATGGCTGAGCAGCCAGATCAGGAAGCGCATGGTGAATTCAGGCACGATGCGGAAGATGTAGGCATTGACCGCAACGTTGAGCAACGACACCACCAGGAACAATTGCGCAATGCTCAGTTTCGCCATGCTCAACAGCACGATCGTGATGATCGCCGACACCACCATGAACAGTGCATTGAGGATGTTGTTTGCGGCAATCACCCGGGCCCGCTGATCCTCGGGGGTACGCGCCTGGATCAAGGCATACAGCGGCACGATGTAGAAACCACCGAACACGCCCAGGCCGACGATCGACAACAGGATCCACCAGGCCTGGCCCATGCCCAGCAGCGCGAGCCAGTCATAGGGTACGTCGCCCACCGGCACATCGCCCGAATGCCACCACCACAGCAGGCCGAACAGGGTCAGGCCGAACGAGCCGAACGGCACCAGGCCGATCTCCACCTTGCGCCCGCTCAGGCGCTCGCACAGCAAAGAGCCCAGGGCGATGCCCACCGAGAACAGGGTCAGCACCAGCGTCACCACGGTCTCGTCGCCATGCAGCCAGTCTTTGGCGTAAGCCGGGATCTGGGTGAGGTAGATGGCGCCGACGAACCAGAACCAGGAATTGCCGATGATCGAGCGCGACACCGCTGGCGTCTGCCCAAGGCCCAGGCGCAAGGTGGCCCAGGATTGCTTGACGATGTTCCAGTCCAGCTTCATCTGCGGCGCCGCGGCTGCCGCCCGGGGGATCCAGCGGCTGGCCAGGTACCCGAGCACCGCGGTACCGACCACACCTGCGGCGACCACTGTGGCGTAGCTACCAGAAGACATCATCACGCCAGCACCGATGGTTCCGGCCAGGATCGCCAGGAAGGTGCCCATTTCCACCAGGCCATTGCCGCCGACCAGTTCCTCCTCACGCAGGGCCTGGGGCAGGATCGAGTATTTCACCGGGCCGAACAGCGCCGAGTGGGTGCCCATGGCGAACAGCGCCAGCAACATCAGGTGCAAGTGGCCGGTCACAAACCCCGTGGCGCCAATGGCCATGATGACGATCTCGGCCAACTTGATCGCCCGGATCAGCGCATCCTTGGCGAACTTTTCGCCAAACTGCCCAGCCAGTGCCGAGAATAAAAAGAACGGCAGGATGAACAGCAGCGCACAGAGGTTGACCCAGATCGAGCGATCGCCTTCCAGGCTGAGCTTGTACAGGATCGCCAGGATCAGCGACTGCTTGAACAGGTTGTCGTTGAAGGCACCCAGGGACTGGGTAATGAAGAACGGCAAAAAGCGCCGCTTGCCGAGCAGGGTGAATTGCGAGGGGTGACTCATCGTCCGTGTACCTGGTTGGGCTTTTTCATTGGAGGCACGCACAGCGCGAGAAGCCACAAATCTGCATGGGAATGGGGCTCGCTGGCAACCGGAAGAATGCGTGAAGTTTTTACGGCCCCTGCGCGCCCGCGCGCGCCCCCCACGACAAATCGCCATCCCGTCCTTATGCTTGGCCCTTGGCACCACTCGACAACAAGGATGTCCGATGCTCGCCACCCTCCGACGCTACCCCGCCGCTGTACGCCTGCTGCTGGCGATCACCTTCGCCCTGACCTTGGCGCGGGCGATCACCCTGCCCTACCTGGTGGTCTACCTGGCGGACAACTTCCAGCTGTCGGTCAGCCACATCGGCCTGCTGATCGGCGGCGCGCTGATCCTGGCATCGCTGCTGAGCCTGTATGGCGGCCATCTGGTCGACACCTTGAGCCCCCACGCCCTGCTGATCGGCGCCATGCTGACGTTCGCCCTGGCCTTCGTCGGCGCCATCGCCAGCCGCTGGGCCACGCTGTTCTTCGTCTGCTTGGTGCTGATCAACCTGGCCCTGGCGGTGGTCGATATCGCCGCCAAGGCAGGCTTCTGCGCGTTGCTGCCGGTGTCCGAGCGCGCCGAGGTGTTCGCTATCAAGTACACCTTGAGCAACATCGCCTATGCCGCAGGCCCCCTGCTCGGGGTGGCCTTGCTCGAGCTGAACGACCACCTGCCCTTTGTGGTGTCCGCCGGGATCGGCTTAGGCATGGCGCTGCTCTACCATAGGCTGGGCGAGCGTCAGCTGAAGGCCAGCGAGCCGCGCCAGCCCAGCGCCGGCTTCGTCCAGGTCGGCCTGCAGTTGGCCCGTGACCGTCGACTGGTGTGCTTCACCCTGGGCGGCGTGCTCAGCGCTGTGGTATTCGGCCAGTTCACCGCGTACCTCTCCCAGTATCTGGTGGTCACCGCGAGCGCCAGCGAGGCGGCGCGACTGGTGGGCTACCTGGTGACCACCAACGCCACAACGGTGATCGCGCTGCAGTACCTGGTGGGGCGTCGCATCGACCGCCAGCGCCTGATGCCTTGGCTCATGGCGGGCATGGCCTTGTTCGTCCTTGGCCTGCTGGGCTTTTCCCTGGCCGGCTCGATCATGGCCTGGTGCCTGGCGATGCTGGTGTTCACCCTGGGCGAGATCATCGTGATCCCGGCCGAATACATGTTCATCGACCTGATCGCGCCGGAGCACCTGCGCGGGATCTACTATGGCGCGCAGAACCTCTCCAACCTCGGCGCAGCGCTGGGGCCTGTGCTCGTTGGATTCGCCCTGGGGCAGATGGTGCCGGTGGCGGTCTTCTACCTGCTGGTGTTGTCGGTGATACTGGCGGCAGTGTTCTACTACCTGGGGACAAGAGGCACGATGGAGCGGCCATGAGCAGTGGGTTGTCCACATCGTCTTATCACGGGCCAAGACCGCAAGCCCTGCGACCTCCTGCCACTGCGACCATGGTCTGCGCTGACGAACCTCAGGCTGCGTGCCAGACTGATTGATCGGGACCGCGTTTTATTTTTTGCTCCGGAGTTTGCATGTCGTTGTCCAGTGGGCTGATCGCCGTGGTCGCCCTGGCCTATATGGCCATCATGTTCGCCATCGCCTTCTACGGCGACCGCCGCAGCACGCCGTTGCCGCCGCGCCTGCGCGCCTGGGTGTACAGCCTGTCGCTGGCGGTGTACTGCACCAGCTGGACCTTCTTCGGCGCAGTCGGCCAGGCTGCCGAACAGCTCTGGGCGTTCCTGCCGATCTATCTGGGGCCGGTGCTGTTGCTGGTCTTCGCGCCCTGGGTGGTGCAGAAGATGGTGCTCATCAGCAAGCAGGAGAACATCACCTCGATTGCCGACTTCATCGCCGCGCGCTATGGCAAGTCGCAGTCGCTGGCGGTGGTGGTGGCGCTGATCTGCCTGGTCGGCGTGCTGCCTTACATCGCCTTGCAACTCAAGGGCATCGTGCTCGGCGTCAACCTGCTGATCGGTGCCAACGCCGATGCCACAGGCCCCCGGGTGCAGGACACCGCACTGGTGATTTCGCTGGTACTGGCGCTGTTCGCCATCGTCTTCGGCACGCGCAGCCTCGATGTCACCGAACACCACCGGGGCATGGTCCTGGCGATTGCTTTCGAATCGTTGGTCAAGCTGCTGGCCTTCCTCGCCGTCGGCGCTTTCGTGGTGTTCAACCTGTATGACGGCTTCGACGACCTGTTCACCCAGGCGCGCCAGTCGGTGCACCTGGAAAGCTATTGGCAGGAGACCGTCAACTGGCCTTCGATGGTGGTGCAGACCGCCGTGGCGATGATGGCCATCATCTGCCTGCCCCGGCAATTCCATGTGACCGTGGTGGAAAACATCGAGCCCCAGGACATGCGCATGGCCCGCTGGGTGTTTCCGCTGTACCTGGCGCTGGCCGCCCTGTTCGTCGTGCCAATAGCCCTGGCCGGGCAGATGCTGCTGCCAGGCACGGTTATTTCCGACTCCTTCGTCATCAGCCTGCCCCTGGCCGAGGCCCACCCAAGCCTGGCACTGCTGGCGTTCATCGGCGGTGCCTCGGCCGCCACCGGCATGGTCATCGTCGAAGCAGTGGCTTTGTCGACCATGGTGTCCAACGACATGCTGCTGCCGTGGCTGCTGCGTCGCAAGAACGCCGAGCGGCCGTTCGAAGCGTTCCGTCACTGGATGCTCTCGGTACGCCGGGTGACCATCGTCGCCATCCTCCTGCTGGCCTATGTCAGCTACCGTCTGCTGGGTTCTACCGCCAGCCTGGCGACCATCGGCCAGATCGCTTTTGCCGCCGTGACCCAGCTGACACCGGCCATGCTGGGCGCGCTGTACTGGAAACAGGCCAACCGCCGAGGCGTGTTCGCGGGGCTCGCCGCCGGGATCTTCCTGTGGTTCTACACCTTGGTGCTGCCGATCGCCACCCACAGTCTGGGCTGGTCGCTGCAGTTGTTCCCAGGTCTTGCCTGGCTGCACAGCAACCCATTGAACCTGCCGATCACCCCGCTGACCCAGGGCGTGGTGCTGTCCCTGGCAGGCAATTTCATCCTGTTCGCCTGGGTCTCGATCCTGTCACGTACACGGGTTTCGGAGCACTGGCAGGCAGGCCGCTTCATCGGTCAACAGAGCAGCGCCCGCCCCAGCAACCGGTCGCTATTGGCGGTGCAGATCGACGACCTGCTCAAGCTGGCTGCGCGCTTCGTGGGCGAAGAGCGGGCACGGCAAAGCTTCATCCGCTTCGCCTATCGCCAGGGCAAGGGCTTCAACCCCAACCAGAACGCCGACGGCGACTGGATCGAGCACACCGAACGATTGTTGGCCGGTGTGCTTGGCACCTCATCGACCCGGGCAGTGGTCAAGGCGGCCATCGAAGGCCGAGAGATGCAGCTCGAAGACGTGGTGCGCATCGCCGACGAAGCCAGCGAAGTGCTGCAGTTCAACCGGGCCCTGCTGCAAGGCGCCATCGAGAACATCAACCAGGGCATCAGCGTGGTGGACCAGAACCTGCACCTGGTGGCCTGGAACCGCCGCTACCTGGAGCTGTTCAACTACCCCGACGGGCTGATCAGCGTGGGTCGGCCGATCGCCGACATCATCCGCTACAACGCCGAGCGCGGCTTGTGCGGCCCAGGCGAGGCACAGGTGCATGTCGCCCGTCGCCTGCACTGGATGCGCCAGGGACGCGCGCACACCTCCGAACGGCTGTTCCCTAATGGCCGAGTCATCGAGCTGATCGGCAATCCGATGCCGGGCGGCGGCTTTGTCATGAGCTTCACCGACATCACCCCGTTCCGCGAGGCGGAGCAGGCCCTCAAGGACGCCAACGAAGGGCTGGAGCAACGGGTCGCCGAACGGACCCAGGAGCTCTCCCAGCTCAACCAGGCGCTGTCGGAGGCCAAGAGCCGTGCCGAAGCGGTCAGCCAGTCCAAGACTCGCTTCCTGGCCGCGGTCAGCCATGACCTGATGCAGCCGCTCAATGCCGCGCGGCTGTTCTCCGCCGCCCTGTCGCAACAGGCTGAAGGCATGAATGAAGAGGCCCGCCAACTGGTGCAGCACATGGACAGCTCGCTGCGCTCGGCGGAGGAGCTGATCAGCGACCTGTTGGACATTTCACGCCTGGAAAACGGCAAGATCACGCCCGATCCCAAGCCGTTCGCCCTCAACGAACTGTTCGATACCCTGGGTACCGAATTCAAGGTGCTGGCTGCGGAGAAAGACCTGGAGTTCCGCCTGCGGGGCAGCCGGCTGCGCGTCGAAAGTGACATGAAACTGCTGCGCCGGGTGCTACAGAATTTCCTGACCAATGCACTGCGCTACGGCAAGAGCCCGCTGCTGCTCGGCGTGCGCCGCCAAGGCGAACGCCTGTGGCTGGAGGTCTGGGATCGGGGCCCGGGCATTGCCGACGACAAGCTGCAGGTGATCTTCCAGGAGTTCAAACGCCTGGACAGCCACCAGACGCGCGCCGAAAAAGGCCTGGGCCTGGGTCTGGCGATCGCCGATGGCTTGTGCAGGGTACTGGGGCATCCACTGGAGGTGCGCTCCTGGCCGGGCAAGGGTAGCGTATTCAGGGTCAGCGTACCGATCGCCCGGGCCCCGGCGCCCGAAACCCGAACGCCCGTGGAGCAGGTCAGCCAGCCCCTGGCTGGCCTGCAGGTGCTGTGTGTCGACAACGAAGACAGCATTCTTCTGGGCATGAACAGCCTGCTCAGCCGCTGGGGCTGTCAGGTCTGGACCGCACGTAACCGCGAGGAGTGCGAAGCGTTGCTGGCCCAAGGCATGCGTCCGCACCTGGCGCTGGTGGATTTCCACCTGGACGATGGCGAGACCGGTACCGAGCTGATGGCCTGGCTACGCACCCGCCTGGGTGAACCCGTGCCTGGGGTGGTGATCAGTGCCGACGGGCGCAACGAGACCATCGCCATGGTCCACGCCGCCGGCCTCGACTACCTGGCCAAACCCGTCAAGCCCGCAGCCTTGCGCGCCCTGCTCAACCGCCATCTGAGCCTGGTTCAGTAAGCGCTTCGTCAGCGAGTACGCCCTCGGCAAGCGCCCGTTCGAGCAACTCGCCCGGCAGGCTCTTGCTGGCTCGGGCGCCAAGCAACTTGAGTTGTTCGCTGCGGCTGACCAGGTTGCCGCGCCCCTCACAGAGTTTGTTGCGTGCAGCGGCATAGGCCTTGTCCACCTGCTGCAGGCGGCTGCCCAGTTCGTCCAGGTCCTGGATGAACAAGACGAACTTGTCGTACAGCCAACCGGCTCGCTCGGCGATTTCTCGCGCGTTCTGGCTCTGGCGTTCCTGCTTCCACAGGCTGTCGATGACCCGCAAGGTCGCCAGCAAGGTGGTCGGGCTGACAATTACGATCTGCCGGTCGAATGCTTCCTGGAACAGGTTGGGCTCGGCCTGCAGGGCCGCCGAGAACGCCGCCTCTATGGGCACGAACAACAAGACGAAATCCAGGCTGTGCAAGCCGTCCAGGCGATTGTAGTCCTTGCTCGACAGGCCTTTGACATGACTGCGCAGAGACTGCACATGCTGTTTCAGCGCGGCCTGGGCGCGCTCGGCATCGGTATCACCGACAAATTGCTGATACGCCGTGAGGCTGACCTTGGCATCGACCACCACTTGCTTGTCACCTGGCAGCATGATCAGCACATCGGGCTGATAACGCTCTCCGTCGGCGCTCTTGAGGCTGACCTGGGTCTGGTACTCCCGCCCCTTCTCCAGGCCCGCATGCTCCAGCACCCGCTCGAGAATGAGCTCGCCCCAGTTACCCTGGGTCTTCTGCCCCTTCAAGGCCTGGGTCAGGTTGGTGGCTTCATCCGACAGGCGCAGGTTGAGCTGCTGCAGGCGCTCGAGCTCCTTGCCCAAGGAAAATCGCTCGCGCGCCTCTTGTTGGTAGCTCTCCTCCACACGCTTCTCGAAGGCCTGAATACGCTCCTTGAGCGGGTCGAGCAACTGCCCCAGATGCTGCTGGCTGGTCTGGGTGAAACGTTGTTCACGCTCGTCGAAGATCTTGGTCGCCATCTCGGCGAACTGGGCACGCAAGGTATCCCGCGCCTCTTGCAGGTCTTCGAGACGCTGTTGGTGGCTGTCCTGCTGTTCACGCAGCTCTGCCTCCAGGCGTGCGGCCTGGGCCTCCAACCGACGCTGCTCGGCTTCGCGATTGGCCCGCTCGAGCTGCCAGGCGTGGGCGGCATCACGGGCATTGTCGCGGTCGATCTGCAGCAATTCGAGCTCGCGGGTCTGAGCCGCCAACGTGGTCTGCTTGACCACGTTGGCTTCGCTGAGGTCGCTGATCTCGTCGCGGCACGCCTCCAGTTGCGCTTGCAGACCTTCCTGGGCCAGTTGCGCACCGCAGAGGCGCTCTTGCATCAAGGCCAGTTCCGAGTGCCGCGCCGACAGCTTTCGCTGCAACTGCAGTGCCCAACCCAGGCAAGGGACCGCTGCGGCAACGAGGCCCAGCAAGATACTGGCAAGATCCACTGCCATAGCGACTCCAATCGATGTTCGACAATGCCGTGCAGCTTATCAGTTGAGGCATTGGGTGGCTTCATCGGCACGGTTGCGGCGCACGCGCGCTCCCCCGGGTGTGAAAACGCGCTTGCTCCGCGATGATGCCTCACGCCGGCAACAGCTGCAGGAGTAGCCGGCGTGCCTCTTGGGAGCCCTGCCCTGCCGCCAGCTCCAGCCAGTAGCGTGCCTGCTCGGGCTCGCTGGTCTGGCACAACCGACCATATTCAAGTTGGGCACGACGATCGCCCGCGCGCGCAGCTTGGCGCAACAGGTCGTGCCCAATGCGTCGGTCGCGGGCATTGCCACACTCCCGGCAGAGCATCTGCCCCAGCCGGCTCTGGGCCACCACCACGCCCTGACGCGCAGGCTGCTTGAGCAGACGGCCGGCCAGGTGCTTGACGCGAGGCTTGTCGCCCAGGCGTGGGCTGTCGAGTAACCACAGGGCCACTTTCAGGGAAAAGCGTTTGGAGGAAGTCTCGGACGTAGAGACCGGTGGGCTTGCGAGGGGTTTACCGCGAAACTTCATAACTAACAGCGAAGGCAACTCGAGAGGCGCGCCACTGTACTCTTTTTTCCCCGGCGTGACCCTCCGCTTGCAGGCAGATGTTAAAAAAAATTTCTATGATCTTTTCTTGACGTTTCTCACTGTCATGGTAGCGCTCCCCCTTTGACCCAACATTGTCGGACAGTTCGAAAAACAGCTGGCACGCCCGTCCTAGAGCAAGCGCTCGGGACAATCCACAGAAGCTGTGGATAACTCGGTGGACAACCACCACAGTAGGGCCGCAAAGCCCTATGGAATGGGGCTTTCGGTCAAACTGTCGATTTTTTCACCAGCAAAAATTAGTGTTTTTTTTCATTGACTTAAGTGTGCAGTCAAGTCATTGGCGAGCTCGTCGGAGGTTGTTGCCAGGTTGTTACAAGTCATCGTCACTGTGTGTACAAGTGAGTGGCGCACACCCATTTGGATACCCGCGTCTGCCCACTGCCCCACCCTGCCCACCCGCTTCCCCCCTTCACAGCCCGTGAAATAAACGCCATACTGCTCGGCTCGCCAGGAAAAGCACAAATTTGCTTGCCAGGCCTAGTGATTTACGGTAGGGTGCTCGCCGTTAGTACCCAGCTGAAAGTCAATTCTGGCCAATAGCGTCCTTGCAGTGCGCCGCTCGACCCAACGGGCAACCACTGCTGAAACCAGGACCGGCCCACTCGATGATTCCCAGGCAGCCCCGCTGCTCCATCACGAATCACGTAACAGATTGATCGGGATATCTTCACCCAGAGGCCTCGAACCTTGGCCTTGGTGTGCCTGCCCGCCTTCTGATGTACCTACCAGTCAGCCCAGCGCCCACATTTGCTTGCGCCTCATCTGGCTGCCCTGTTCCAGTCAGGTTCTTCGTCCCTTAATAAAGGCGTCACTGGAACGTTTCTAAGATGCACGGATCGAACCCCGTGTTAAATGCAGGAACATCCAACAATATGAATACCCATCATCAGATCCAATCCGCTATCGGCACCCTGTCCCAGGCCTTCGCCCCCTTGAAGTGCCTCATCGTTGCACCGCGCAAGGGTAGCTTCAGCTTCACCCTGGTCGACGAACATGGCGTTGCGTGCCATACCGAACGTCTGTACCCCGAGCAGTACAATCGCAGCGCTCCACTGCAGGCCATTATTGAACGCACCCGCCAGTCCCTGGCCGCGTGAACGGCAAATACCTGCGTATTCACACGCTCGATAACCCTCTGACTCGCCTGCCCGATCGTTCTTGGCGTAATTGCTACAAGGCATATACGCCGAGAGCTCCGGCAGTAATCGATTTAAAAACAGCCCTTTACACCACGATTATCACACTACACTTCAACTCGAGCGGTGCGAGCCGCTTCCGGCGGGCCTGATCAATTCACCAGCTGCCAAGCTCCAGCGCCCGTCGGCCCTTACTTGATCGAGGGCATCATGGGTATCGCGGCTAAAGAGTTGTGTCAGTATGTGATCCGACCGACCCTGATCTACCTGGACCGTCATTGCGAAAGCGCCGAAGCCTTGCTGCTGGGCGTGGCCGCCAGCCAGTCGGCACTCGGCTCGGCATTGCATGACAGGCGGGGTCATGGCCTCTACCGAATCGGCGAAACCCGCCATCAGGCGCTCTGGGACGATTTCCTGGCGCGCGACCCGGATCTGGCGAGCCTGGTCCGCGGCCTGGCCAGCCAGCACGCCTTCTTGCGCGGACCGCACCTGGAACTGGCGGTCAACCTTCGCTACTCCACCGCCATTGCCTGGATGCTCATCGAAGAGCAGGCGCCCCGATTACCAGCGGCCGATGACCTGTTGGGATTGGCGCGCATCTGGCGACAGATCTTCCACCCCCAAGGCCGTCTGCGCGATTTCACTCACGCCTGGCATCTCTGTGTGAACCCGATTCTGTCCGAAGCATCTTAAGAGATGCCTTACAACATAACCGGAAAAAAGGGAATTTTGGTCGGATTGTCCTACAAAACTACGCGAACGGCTGCGATTGAGCCTATGGCGCAGCGCGTAATTTGTTGGTAGCTTTTCGCCCCGGAGAACCCAAGGAGTTTCACAATAATGAAAAAAGCAATGCTCAAAACCTCCCTCGGTGTAGCTGTCGCCCTCGCATCCAGCCAACTGTTCGCTGCCGGCTTCGCCCTCAATGAACAAAGCGTCAGCGGTATGGGGACAGGTTTCGCGGGTCGTTCGTCTTCTGCCGAAGATGCCAGCACTGTCTATGGCAACCCTGCCGGCATGTCGCGCCTGAAGCGCGAGCAAGTCACCGTGGGTGGTGCCGCTGTCATCGCCAAGTCAGATATCTCGGGTCGGGGGGCCAGCGTCGCGGGAAGAAGCCTGCCAGGTGAAACAGATGGCGACATGGTCCCGACTGTTGGCGTCCCGATGGGCTACTACGTCAAGCCGCTTGATGACCATTGGAGCGTCGGTTTTGGTGTCTATGTGCCATTTGGTCTGGTCACCGATTATGGTGGCGATGACGCCGCCCGCTACTGGGGCAAGAAGAGCCACGTGGAAGTCATCACCTTCCAGCCAACTGTAAGCTATGCCTTCAACGACAAGGTATCGGTCGGCTTCGGTCCAACCATCAACCGCATCAAGGGCGAACTGGGCTCGAACCTGCTCAATCCGCGCAGCCCTGGCTTCAATGACGGTGAAGTGAAGGTCAAAGGCGATGACACTGCTGTGGGCTACAACATCGGTGTTCTGGTCCAGGCCACTGACAATACCCGCGTTGGCCTGACGTACCACTCAATGGTCGACTACAAGCTCGAAGGCAAAACCCGCGTCAGCACTCCTCTGATCGGCCCATTCAACGGCGACAAGTTCGACGCCAGCCTGAAGATCAAGACCCCAGAGTCCGTCGATCTCTCGATCACTCACGAGTTGAATGATCAGTGGACCCTCTATGCGGGCAGCACCTGGACCCGTTGGAGCCGCCTGGAAAGTATCGTCGTAGAGAACGATGTTCCCGGCCCACTGAAAGGCTCTCAGTTCGAAACTATTACCGAAGAGCAAAACTGGCATGACACCTGGGCTCACGCCATTGGTGCCGCTTACAAAGTGAACAAGGAGTGGACCCTGCGTGCAGGCTTCTCCGTGGATCAGTCGCCTACCAACAACCACGACCGCTCGCCACGTATCCCGACTGGCGATCGCAAGGCTGTCAGCTTTGGTGCTGGCTGGAGCCCGAACGACGACATGACCATCGACGTGGCTTACTCCTACCTGTGGGAGGAAGACACCAAGGTCAATGTGGGCAGCCAAACCAACCCCAAAGGCGCCTACCAGGCCAAGTACGAAAACAGCGCTCATGGCCTCGGTGCCTCCCTCACCTACCGCTTCTGAGTCGCACACGCAGCATGAAGAAACCGCCCTCGTGGCGGTTTTTTCATGCCTGCACAGTCCAGGCGTCGCCCAACGCCTCCTGTAGGTAGGCCGTGAACGCCCGCACCTTGGGCGTCATGGCAAAGCGGTCGGCCAGGCACAGATAGATGTCCATCGGCTCGGTCTGGGCGTAGGCCTGCCCTGCATCGCCAGGTTCGAACAACGGCACCAGCCGGCCAGCGGCCAGGTGCGGCTTGACGATGAATTCCGCCAGACGGGTGATACCCCCGTCGCTAAGTGCCATCTGGGTCAGGGCATCGATGTCGTCGCTGATGAGCACATTGCCGAACTCTGCTTCGAAACGCAGCCCATCACGCACGAACCCCCAGCGCAACAAACGCCCATCGACGGGGTAGCGAAACACCAGGCAACGGTGATCCCGCAGGGCTTGCGGAGTGCCTGGCAGCCCGGCACTCTCCAGGTACCCTGGCGATGCACAGCAGATGAACGGAATACGCGCGATGTGTCGGGCCAACAGGTGGTCTTCCAATTGCGGGGGAATGCGCAGGCTCACATCGACATCCTCACGCGCATGGTTGACCTTCCGGTCAGTCGTTACCAACTCTATCGAAAGGAAGGGATATCGCGCACTGAACCCGGGAATCAGCGGCGCCAGTACATGCCGCCCAAACGCCGAGGTCGAAGCAATGCACAAGCGCCCTTGCGGCTCGCTTTCAGGGGTGGTGACTGCCAGCTCGGCCTGCGCCAGATCACGCTCCACATGGCGCACTTTCTCGTAGTACAAGGCACCTGCCGAAGTCAGCGCCATGCTGCGCGTGGTGCGCGACAACAGCACCACCTGCAAGTGCTGCTCAAGACGCCCCAGGTTCTGGCTGACCGCCGCAGGGCTCACGCCAAGGCTGCGCGCCCCACCCGCGATGCTGCCAGCCTCGACAACCTTGATGAAACAGCGAATGGCATTGAGCAGGTCCATCGGTGCGCCTTCTAATTCGTAAGTTTTTCTTTATAAAGAACTCACTCCTCGTGGTCTACAGCCCTCTGGCCGTACTGATTAACCTGAGCGCCTCAATTGATTCGACGAGGAAATTTTCGATGAGCGAACTGTCCGCCCTGCGCAGCCGCCGCAAGCTGCGCGCGAGCGCCACGCCTTATGTATTTGCCTTTTACATGTCGGCCATCATGGCCCTGCTGATGTGCTTCGTGATCACTGCGGCAACCGCCGGGGTGGGCGATGATTTCTTGAACAAAGTGCTGCAGGCGTACCGGCTGGCAATGCCAGTGGCTTTTGTCTGTGTCTTACTGGTACGCCCTGTGGTAACCCGCCTGGTGGCCCTGACCGTGCACCCGCACTGACCATTACGGCTGGGAGGCGATGGCTTTCTCGATCGCTGCCTGGAAGGCCGGATCGTCGGGTTTGGTCAGGCTGGAGAAGTTGGCGATCACTTTGCCTTGCCGATCGACCACATACTTGTAGAAATTCCATTTCGGCGCACTGCTCTGGCGCGCCAGTTCAATGAACAAAGGCACCGCATCCTTGCCGCGTACCGCCTGGGCCTTGGTCATGGTGAACGTCACGCCGTAGTTGGCGTAGCACACCTTGGCGGTCTTCTCGCTGTCGGCGTCTTCCTGTTTGAAGTCGTTCGAAGGCACACCGAGCATCTCCAGGCCCTGTTCGTGGTAGGCCTTGTAGGTAGACTCCAAGCCCTCGAACTGCGGGGCGAAACCGCAATAGCTGGCGGTGTTGACCACCACCAGCGGCTTGCCGGCAAAGCGCTCGCACAAATCGATCTGCTCTTTGCCACGCAGCTCGGGCAGGCTGCCTTGCAGCAAGGCGGGACAGTCGGCCGCCCAAGTGGACGAGGCGGCGGCAAGAACCAGTAACGAAAGGGTAAACCTGCGTAGGGACATCGTTCGGCACTCCTGCAAGATGAGAATCCTTTACCTGCAGGGTAGCGCCTAACAAACACCCATGCCCAACTGCATCAGCGCCAGCCCGCCCTCGTGCCAGCCCCACCACACCAGTGCCAGCAGCAGTAGCGCAACGGCTGCCAGCAACCCGCGCATCAGGGAGCGGTTCATACCGGCTGGGCCTGCAGCCGCGCCACCGGGCGCTCGCGCACCGGCCAGTTGAGGGCTGCGGCCAACACGCTCAGCAGAATCGAAATCTGCCAGACCAGTTCGTAGCTGCCGGTACGGTCATACACCACCCCGCCCAGCCAGCCACCGAGGAAGGCGCCCAACTGATGGAACAGGAAGACGATACCGCCGAGCATGGACAGGTTGCGCACACCGAACACCGTGGCCACGGTGCCATTGGTCAGCGGGACCGTGGACAACCACAACAGGCCCATGGCGATGCCGAACAGGTAGGCACTGACCTGAGTCACTGGTGCCCACAGGAACAACAGAATCACCACCGCCCGCAACAGGTACAAGCCGGTCAGCAGCCGCGGCTTGGACATGCGCCCACCCAGCCAACCGGCGGTGTAGGTACCGACGATGTTGAACAGCCCGACCAACGCCAGCACGGTGGTGCCAGTGGTCGCCGGCAGGTGCTGGTCCACCAGATAGGCCGGCAGGTGCACGCCGATGAACACCACCTGGAACCCGCAGACGAAAAAGCCCAGCGCCAGCAACCAGAACCCTGAATGCGAACACGCCTCGTGAAGCGCCTGGCCAAGGGTCTGCTCGGCACCATGGCTCGGTAGCGGCCGATCACGCAACAAGCCTACGAACGGCACGATCAAGGCCACCAGCAGGCCCAAAACCAGCAAGGCTGCCGACCAACCCAGCCATTGGATCAGGCCGAGGGTGCCCGGCAGCATGGCGAACTGACCGAATGAGCCGGCGGCACTGGCGATGCCCATGGCCAGGCTGCGTTTTTCCGCTGGGACCGCGCGCCCCACCACACCCAGGATGACCGAGAAGGACGTGCCGGACAGCCCGATGCCGATCAATAGGCCAGCACTCAACGAGAGCGACCAGGCCGAGTCGGCCATGCCCATCAGCATCAGGCCCACGGTGTAGAGAATCCCGCCGATGATCACCACCCGCGCGGCGCCCAGGCGGTCAGCCAAGGCCCCGGCAAATGGCTGGGCCAGGCCCCATATCAGGTTCTGCAGGGCGATGGCGAAGGCGAACACTTCCCTCCCCCAACCGAACTCGGCACTCATCGGTGCCAGAAACAGGCCAAAGCCGTGCCGCACCCCCAGGGACAACGCCAGGATCAGCGCCGCCCCCAACAACACCCACCCGCTGGTTCGCCATACCGAGGTCATCGTCGTTCTCTCCAGCACATCGCAAGGTTTATGCGGGTATATACCCACTTCTAGTTGTAAAGCATCAGGCCAGACGTTCCAGCAGCCCGATCAGCGCATCCCGCTGCCCTTCGCCCAGTCGCTCCACCAATTGCCGCTGGGCCTGCTCCCACGCCGGATGCGCCGCACGCAACAGCGCTTCACCCGCCGCGCTCAACAGCACCACGCGATTGCGCTGGTCGTCGCCATCGGCCAGCCTCACCAGCCCTTCGGCCTCCAGCACGCGCAGGTTGCGCCCGAGGGTGCTACGGTCAAGGCCCATGGCCTCGGCCAAGGTGGTGATGCTCGGTCGATCGAGCCGCTGCAGGTGGCGCAACAGGGAAAACTGGGCGACATTGACGCCGAAGCCGGCAAGGGCTTCGTCGTAGTGCCGGCTCACCCCACGGGCGGCGCGACGCAGATGGGTACAGATGCATTCACTGGTCAGCATGAATGCGTGTATATACCCGCACCCAGGATGTTGCAAGAAGTTTCAAAGATGATTCAGGGCGCCAAGCGCCGACGAATCGGCTCGAATTCAGCCGTGGCCTGGCGCGCCACCGGATCGGGCTCACCCTTGTCGATTGCCTGCCAATAGCGCCAGGGCACCTTGGCCGCACCCAGTTCGTAGTCCATTCCGTCCCAGTTGTCCTCACGGAAGCTGTAGAAGGCCCAATGCAACTGCTGCTTGTCCAAGACCGTGAGGACATCCTCGAGGTATTGCTTGCACCCCGCCAGCCGGCGCATGCAACCGAACTCCCCCACCACCAGCCGCGAGCGAGGAACCCCCATCGCATCCGCCCAATCCAGCGGCTTTTGCAGATAAGCCGCTACCCGTTTGCCGTCCCACTGTTCACGCTTGCCGCCGAACGGTGCCAGCCCTGGATAGGGAATCGGTTGTTTGCGCGCCATGTTCGGTGCACTGGTGGCCGAATAGGGCTCGTACATGTGCACGCTGTAAAGCACTCGCCCATCCTGCAAGGGCGCCGGCCAATACCCGAAGGCATCGGCAGCGGCGTACCAGCCGGCATCGAGCATGATCGGGGTGACCGCATCCACCTCACGGATCGCCGCCACCAGCTCGCGATACAGCGCCAGCAGGTCACGTGGGCCGCCCTGCTCGCCAACGTACCACTGCTTCATACGTTGCAGATCGGCATGCTCGGCGAGGCCAGCATTGCGTTCGGGCGCAGGCTCGTTGATCAGGTTGTAGGCCGCCACGGCGGGGTGATCCTTCAGCACCTGGGCAAGGTCGCGCCAGAAGTTGGCCGCCTGGGCCCAGTAGCGCTTGTCCTGCCAGAGCCGGTCGTCGAACTGGCCTTGGTTGTTCTGTGACCAGCGCATGCCCGGCAACGAAAGCGGAGCGATCACGACCTTCAGACCCGCGGCGTGGGCGTTGTCCAAAACGCTCTTCAACTGCGCCAGATCCTTGGGCGAAAGGCCGTTGTAGGCATCGGCATCGCCGAGCAGGAAATCACGCCCCTGAGGCTTCCACTTGTCGTATGACAGCCGCACCCAGGTGGCGCCATAGCCACTCAGGGCCTGGAAGTAGCGTTGATCGGGGGGCAGGCGATTGAAGCTGTTGCCGCCGTGGCGAGGAGTGTCCCAGAAATCGATGAGGTCTGCGGCGGTGGCCGGCAGGCTGGCCAGCGCGATCAGGCTGGCGAACATCCAGTGGCGCATGCGAGGGCTCCCTGGTCGAGTGAACGGCCCGTGAGCATACGCCCGCCTGCCCAGGGAAACCGTTCAGGAACATTGCGGGAAGTTGCATGGTGTCGGTGTGTCAGGCCCTTTCGCGGGCTCACCCGCTCCCACTGCTCACCGTAGAACGATGGGATTTACCCGCGAAAGGGCCAGCGTTGACAGCGAAGACCTCAATGCCCAGACAACGCCAGGCCCAACACCACCGTCAGTTCCAATAGCTCCAACAGGGCCCCGGCGGTGTCTCCTGTGGTCCCGCCCAGGCGCCGACACATCAGGTGACGAATCCAGAAAAAGACCACGCCCGACACCAGCAGCACCCAAAGTGCCGTCGAACCTCCGAACAGCACACAGACCAGCGCACTGGCAGCCAGCATCCCGCCCGCCGCCTGCCGGGGCAAATGGTCGGCCAGCGCCTGGCCGAGCCCGCCCGGGCGCACATAGGGGGTGCCCATGAACAACCCCAGCAAGGCGGCCCGACCGACGACCGGGGCCAGCACCAGCCAAGCCCCCGCATCGCGCTCCACCAGAACCCACAGGGCACAGAACTTGAGCAACAACACCAGTACCAAGGTCACGACCGCGATCGGGCCGCTGCGCGGGTCCTTCATGATCTGCAAGGTGCGCTCACGATCGCCAAAGCCCCCCAGCCAGGCGTCGGCACTATCGGCCAGGCCATCCAGGTGCAGAGCACCACTGAGCAGCACCCACAGCGTAAGCAGCAAGGCAGCGTGCAACGGCGCGGCGACACCTGCAAGCCAATGACTGGCTCCCCACAGCAGCAGGCCAAACAGCAGTCCAATCACCGGGTAGAACAACAACGAACGGCCCATCTGCCGAGGTTCCGGCATCCCCGGCAGGCGCACCGGCAGGCTGCTCAGAAATTGCAGGGCAATCCAGAAAGGCAGCATTTCAGCCCTCCTCGCGCAATTGGCCATCGCTCGTCAGGCGCAGGCGGCGCAATGCCCCATGCCCGACCTCGACCTGCAGCAGTTGCTCACGCGGCAGGCCACGGGCACGCGCCAGCAACAGCCGCATCACGCCGCCATGGGTGACCAGCAGCACGCGCTTGCCCAGGTGCTGCCTGCCAAGGTCGTCGATGGCCGCCAGCACCCGCTCGGCAAATGCGCTCACGGGCTCGCCATTGGGCGGGGTGTAGCCATACGGGTCGGCCCAGAAGCGCCCTAGCGCATCGGCCTGGTCTTGCATGATCTGCGCCGCGCTGCGTCCTTCCCAATCACCGAAATGCAGCTCACGCACACCAGCCTCGCGCTGCACCGGCAACGCCAGCCGCGCGCCGAGTTCATCGGCAAAATGCGCGCAGCGACGCAGTGGGGAACTGACCAGCACGTCCCAAGGCCCCGCCTCGGCCACCGCCTCGCGCATCTGCGCCCAGCCGCGCTCGGTCAAGGCGTCGTCCAGGCTGCCGCGCAGCCCACCGCCGAGTTCGGTTTCGCCATGGCGCAGCAGGTCGAGCCTCATGCCGAGCGATCCGCCACCGCGGCCTCGGCGAAGGTCGCCATTTGCCCGTGCAGGGCACAGGCCAAGCGCATCAGCGGCACGGCCAAGGCCGCGCCACTGCCCTCGCCCAAACGCAGGCCGAGGGCCAGCAACGGGGTCGCTTGCAGCGCTTCGAGCAAGACGTGATGCCCCGGTTCCGCCCCCTGGTGCGCGAACAGCAGCCACGGTCGGCAACCAGGATTCACACGCACCGCCACCAAGGCAGCGACACTGCAGATGAAGCCGTCCACCAACACCGCCACGCCCTGCTGGGCACACGCCAGGTAAGCACCGACCAGCGCGGCGATTTCAAAACCACCGACACAGGCCAGGGCCTGCAGTGGATCGTCGGCCCCCACTCCATGCAGCCCAAGCGCGCGCTCGATCACTTGCGCCTTGTGCCGTACACCAGCCGCATCCAGGCCCGTACCCGGGCCGCTCAGCGCCTGCGCCGAGCAGCCCAGCAAAGCACTGGCCAACGCGGCTGCGGCGGTGGTATTGCCAATGCCCATCTCGCCGCCGATGAACAGCGTGGCGCCCTGCTCGGCGGCCCGCAACGCACTGTCGCGCCCGGCGGCGAGTGCCGCCTGCCACTGCGCCTCGGTCATCGCCGGCTGGCGGGCGAAGTTGGCGGTACCGGCGCCCAGGCGCAGGTGGCGCACCCCTGGCAAGGCCAGTTCGGAGTCGATGGTGCCCAGGTCGACCACGTCCAAGGTGGCCTGAAGTTGGCGCGCCAATACACTGATCGCCGCGCCACCGCCGACGAAGTTGCGCAGCATCTGGCCGGTCACCGCCTGTGGATAGGCGGAGATACCCTCCTCCACCACACCGTGGTCGCCCGCAAAGATCGTGATGGCCACCCGCTCCAGCGTCGGCCGCTCGCATCCTTGCAGACCCGCCAGTTGCACGGCCAAGTCTTCCAACTGGCCAAGGGAGCCCGCGGGCTTGGTCAGTTGCTGCTGACGGGCACGGGCCTGGTCCATGGCGGTCAGGTCGATGGTTTGGCAGGCGTCGCGCCACCAGGATTGATTCATAGGGAGGGTCCTTTGAGCATGAGGGGTAGGCCAGCGACGGTCAGCACCACGCGTTCGCAGCGCTCGGCCACCGCCTGGTGCAGCCAGCCGGCCAGATCGACATAGCGCCGGGTCAGCTCGCCCATGGGCACCACGCCCAGGCCGGTTTCGTTGCTGACCAGGATGATCGTGCCGGGCAGTGTCGTGAGGCAGTCGAGCAACGCATCGCGCTCCTGGGCCAGCCGGGCGTCGTCGTCCAGCATCAGCAGGTTGGTCAGCCACAGGGTCAGGCAATCGATCAACAGGCAGCGCCCTTGCGCGGCTTCGGCACGTAACACTTGGGCCAAGGCCAGCGGCTCTTCGATCAGCCCCCATTCGGCAGGACGACGCTGGCGATGCAACTGCACGCGTTCGTTCATCTCGCCGTCCAGCGGCTCGCTGGTGGCGATGTAGGTCACTGGCAGGCCGCTGGCCTGGGCCAACTGTTCGGCCAGGCGGCTTTTGCCGGAGCGGGCACCGCCCAGGATCAGGTTGCGCATGTCAGGCGACTCCACACAATTGGCGCAGGCGCGCGGTGTCCAGGTGCTGCTCCACAAGGTCGGCCAGGCGCTCGATGTCTCGCTCGCGCAAGGCGTCGTAGTCGATGATCTGGGCATCCTCCAGCCCGGCCCAGCGCAGCAGCGCCGCACACGAATGACTGCCCTCGAACAGGCCATGCAGGTAGGTGGCGAGCACCTGCCCATCGGCGCTGATCGCACCGTCGCAGCGGCCATCGTCCAGTTGCACCGCCGGACGTTCCAGGGCCGGGCCGCGGGTGACGCCGGCGTGGATTTCATACCCACCGACCGCCGCCTGCTCCAAGCCCAGGGTGCCGCGCACATTGCGCAATTGCTTCTCGGCTTCCAGCACAGTGACAAAATCGAGCAGGCCCAGCCCAGGGCTGGCGCCGGCCGGGCCTTCCAGGCCCAGCGGGTCCTGCACTTCACGGCCCAGCATCTGCAGCCCACCACAAATGCCGATGACCTTGCCGCCATAACGCAGGTGTCGCGCGATGGCGACGTCCCAGCCGCGCTCACGCAATTGCGCCAAGTCGCCCCGCACGCTCTTGGAGCCGGGCAGGATGATCAGGTCAGCGGGAGGGATCGGCTGGCCGGGGCCGATGAACTGCAGGTCGACCTGCGGGTGCAGGCGCAACGGGTCGAAGTCGGTGTGATTGCTGATACGCGGCAGCACCGGGACGATCACCTTGAACAGGCGGCCAGCCTGGGTCGCCTGGCGCGCATCGATGGCATCCTCAGCCTCCAGGTGCAGGTCGGTCACATAGGGCAACACACCCAACACCGGCTTGCCGGTGCGCTGCTCCAGCCAATCCAGGCCCGGTTGCAGCAAGGCGATGTCACCCCGAAAGCGGTTGATGACAAAGCCTTTGACCCGCGCCTGCTCACTCGGCGACAGCAGCTCCAGGGTGCCCACCAGATGGGCGAAGACCCCGCCACGGTTGATGTCCGCCACCAGGATCACCGGGCAGTCCACCGCTTCGGCAAAGCCCATGTTGGCGATATCGCCCGCACGCAGGTTGATTTCCGCCGGCGAGCCCGCGCCCTCGACCATCACCACTGGGTAGGCGGCGCTCAGGCGCTGGTGGGATTCCAACACCGCTTGCATGGCGATGGCCTTGTAGTCGTGGTAGGCCACCGCATTCATGCAGGTGACGGCACGGCCATGGACGATCACCTGGGCCCCGGTGTCGCTGTTGGGCTTGAGCAATACCGGGTTCATGTCGGTGTGTGGCGCCAGCCGGCAAGCCTGGGCCTGCACCGCCTGGGCGCGGCCGATCTCGCCGCCATCGGCGGTCACAGCACTGTTGAGCGCCATGTTCTGCGGCTTGAACGGCACCACATCGACGCCCTGGCGCAACAGCCAGCGGCACAGGGCGGTGACCAGTGTGCTCTTGCCGGCATCGGAGGTGGTGCCTTGCACCATGAGGGTGGTCATACCGACTCCTTCTGGTAGTCCGCCAGAGCGTCGCGCAGGCGCTGCTCATCCGCTTCAGTGGCCGGCAGCCCCAGGCGCACCGCCAGGGGCTGTTCGAACAGGCGCACCAGGATGCCCCGCCGAGCAAGAAATTCATGCAACTGCGCGGCCTGTGGCAGGCGCACGTACTGGAACAGGTCGCAGCCGCCACTGGGCCTCAAACCGGCCGCTTCGAGCAGCGCCGCCAGACGCCGACTGGCTTGGGCGCAACGGGCGATCTGAGTACGGTGGGCCGCTTCGTCGTTGAAGCAAGACTGCCCCAGGACCCGCGTCGGGCCGCTGATGGTCCAGGGCCCGAGCAGTTCGGCCAGGCGCTGCAACAGGATCTGCTCGGCCATCACGAAGCCCAGTCGCACGCCGGCCAGGCCAAAGAATTTGCCGAACGAACGCAGCACGATCAGCCCGGCGCGATCGGCGCAATCGACGATGCTCTGGGCCGGGGTGTTGTCCATGAAGGCTTCGTCGACCAGCAACCAGCCACCACGACGCGCCAGGCGGGCGTGCCAGTCGAGCAAGCGCTCGCGCGGGACGCAGCGCCCCGTGGGGTTGTTGGGGTTGACCAGCACCAGCACATCGAGGCTGTCCAGGGTCTGTTCGACCTGCCCGTCGGCCAGCTCGACCACCTGGTGCCCTGCGCGTCGCCAGGCGTGCGGGTGCTCGGCATAGCACGGCGCGAGTACGCCGACCCGCCCGGCAGGTCGCAGGCACGGCAAGGCCTGAATCGCCGCCTGGGAGCCGGCCACCGGCAGCAGGCTGTCGACGCCATAGTAGGTGCGCGCCGCCTGCTCCAGGCCATCCTCGACCTCGGGCAGTCGTGCCCAGGCCTCCTGCGCAATCTTTGGGATGGCGTAGGGCCAAGGTGCGATGCCGCTGGAAAGATCCAGCCATTGTTCACGGGCAATGCCGTACTGGCGCACCGCGCGCAGCAGACGACCACCATGTTCAAGCATTCACGTATGCTCCCAGGCAGATCAACAGTAACCACAGCCACACGCCGCGTTGCACCAGGCTCCAGCCGCGCTCGATGGCCTCGGCGTCGGCCGCAGGCCCTTCGCCCAGGCGCGCACGCTCATGCAGCTCGCCGTGGTACACCGCTGGGCCGCCCAGCTCGACGCCCAGGGCACCTGCCCCCGCCGCCATCACCGGCCCGGCATTCGGGCTGTCCCACAGCGGCGCCTGGTTGCGCCAGCAGGCCAGGGCCAGGCGTGTTTTGCCCAGCAGCGCATAGGTCAGGGCCACCAGCCGGGCGGGAATGTAATTGAGCACATCGTCTATACGCGCCGCGGCCCAGCCGAAACGCTCGAAGCGTTCATTGCGATAGCCCCACATGGCATCGAGGGTATTGCTCAGGCGATACAGCACCACCCCAGGCGCACCGGCCACGATGAACCAGAACAACGCCGCGAACACCGCATCACTGCCGTTCTCCAGCACCGATTCGGTGGCGGCTCGGGCCACGGCAGGTTCGTCCAGCTCACGGGTTTCACGGCTCACCAGAAACCCCACCCGCCGCCGCGCCTCGTCCAGGTCTCCCCGGCGCAGCGCCTCGGCCACAGGCAACACATGCTCGCCCAGGCTGCGCAGCCCCAGGGCGCAATACAGCGCAAGTACATCCACCCACCAGCCAATGAAGGGTAGCCAGGAGAGCACCAGCACCAGCAGGGTCAAGGGCACCACGGCAAGGAGCCAGGCGCTGACGCCATGGCTGCGCCACCCCCGACCGCCGGCATTCAAACGCTGCTCCAGGCGCGCCGCGAAGTTGCCGAAGCCCACCAACGGATGACGCCGTTTTGGCTCACCCAGCAAGGCATCCAACGCCACCCCGGCCACGGTCAGTAAAGCGATGCTCATTGCCCCTCTCCCCAATGATTTTCATAGAGCATGTCACTCAGCGGCCGCTCCTGGGCCCACTGCTCCAGCACCAGCATCGGCGCGGGATAGAACTCGGCCACCGGCCCCAGGCACAGCACGGCCACCGGCTTGGCACCTTTCGGCATGCCCAGCAGCTCGCCCAGCGCCTGCGGGTCGAACAACGACACCCAGCCCATGCCCAGGCCCTCGGCGCGGGCGGCCAGCCAGAGGTTCTGGATGGCACAGGCGAGCGAGGCCAGGTCCATCTCCGGCAAGGTCCTGCGGCCGAAGATGTGCGCTTCGCGGTGGTCCATCAGCGCCGCCACCAGCACCTCGGCGCAGTTCTGGATGCCTTCGACCTTGAGCTTCATGAACTCATCGGAGCGCTCGCCCAAGGCTTCGGCGGTACGCGCCCGCTCCTGCTCCACCAGGGCTTGGATACGGCCACGCAAGCCACGATCACTGATGCGGATGAAACGCCAGGGCTGCATCAATCCGACACTGGGCGCCTGGTGGGCAGCGGCAAGCAGGCGGGCAAGCAGCTCGGGGGCGACTTCACCGCCTGCAAAATGGCGCATGTCGCGGCGCTCGCCGATGGCGCGGTAGACCGCGGCGCGCTCGACAGCGGAAAAAGCGTGTTCGCTCATGGTCTCAGCAGCGCCGCCGTCGCGTCGGGGTTGGAAGGGAAATAGAAGTGCACGTAGGACGCGGTCAAGCGCCCGACGCGATAGACCGCCTCGTTGCCACGTCCGCCGTTGGGGCTCTGGCCTCGTGCGATCGGCTTAAGAGCGGTATCGGTCAAGGAATGGTGATAGGTATGGCCACGCAAGGTGCCTTCTGGCAACGCCACCGCTTGCAGGGCCAGGGCGGCCAGGCGCTTTTGCATCACCGCCTCGCCCGGCAGCAGGCCAAGCAGCTCGGCACGCTCGCCGGCCACGTCGGTCAGGGCATCGAGCAGGTAGAGCATGCCACCGCATTCGGCCAGCAAAGGCTTGCCCTGGGCGTGATGGGCTCGGATCGCCTCGCGCATCGGCGCGTTGGCAGACAGGGCATGATGATGCAATTCGGGATAGCCGCCGGGCAGATAGAGGCTGTCCACGGGCGGCAACGCGTGGTCATGCACGGGGGAGAAGAACAGCAGTTGCGCGCCGAGCTCACGCAACAGGTCAAGGTTGGCGCCATAGGTGAAGGCAAAGGCTTCATCCCGGGCCACACCAATGCGCACGCCCGCCAGGGACGGCTGGGTCGTCACCGGGGTTGGCCCGGCGAACGCCACAGGCGGCGGCAAGGCAGCGTCACAGCTGTCGCCCAGGGCTTGGGCTGCCGCGTCCAGACGCAGGTCCAGGTCGTTGAGTTCACTGGCCTGGACCAGCCCTAGGTGACGACTGGGCAACTCGATGCCGCGCTCGCGGGACAGCCCGCCATACCAGCGCAAGCCTTCGGTAAGGCTGCCTTCGAGCAACTGCGCATGGCGCAGGCTGCCGACCCGATTGGCCAGCACGCCGGCGAAGGGCAGGTCAGGTTGATAGCGCGCCAAGCCCAACGCCAGGGCGCCGAAGGTCTGGGCCATGGCCGTGCCATCGATCACCGCCAGCACCGGCACGCCGAAGTGGCGCGCCAAGTCCGCGCTCGAGGGCGTGCCGTCGAACAACCCCATGACGCCTTCGATCAGGATCAGGTCGGCATCGCCTGCCGCCTCCCAGAGCAGACGTCGGCTCTCTTCTGCCCCGATCATCCACAGGTCGAGCTGGTACACCGGCGCACCACTGGCACGTTCGAGGATCATCGGGTCGAGGAAATCAGGCCCACACTTGAACACCCGGACCTTGCGACCAAGGTTGCGGTGCAGGCGCGCCAGGGCAGCGGTGACCGTGGTCTTGCCCTGACCGGAAGCCGGTGCCGCTATCAGCACCGCCGGGCAATGCCGGGTCTGGCTCATAGCTCCACGCCCTTCTGGGCACGGATGCCGGCCTGGAAGGCGTGCTTGATCACCCCCATTTCGGTGACGGTGTCGGCCAGCTCGATCATCTCGGGCTTGGCAGCGCGGCCGGTGACGATCACATGCTGCATGGGCGGGCGGGCCTGCAGGTCCGACAGCACTTGGTCCAGATCCAGGTAGCCGTGCTTGAGCGCGATGTTCAGCTCGTCCAGCACCACGAACTGCACCGACGGATCCTGCAACAGCTGGCGCGATACCGCCCAGGCGGCCTCGGCGGCGGTGATGTCACGCTGGCGGTCCTGGGTTTCCCAGGTAAAGCCCTCGCCCATCACGTGGTAGCGCACCTGTTCGGGGAAGCGGCGGTAGAACAGCTCTTCGCCCGTGCTGTCGCGGCCCTTGATGAACTGCACCACGCCGCACTGCATGCCATGCCCCATGGCGCGGGCGAGCATGCCGAAGGCCGAGCTGCTCTTGCCCTTGCCGTTGCCGGTGAGCACCAGCAGCAGGCCGCATTCATTGGGGGCATTGGCGATTCGCTCGTCGATGATCGCCTTCTTGCGCTGCATGCGCGCCAGGTGACGTTCGTCGCGTTCGGTGGATTCGCTCATCAGGATTCTCCGCAGGCCGTCGCCGCGCACGGAAAGCGACGACAGGTCGATAGACAGGCAGACGGAGAACGCGCAGGGGCCGCGGCAAGCGCCACGGTGCACCGCGCATCACCCTCCGTGATGCCGTTGGCAGTGACAGGCCGGTCTCCGGGCTCGTGAGCAGGGCCTTGGCCCATGGGTCGCGCGCCTTCCCGGATACGCGTATCCAGTGGCTCTGCGCGGCCTTTGTCTCACCTACCGTTGCGGGGGCAGCGCCGGATTCGCGCCTTGCTGGCGCCCACCGGCTTCCCAGTTTCACCCTGCCCAGCCTGAGGCTGGCAGAGCACCTGAAACACGCGCGAAGGTTAGAGGGTTGGGGCGGGAGCGTCAATGAAGCGAACCGGACGCTCGATCCCATGACTTGTGCCGGACGTGCAGCAGTGATATCACATAGCCATCAGTTTTCGGCAATGCGGTCAAAACAACAAGGAGAGCGCAGCATGCGAGGCCTGATCATCAACAACCAGAACCTGGAATTTCTGCGACCGACCCTGGAAGGCTGGATCGAATGCATCGACCGTTTCAACCAGGTGCACGGCGACAGCGAGGCGCCCTACTGGCACGGCGCGGCCACCAACAGCGGGCTGCTCGCAGCCGCCGCCTGGCAGGCCGAACAAGTGGCCCTGGCGCAGTACCCCAGCAAGAAGCAACGCGACGAAGGTGAACGCGAGGGGCGCTGCGATCTGTCGATCAGCACCAACGAGGAATCCGTTCATTTGCATGTCAGCCAGCGCTGGCCGCGCATTGCGCGCCTGGACCTGAGCACCGCCCTGCAGGAAGCCGCAACCCTGGCCCGTCCGATCGCCTACCCTAGCCAGCTCAAGGCCGGCGCGCTGTTCGTCAGCCCCTGGAAGGCTGGCCAGCACGCCAGCCCCGAGGAGCTGCAGGACCTGGTCGACGACCTGCAAAAGCACACGGCCTGTGCGATCGCCTGGCACTTCCCTTATGCCTATCGCTCGCTGCACAACGAGTTGGGGCAGTATTTCCCTGGGGTGGCGCTACTGCTCAAGCAGGCGTGAGCCCTGGCTCAGGGCGCGAAGAACCGATCGACCAGGTGCGGGTCCCCCAGACGTTCGACATAAGCCGCCCTGTCGAACAGCTGCCCGCTGCGCAGGTCATACACCGGACCGCTTTGCGGCTTGCTCACCTGCCGGAGCCTGACGTTGACGAAGTGATAATCCACACCGGTGATTTCACTGAGTGCATCGACACGAAAGTAAGCCCCCGGCAGGAACAGGGTCTCGGCCTCATATTTGTGGGAAGAAAATGGCGCGATCAGCTTGCCGCTGCGGTAGCTGTTGGCGGGCAGCTCGAACACCACGGAGGTGTCGTCGAATACCCCTTCCAGGCCACGGCTCGAGAGCTGGTCCGGGTCGGCGGCAAATTTGCGAATGATGTAGGGATTTTCAGTGAAGGAGGTCAGGTCGGTATTGACCAGAATGTCACCTTCCTTGAACTGCCCGGTGCGAAAATGCACGCCACTGGTGCCGCGATCACCACATCCGCCGCGATACAGCGGCACATCGGCATGGGCGGGCAATTGCTCCACCGCGTCAGTCAGCTTGTTGAGATAGCCGACCTCATCGGCGTAGTTGAAGCTTCGTTCGCCCCGGCGCAGGTAGTCGTTGATCGAGTCATCCACGGTGTAGACATCGATCAGGTGATTCTTGAGCGCGCCATCGTGTTTGAAGGTGTAGGCAGGCGTGCCGTGGTGGTCGATATAGTCGAAGCCTTCGTCGTCCACCAGCGGCTCGGCGTCGCTGGCAAGCTCCGGGATGTCCTCTTGCTCGAGCAGGTTTCGCTGGCGCAGCAGCGCCGCATCGGACATGACCTCGCTGCGCTGCTCATCGGTCAGCATGTATTCATCCCAGAAAGCGGACGATCGCTGGGCAAGCGCACCTTCCGGCGCGCCGCCTGCCAGGCGCGCCGGCGCCAGCAGCTCCCATGCACCCGCCTCGTTCAGACGCACCGGACGAATCGGCCCGAAAGCGAAGGGATTGTCCGGCGGGACGATCAGCCAGGTACCCAGCTCGCTGCTGTAGCGTACGCGATAGGGCAGGCCTTGTAGTTCGATCCAGCACTCGCCATGGGCGCCAAGCCGGATGCCACGCAATGCCTGGCTACCTGGCTGCATCCCCTCCAGGACCTCATTGGCTTGCTCGTCTTCGAGCAGGCGCTGGGGTTGCGCCACTTCTCGCCATTCGCTCAGCGGTACGTCGGTTTCGTGAAACGGTGCCCGGTAGGCCAGGGAGGCATGCGTGCTGCCCAGCCCCACTTCGATCATGTTCAACGCGGCGAAGATCGAGTCGATGATCGCGCCACGCAAGGCCTCTTGCCGTTCCTGGCGGCTACGCGCGTGCACCGCGGCATCCACGTCCAGCCAGACCTTGGTCACCGACGCCGCCAGGATCGCCAGGCTGATGCCAGGTGACAACGGCACCAGCAATGCACTGATATTGATGAACGCTGCGAGGTAGCCATTGAGCATGGCCTTGCGCAGTTGACTGTTGTCGACCATCAGCTTGGCGTTGTGCCGCATGTCGCTGCGGGCATCGTCTCGCAACTGAGTAAGCAGACTGCCCACCGCCTGTGTGCTGGACTGCTGGAGCAGCATCAAAAGAGCGGCGTCGCTGGGGCTGGCGGCCAGTTGCTGCAGCGCATCCAGAGCCTCCTGCGGGGCGTCGTCCAGATGCGCCTGCGCGACCGCCGCCCGCAAACGCTTCATGCCATCGGTACTGCCCGCCCAGCCACGCAGCCAGTGCGCCATGGCCTGGTCCGAGGCGAAGCCTCTGAAGGCCTGTTCGTCATAGGGCATGTACAGCCAGACGCGCCCGCTGGACGGACGCAGGATGTACAGGCAGGCCCGGCCTACGCTCGGTCGATAGGCCGTGATATCGATCTCCCCTTCCCCAGACTCCTTGCGCAGCTGTTCCAAGGTCGGCGCTTGATCGGTGAAGGCGAGGACGCTCGAAACAAGGCCGCGTACCTGGCGCGCATCGTCTGCACTGAGCCGCCCCTGGCGCTCGGCTTGCTTGCAGTGCGCCAGCAGGCTGACCTTGGCGAGCACCTTGAAATCACTGGCGCGCGCCCTCCAGAAGGCCTCCACGTCATCGCGCATGACCTGGGCGAAATCCAGGCTCCAGAAATCCTTCTGGATATCCCGGGCCAGCACCGGCACTTCGTTGCGCTCATCGAAACGCTCCGCGTGCGGCCCCTGGCGATAGAAACCGCCGTACAGGTCCAACTCGTCGCTGGCATCCTGGAAGCCGACGTCGAAGCGCTTGATCATCAGCTCGGTGAAGCGCATCGACTTGACCGGGCGCTGGTAATGCGCCCACCCCGTGAAGCTACGATGGCTGGACGCGGCATCGGTGAACTGGTGCCACCAGATTTGGTCCGGGTCCCAGTCCTTGCCGGTATGACGGTGCAGAATCTGCCTGGCGTGCTGCTGGGCCAGCCGCCAGGGATCGGGATAGTGCTCCAGGAAGTCATCTGCCAGCCGTGCCAGTGCACGCCCGGTACCCAGTACCTTGAGGTTGTGAAGCAATGTCGATTGAAGGTCGGACATGGTCAGATCCAGTTGAGTCGAGGACCTGCCATGTTTGTCATCGCCGCACCCTCTCGGCGGTAGATAGGTCTAGGCGCCCGAAATGAACCTACGCCAACGCATCCGACTCTCAATTCTCACAAGCCCCAATGAGGATTCCGAGCATGGACAGGATGCGTATAGCGGTATTGCTGGCCCTGACCATCAGCCTCGGCGCCTGCGGCGAGTCCGCGCGCCTGGCGGTCAGCGACGGCTTCGGCCCCTCGCCCCGCCTGCCCGAACCCAACAAGACCCTGATCCCGACCGTGAACATAGCCCCGGCGATCGGCTGGCCGGAAGGCGCCACACCGACGCCCGCCGCCGGCACCCAAGTGGTGGCCTTCGCCCGAGACCTCGATCACCCGCGCTGGCTCTATGTGCTGCCCAATGGCGATGTACTGGTGGCCGAGACCAATGCGCCACCCAAGCCTGAGGATGGCAAGGGCCTGCGCGGCTGGGTGATGGGCAAGGTCATGGCGCGTGCCGGCGCCCGGGTCCCCAGCGCCAATCGCATCACCCTGCTGCGCGATGCCGATCATGATGGCGTCGCCGAGGTGCGCAGTACGTTCATCGAAGGCCTCAACTCCCCCTTCGGCATGACCCTGGTGGGCAAGGATCTGTATGTCGCCGACACTGACCGGCTGTTGCGCTTTCACTATGAGGACGGCGCGATGCAGTTGCGCGCGGAGGGCCACCCGGTACTCGACCTGCCCGGCGGCCCGCTGAACCACCACTGGACCAAGAATGTCATCGCCAGCCCCGACGGCAAGAAGCTGTACGTCACGGTGGGCTCCAACAGCAATGTCGGCGAGAACGGCCTGGAAAAGGAACAAGGCCGTGCCGCTATCTGGGAAGTGGACCCGGCCAGCGGTGAACACCGCATCTTCGCCTCAGGCCTGCGCAACCCCAACGGGCTGGCCTGGGAGCCCCGCACCGGCGCGTTGTGGACGGCGGTCAATGAACGCGACGAGATCGGCAGCGACCTGGTGCCTGACTACATCACCTCGGTGAAGGACGGCGGCTTCTACGGCTGGCCGTTCAGTTACTACGGGCAGCATGTGGATCAACGGGTCGAGCCCCAGGATCCCGGCAAAGTGGCCCAGGCGATCGTGCCGGACTACGCGGTAGGGCCACATACCGCATCGCTGGGCCTGGCATTTGCCCAGGCCGGTGGCTTGCCGCCGCCGTTCGAGCAGGGCGCCTTCGTGGGCCAGCATGGGTCTTGGAATCGCAAACCGCACAGCGGCTACAAAGTGATCTTCGTACCCTTCAACAGCGAAGGTAAGCCCGCTGGCCAACCGATCGACCTGCTGACCGGTTTTCTCGATGCCAAGGGCAAGGCCATGGGACGCCCGGTGGGCGTGGTCAATGACCGAGGCGGGCTCTTGGTGGCGGACGATGTGGGCAATGTGGTTTGGCGCGTGAGCCGAAAGTGAAGGGGCTCAGGGGTTCTGTGCCAGATGCCCAGCGGGCAGTACGCGCTTGGCCTGCAGGTAGGCCCGGGCCCAGTAGCTGTTGGACAGGTAGTCCAGACGCACCGTGCCGCCCGTGGACGGCGCATGCACGAAACGCCCTTCCCCCACGTAGATACCGGCGTGGCTGACCTGCGACCCACCGCTGGTGGCGAAGAACACCAAGTCTCCGGATTGCAGGGCGTTGATGTCCACATTGGGCGCGCGCATGACGATCATCTCGCGGGTCGAACGCGGCAGGCTGATCCCTGCGGCGTCCCGGTACACATAGCCAATCAGGCCACTGCAATCGAACCCCGCATCCGGCGTGTTGCCACCCCAGCGATACGGCGTGCCCACCAGGCCGATGGCACGGAACAGCACGTCCTCGGCCATGGGCGAGGATGACGCTTGCTGATTGAAAATGACCTTCGGCTTGGCCGCCGGCGCCGGTGCAGGGGCATGGCTGGAGCAGGCCGCGAGCAGTGCCGCCAGGGAGAGGAATGCGAAGCGCGCCAACATCGCCATGGTCAGAACATCCTGTCTGGAACCGTTCGGCCGCAGCCGAAGCCAAAAAGTGGTGAGAATTTAGATTAGACGCTTTCTGTAAATGCGCACGGCGGCGAGCTTTTCAGCATCGCCGCCGCGGCAGGGTACATCATTTTGATATCAGTTGCGCGAGATTGTGGTCGGCGCCATGGCCAAGGCACGCTTGGCTTCGATGAAGGTCTTGCTCCAGTAACGATCGCCCAGGTTGTCGATGCGTACACCGCCGCTGCGGCGGCTGCTGGAGTGGATGAACTGATTGTCACCCAGATAGATACCGGCATGACTCACACGGCCACGGCCGTTGGTGCTGAAGAACAGCAGATCGCCAGGCTTGAGCTTGTTGCGGGACACTTTCGGCGCATCGACATTGATCATCTCGCGAGTCGAGCGCGGCAGGTTCAGGCCGGCTTCTTCGCGGAACAAATAACCAATGAAACCGCTGCAATCGAAGCCGGACTTCTCCGAGGTACCGCCAAAGCGGTAACGGGTGCCGATCAGCGACATGCCACGCTCCAGGATGCTGTCGGCCAGGGCTGGCAGCTCATAGGGCTTGCTGTTGCCGGAAAAGGCTTCCAGGTCTTCTTCAGTGGCCAGCGGCTCTTCACCGAAAACGGAAGAGGCGGAGGGTTTGATCAGGCTCGCGGAATGCGCGGCGATCGAGTTTTGATCCTGCGGCTGGGAAACGGGGCCTTGGGAGGCGCAGCCAAAAAGCAGGGTCACAAGTGCAAGTGGCACGAGGGGTGCGAAGCGCTTCAGCATGGGCACGACCGTGTCTGTAATCCTTTAGAAGGGTGGAACTATGCCTTCTATGAGGGTCATTTGCAAATTTTATCGAAAAAAATGTGACTTTTCTGTTTTCGGGCTCTGGCCCGCGTGTTTCGGGGCTACCAGCCCAAGGTTTCCTTGAGGAACGGGATGGTCAGCTTGCGCTGTGCTTGCAGGGAGGCCTGGTCGAGACGCTCGAGCAGGTCGAACAGCGCGCTCATGCTGCGCGCGCCACGGGTAAGGATGAAATGGCCGACCTCATCGGTCAGGTGCAGACCGCGCCGCGAAGCGCGCAATTGCAAGGCGCGCAGCTTGTCCTCGTCGGACAGCCCGCGCATCTGGAAGATCAGCGCCAAGGTCAGCCGCGATTTGAGGTCAGGCAGCTTGATCGGCAGTTCACGCGGCGAGGCGGATGCCGCCAGCAGCAGGCGTCGACCGCTGTCACGCAGGCGGTTGAACAGATGGAACATGGACTCTTCCCAATCCGCCTTGCCCGCGATGACATGAAGGTCATCGATGCACACCAGCTCGTACTGCTCCAGGTAGTCGAGCAGCTCTACGCCACGGTCGAGCAATTGTGCAAGGGGCAGGTAGACAGCGGGTTCGCCCAACTGTTGGAAGCGGTGTGTCGCAGCCTGGAGCAGATGAGTACGGCCCACGCCCTGCTTGCCCCACAGGTAAATAAGGCTCTCGGTCCAGCCGGCGTCGGCTTCGCAAAGCCGCTCGACGTAGCCCAATGCCGCGGCATTGGCGCCCGGATAATAGTTGATGAAGGTGGCGTCATCGCGCAGGCGCACACCCAGGGGCAACTGGATCGGTTTCATGCTGGCGGGCGGTCGCGAGGACCACAGGGGGCCTTTGGTGAACAGTGTGCAAAGTCTATACCCGCAACGCGGGCGGCACAATGTGCGAGGGCAAGAGCACAAGTAAAATCAAGGAGTTGCATGATAAATCCGCCATTGCGAGGCTGCCGTCCTACGGCGGCATGCCCGCGTTTCCTACAAAGTACACTGGGGTCTTTCGGATTCCGGGATCGAATAAGCGCCTTCTACCGCTCCGATCGTCAAAGCTCCGGGTCGATATCCCCTGCGTACATGTCCGACTCCTTGTAAAGGTCGTGCACATGGCGCAACAGCACCATGATCACCGCCGCCACCGGCAGTGCGAGCAGCACGCCGGTAAAGCCGAACAACTCGCCCCCGGCCAGGATGGCGAAAATCACCGCCACGGGGTGCAGCCCGATTCGATCGCCCACCAGCAGCGGTGTCAGCACCATGCCCTCCAGGGCTTGGCCAACCATGAACACCGCGACGATGCCCAGCATCGGGTACAGGTCGCCACCAAACTGGAACAAGCCTGCGATCAATGCCGCACCGATACCAATGATGAAGCCCATGTAGGGCACGATGGCCGCAAGCCCTGCCAAAAGCCCGATCAAAAGGCCCAGTTCCAGGCCTACCAGCATCAGGCCACCGGCATAGATCAAGCCCAACGCCAGCATTACCAGCAACTGGCCACGAACGAATGCCCCAAGCACCTCATGGCACTCGCCCGCCAATCCCACGACCTGGCTCTCACGCTGGCGCGGCAGCAGACTGCGCAGCTTGGCCATCATCAGATCCCAATCGCGCAGCAGGTAGAAGCCCACCACCGGGATCAGCACCAGGTTGGCCAGCCAGGCGAGCAGCGCCAGGCCCGAGGCCGTGGCCTGGGACAACAGCACACCGACGATGTCGGTGGTCTGGCCCATGTGCGCGCCGATGGCGGCCTTGATCTTGTCGAACTTCCAGAACCCATCGGCCAAGCCCAAGCGGCTCTGCACCCACGGCAACGCCACGTGCTGCAACCAGTCGAGCATCTGTGGCGCCAGTTCGTACAGGCGCACCAGCTGCTTGGCCAGCATCGGAACCAGCACCAGCAACAGGGCCAGGAAAATCAGCGTGAACAGGCTGAACACCACCACCACGCCCCAGGTGCGTGACAGCCCCATGCGCTCCAGGCGATCGACCAACGGGTCGGCCAGATACGCCAGAAGAATGCCTACCAAAAACGGCGACAGGATGTTGTGCAGAAAATAAAGCAGTACAGCGACCAGCAGCGCCACAGCCAACCACGCCCAACGGCGAACCTCGATCATGCCTGGTACTCCTTACCAACGAAAACGCAAGCCATCGAATGGCTTGGGCGCAGGCGGCTGGGCCACCGCAGAGGGTTGTCCCTCGGGCGCCTGGACAGGCGCCGGGGTGGATACGGGAGCTGTTGTTGCCTGTTCAGGTGGCAACTCCTGCAACTTGGCCAGCCCCAACTGAGCACGCAACTGCTCGCGGTTACCGGTGACGCTGTAAGTCAGCGTGCTGCCCTCGGCTTGTCGCAAACGCGGGGCGTAAGGCTCAAGTACCCGGCTGAGCTCTGCGTAGTGCTGCAGGTTCATGCCCTGCACTTGCAGTTGCAGTTCGCTGCTGGCGCCCGGGCGGGTGACGTAGCGCGGCGCCAGGCGGGTGCTGACCGCCAACATCACCGCATCGGCCAGGGCCGCCTGGTCGGCGCCTTCGGCATTGCCTTGCTCGCGCTGATCGCCCAGCCACAACTGCCACTTGCCCTGCCACTTGCCATCGGCCTCCTGGGCATGCACCGCCAACAGCGCATCGGCGCCGTAGCGCTCCGATGCCTCACGCAGCGGCGCGGGGTCGCTGCCTTCGAGCTGCTTGGCATTGGCCACCAACTGCTCCTGCAGGTCGCCCAGGGGCAAGCGCAGCGGCAGGCCACGGTGCTGGGCCGCGCGGCGCAGTGGCGTGGCCGTCGACTGGCCATCGCCAACCAGGTTGCTGCCCTCGGCAGTGTCGTTCAGCCACCAGCCGAGTATCGAAGGACGGTTGCTGCCCCATAGCGCCAGGCCCGCCTGGCGCAGGGCACGTTCGGTACTGCCTGGGTCGAACTCCACCAACAGGGTTTCAGGCGGACCGGCTTCGGAGCCCACCTGGTTGATGATTTGCTGCGGGTCCTTGCGCAGGGCTGCCAGGGCGGGGCTCTGCGCGGCCTTGGGATCGCCGGTCAGGCGCAGCACCAGTGTGTCCAAGGCCTTGCTGGTGGCCTGGGCGCGGGCTTCGCCGCCCTGTCCTTCGACGGGTTCACGGACCTGGTAGAGCCCGGAGACCGGCTCGGCCTGGACCACGGCACTGACCGCGACCAGGCAGGCGACAGCCAGGTGATTGAGAAAACGCATGGAGGATTCCTGTCCAGATGACCAAGGGGCGTCAGGCCCCGAATCTGCTGCTGTGACCACGACACTGCGCAAAACGCTCCGCCATGCCGGACAAATTCGGCCCGCCGCCATTGCTATTACCTTATACAGGCACTGGCGCGGCAACCAGTCGCGGCCAGTGAAAGGATGTTTTTTGCCAGATTCCCGGCCTGCCCGTCGGCCTGAGGATGGCCGCTGCCCGGCAACCCTGATAAAATCGCGCGCCTTCGCAGACCAGTGACGTACAGGCAGCCGCCGCCCTTCGAGCCGGCCTTGGCCGTCGCGGTCGTTTTCCCGAATCCCTCCCTCTTAAAGGCCTGGATCAATGAGCAAGCAACCCTCCCTGAGCTACAAGGACGCCGGTGTAGACATCGACGCCGGCGAAGCACTGGTCGAACGCATCAAGGGCGTGGCCAAGCGCACCGCACGCCCTGAAGTCATGGGTGGCCTGGGCGGCTTCGGCGCCCTTTGCGAGATCCCGGCCGGCTACAAGCAGCCGGTTCTGGTCTCCGGCACCGATGGCGTCGGCACCAAGCTGCGCCTGGCGCTGAACCTGAACAAGCACGACAGCATCGGCCAGGACCTGGTCGCCATGTGCGTCAACGACCTGGTGGTCTGTGGTGCCGAACCGCTGTTCTTCCTCGACTACTACGCCACCGGCAAGCTCAACGTCGACGTGGCCGCCACCGTGGTCACCGGCATTGGCGCCGGCTGCGAACTGGCCGGCTGCTCCCTGGTCGGTGGTGAGACCGCCGAGATGCCTGGCATGTACGAAGGCGAAGACTACGACCTGGCCGGCTTCTGCGTCGGCGTGGTGGAAAAGTCCGAAATCATCGACGGCTCCAAGGTCGTCACCGGTGACGCCCTGATCGCCCTGCCGTCCTCCGGCCCGCACTCCAACGGCTACTCGCTGATCCGCAAGATCCTCGAAGTGTCCGGCACCGACATCGAGAACACCCAGCTCGACGGCAAGCCGCTGGCCGACCTGCTGATGGCCCCGACCCGCATTTACGTCAAGCCGCTGCTCAAGCTGATCAAAGACACCGGCGCGGTCAAGGCGATGGCCCACATCACCGGCGGTGGCCTGCTGGACAACATCCCACGCGTCCTGCCCGACAATGCCCAGGCCATCATCGACGTGGCCAGCTGGCAGCGCCCGGCGGTATTCGACTTCCTGCAGGAAAAAGGCAACGTCGACGAGCACGAGATGCACCGCGTCCTGAACTGCGGCGTCGGCATGGTCATCTGCGTGGCCCAGGACAAGGTCGACAGCGCCCTGCAGGTGCTGCGTGACGCCGGCGAGCAGCCATGGGTCATCGGCCGCATCGCCGAAGCACCGGCGGATGCCGCCCAGGTCGAGCTGCAAAACCTCAAGGCGCACTGATGCCAAGCAAGACCTGCAATGTCGTGGTACTGCTGTCGGGCTCCGGCAGCAACCTGCAAGCGCTGATCGACACCAGCCGTGGCGAAGACAGCCCGGTGCGCATCCGTGGCGTGATTTCCAATCGCGCCGATGCCTATGGCCTGCAACGGGCCCAGGCCGCGGGTATCGAGACCGCCGTGCTCGCGCACGGTGGCTTCGATGGCCGTGAAGCCTTCGATGCGGCGCTGATGGCGCTGATCGATGGTTTCGAGCCTGACCTGGTGGTACTGGCGGGCTTCATGCGCATCTTGAGTGGCGGCTTCGTACGCCACTACCAGGGCCGCCTGCTCAACATCCATCCGTCACTGTTGCCCAAGTACAAGGGGCTGCACACCCACCAGCGTGCGCTGGAGGCGGGCGACGCGGAGCATGGTTGCAGCGTACACTTCGTCACCGAGGAACTCGATGGCGGCCCTCTGGTCGTACAGGCAGTGGTACCGGTGGAGCCAGGCGACACACCCGACAGCCTGGCACAGCGAGTTCATCGCCAGGAACACCAGATCTATCCGCTGGCGGTGCGCTGGTTCGCCGAAGGACGCTTGCGTCTGGGCGAACACGGCGCACTACTGGATGGCCAGCCCTTGGCGGCCAGCGGTCACTTGATTCGACCCTAGGAGAACTTATGCGTCGCGCCCTGCTCTTGGCTCTCGCCGTGCTCGCCCTGCCCCTCCAGGCAGCTGATCTGAAGCCTTTCTCGGCCAGCTACACCGCCGACTGGAAGCAGCTGCCCATGAGCGGCACCGCCGAGCGCAGCCTGGTAAAGAACGCCAACGGTACCTGGAGCCTGAACTTCAAGGCTTCCATGATGATCGCCAGCCTGACCGAGCAAAGCACCCTGCGTCTGGACAACGACACCCTGCTGCCACAGAAGTATCACTTCGAGCGTGGCGGCCTGGGCAAGGCGAAGCAAGTCGATCTGGACTTCGATTGGAGCAGCAAGAAGGTCACCGGCAGCGACCGTGGCGATGCGATCAACCTGCCGCTCAACCGCGGTGTACTGGACAAGTCGTCCTACCAGCTGGCGCTGCAGCATGACGTGGCCGCCGGCAAGAAGAGCATGACCTATCAGGTCGTCGACGGTGACGAGATCGACACCTACGACTTCCGCGTGCTCGGTACCGAGAAAGTCACCACCAAGACCGGCCAGGTCGATGCCGTGAAGGTCGAGCGCGTACGCGACCCGAGCCAGAGCAAGCGCATCACCGAGCTGTGGTTCGCCAAGGAATGGGACTACCTGCTGGTGCAACTGCGCCAGGTCGAGACCGATGGCAAGGAATACGTGATCGTGCTGCAGGATGGCACAGTCGATGGCAAGTCGGTGAAAGGCAACTGATCACCGCTGCCAGCAAGGCCTGAAGCCCCGCCCCGTGCGGGGCTTCTTTTTGCCTGATGCTTTGCGCGGCCCTCTCGCCAACCCCATTCCTAGGTGTCCGCGAAGGGCCGTTCATGAACTTTGTTTCATCGTCGTTTTATTTACTTAGCCTGCTAACTAACTCTATAAAGAAGGCCTGCGACATGTTGCCGCAGCCAACCGAAAGTGGAGTTTAACGATGACTGTTCAAGTAACCGAACGCGACGAATCGAAAATGTCCCACGAAAGCCAGGCCCACGGTCTGCGGATCTGGGACGTGCATCAGCAGGGCGAACTGGTGGGTATGTTCCACTCCGAACACGAAGCCCAACAGTACCGCAGCGAGCTGGAATGCCTGGAAAACCAGCACAGCACGCAATGATCGCACTGCCCACGAAAAACCCCGCCTAAGCGGGGTTTTCGTCTATTACCACATCAGATCGTCAGGGATCTTGTAGGCCGCGTACGGATCGTCCTCGTCCGCTTCCTCGACATGGGTGTTGAGCAGCAGGATACGATGGGGATCACGCTCCTGGATCTTCACCGCCGCCTCGCGCGGGATCACTTCATAGCCGCCGCCGAAGGACACGATGGCCAGGGCGCCGTTGCTCAGCTTGCTGCGCATCAGGGCGTTGACGGCGATACGTTTGACCTTCTTGTCGTCGACGAAGTTGTAGTAGTCCTCGGTATTGAGCTTGGGCAGGCGGGTCGCCTCGATCAGTTGCTTGATCTGCGCGGCCCGGGCCTTCTGCTCGGCCTTTTCCTGAAGCTGACGGTTCAACTCCTGGTCTTTCTTGGCCTTTTCGGCCATGGCTTCCTTGGCCTGACGCTGCTGGCTGTCGTCAACCTCGACCTGGCCTTTGTGCTCCAGGCGCTTTTGTTTCTTCTCGGCTTTGTTGACTTGCTTGACCTGTTTCTGGTTGACCAGACCGGCCTTGAGCAATTGGTCGCGAAGGGAAAGGCTCATGTATTCACTCACTTATGCAACAGCTCAGCCGCAGCTGGGCAGGTTCTTTTCCTGACGCTTGGCTTCGCCCCACAGGGCGTCCAGTTCATCGAGGGTACAATCTTCGATCGGCCGACCACCGTCGCGCAATGCCTGTTCGATAAAACGAAACCGCCGCTCGAACTTGCGGTTGGCGCGGCGCAGGGCGTTTTCCGGGTCATGCTTGAGGTGGCGGGCCAGGTTGACAGTGGCGAACAGCAGATCGCCGATCTCATCTTCCAGTGCATCAGCGTCGCCATCGGCCATGGCCTGCAGGACTTCATCCAGCTCTTCGCGGACTTTGTCCAGCACCGCCAGCGCGTCCGGCCAGTCGAAACCGACCGTGGCCGCGCGCTTCTGCAGCTTGGCCGCACGAGACAAGGCCGGCAATGCCGCCGGCACGTCGTCGAGCAACGACAACTGCTCAGGCCCGCTCTTCTCGGCCCGCTCCTCGGCCTTGATCGCTTCCCAGCGCGACTTGACCTGCGTCTCGTCCAGGCGCGGAGTGTCCAGCGGGGCATAGAGGTCGCCGGAGGGGAACACATGGGGGTGACGGCGAATCAGCTTGCGAGTAATGGCGTCCACCACGCCCGCGAACTCGAAACGCTCCTCCTCACGGGCCAGTTGGCTGTAATAGACCACCTGGAACAACAGATCGCCCAGTTCACCCTGCAAGTGCTCGAAGTCCCCACGCTCGATGGTGTCGGCGACTTCGTAGGCCTCTTCGAGGGTGTGCGCAACGATGCTCGCGTAATTCTGCTTCAGGTCCCACGGGCAGCCGTATTGCGGGTCGCGCAGACGGGCCATCAGGTGCAGCAGGTCGTCGAGGGTGTAAGTCATGTGGGCAGGTCCTTAGCGGCGGCTTCTTCGCGGGTAAACCCGATCCCGCAGGGTGAGTGCAGCACTTCAGATGTGCACTGTACCTGTGGGAAGCGGGTTTACCCGCGAAGAGGACGCCTCGGTCTCAAGGGGTACGGTTACGCCGCGTCTCGATGATGTTCGGCAACTGCGAAATCCTGCCCAGCAAACGCCCGAGGGCGTCCAGGCCAGGGATCTCGATGGTCAGCGACATCAGCGCGGTGTTGTCTTCCTTGTTCGAGCGGGTGTTGACCGCCAGCACGTTGATCTTTTCGTTGAGCAGCACCTGCGACACGTCGCGCAGCAACCCCGGACGGTCGTAGGCGCGAATGATGATGTCGACCGGATACGTCTGCACCGGGATCGGCCCCCAGCTGACCTGGATCATCCGCTCCGGCTCCTTGCCGGCCAGTTGCAGCACCGAGGCGCAGTCCTGGCGGTGAATGCTCACGCCGCGGCCCTGGGTGATGTAGCCGACGATGGCATCGCCTGGCAGCGGCTGGCAGCAACCGGCCATCTGCGTGAGCAGGTTGCCGACGCCCTGGATCTGGATGTCGCCACGCTTGCCGGAGCGGGTGCCGCTGGCCTTGCGCGGGATCAGCTCGATCTGCTCGATGCGCTCCGGCTCGAGCAGTTGCTGGGCCGCGTTGACCATGTGCGCCAGGCGCAGGTCACCTGCCCCCAGGGCAGCGAACATGTCCTCGGCAGTCTTGACGTTGGCCTTTTCGGCCAGGCGCTCGAAGTCCACCTGCGGCAGACCCAAGCGGCTGAGCTCACGCTCGAGCAGGGTCTTGCCGGCGGCGACGTTCTGGTCGCGCGCCTGCAGTTTGAACCAGTGGACGATCTTGGCCCGCGCCCGGGACGTAGTGACATAGCCCAGGTTGGAGTTCAGCCAGTCCCGGCTCGGGCTGCCGTGCTTGCTGGTGATGATCTCCACCTGCTCGCCGGTCTGCAGGCTGTAGTTGAGCGGAACGATACGCCCGTTGATCTTGGCGCCGCGGCAGTTGTGGCCGATCTCTGTGTGCACACGGTAGGCGAAGTCCAGCGGCGTGGCGCCTTTTGGCAGGTCGATGGCATGGCCGTCGGGGGTGAACACGTAGACCCGGTCTGGTTCGATGTCGACCCGCAGTTGCTCGGCCAGGCCGCCGATATCACCCAATTCCTCGTGCCACTCGAGCACCTGGCGCAGCCAAGAGATCTTCTCTTCGTAGTGGTTGGAGCTGGACTTGACGTCGGTGCCCTTGTAGCGCCAGTGGGCACAGACGCCGAGTTCGGCTTCCTCGTGCATGGAATGGGTGCGGATCTGCACCTCCAGCACCTTGCCCTCCGGGCCGATCACCGCAGTGTGCAGCGAGCGGTAGCCGTTCTCCTTGGGGTTGGCGATGTAGTCGTCGAACTCCTTGGGAATATGCCGCCAGAGGGTGTGGACAATGCCCAGCGCGGTATAGCAGTCGCGGATCTCCGGCACCAGCACACGCACGGCGCGCACGTCGTAGATCTGGCTGAACTCCAGCCCCTTGCGCTGCATCTTGCGCCAGATGGAATAGATATGTTTCGCCCGGCCACTGATATCTGCCTTCACCCCCGTGGCGAGCAGCTCGTTCTGCAGCTGGTTCATCACGTCGCTGATGAAGCGCTCCCGGTCGAGCCGGCGCTCATGCAACAGCTTGGCGATCTGCTTGTACTGGTCGGGTTCGAGGTAGCGGAAGGACAGGTCCTCCAGCTCCCATTTGATGTGGCCGATGCCCAAGCGGTGGGCGAGCGGCGCATAGATATCGAACACCTCACGCGCCACGCGCAGGCGTTTTTCGTCATCGGCGGCCTTGACCGCCCGGATGGCGCAGGTACGTTCAGCCAGCTTGATCAGGGCGACGCGCACGTCGTCGACCATCGCCACCAGCATCTTGCGCAGGTTCTCGACCTGCGCCTGGGAGCCAAGCACCAGCGACTGGCGCGGGCTCAGGCTGGCACTGATGGCGGCCATGCGCAGCACGCCGTCGATCAGCTTGGAGACCACCGGGCCAAAACGCTGGCCGACCTCGGCCAGGGTCACCTTGCCCTCACGCACCGAGCGATAGATCACCGCCGCCACCAGGGAATCCTGGTCGAGCTTGAGGTCGGCGAGGATTTCGGCGATCTCCAGGCCCGCCTGGAAGCTGGACGTACCGTCGGCCCAGGAATGTTTGGCCGGGTTGCCCTTCTTCTCGACCTCCTGGGCGAAATCACAGGCCTCCTTGAGCGCCTTGCGGTCCAGCGCCGAGTCGACGCTCACCACATGATCCAGCCATGCTTCGAGATTGATACTACCGTCGGTATTGACCGGCTGGTGCACTCTCACCTGTACCATCTTTCTTTTACCTTTCCATACAGCGCACCACGCGGGTGCACTGGCAATCACCGTACGCCGCCCAGTCCCTGGACGCCGCACCAAGGGGCCAGCCTGGCTAGCCCGCTTCGAATAACGCCATGGCCTCGACATGTGCCGTCTGAGGAAACATGTCGAGGATCCCGGCCCTTGTTAACCGGTACCCCTGCCCGACCAGAACCTGGGCGTCTCGCGCCAGCGTGGCCGGGTTGCAGGACACATAGACCAGCCGCTTGGCCTTGAGTCGTGCGATGCCTTGCACCACCTCGAAAGCACCGTCGCGCGGTGGATCCAAGAGTACCGCAGAAAAGCCCTCGGCGGCCCATCCGGCGCCCGCCAAAGGCTGCGATAAATCGGCCTGAAAAAAGCGGGCATTATGCACATTGTTGCTACGGGCATTGGCCTCGGCCCGTTCAACCATGGCCTGCACGCCTTCCACGGCCACCACTTCCCGGGCCTGACCGGCCAGCGGCAAGGCAAAGTTGCCCAGGCCGCAGAACAGATCCAGCACCCGCTCCTCCGGTTGAGGCGCCAGCCACGCCAGCGCCTGCTCGATCATCAAGGTGTTGACCTGGGCGTTGACCTGGACGAAATCCCCCGGTCGCCAGGCCAGCTCCAGCCCCCAGGGCTCGAGCGCAAAACCAAGCGTCTGACCGGCTTCGACCGGCGCCGGTTCGCCGTCGCCCTGCAACCAGAGCTGGGCGCCAGCCTGCTCGCAGAAGGCTTGCAGCCGTGCCTGATCCTCTGCGGGCAAGGGCGCCACATGACGCACCAGGACCGCTTGGGCGGTACCGCTGAACAGCTCGACGTGTCCCAGTGCCTGGGGTTTGCTCAGGCTACGCAGCACACTCGGCAACTGACGGAAAATATCCTGCAAGGGCTGTACCAGCACCAGGCATTCATCGATGGCGACGATGTCCTGGCTGGCCTCGGCACGAAAACCCACCTCCAGCTGACGCGCCTTCGGGTCCCAGCGCACCGCGATGCGCGCCCGGCGCCGGTAGCCGAATTCAGGGCCGACCAGTGGCGCGGCCCACTGCTCGGGTTGCACACCGGCCACCCGCTGCAGTTGTTCGGCGAGCAAGCGCTGTTTGAGCGTCAATTGGCCGTCATGAGGCAGGTGCTGCAGGTGGCAGCCACCGCAACGCTCATAGTACCGGCAAGGCGCCTCGCGCCGTTCGGGGCTGGCCTGCAGCACCCGCTCCAGTCGCGCATCGACCACCTTGCCGCGGGCGCCCAGCACCCGGGCCTCGACCGCCTCGCCGGCCAGCGCTCCGCTGACGAACCAGGTGCGGCCCTCATGGAAGGCGATGCCACGCCCGTCACCGGCCAGGCGCTCGATCTCCAGGCGTTGTTTCTTGCCGACCGGCACCTGAGGCGCACGGTTGCCGCCGGCCGGCTGGAAGCGCAGGCCGCTGTTGCTTTTCTTTCTGGACATCAGGTTGCGTCGAACAGGCCAGTGGACAGGTAGCGGTCGCCACGGTCGCAGATGATCGCCACCATGACCGCATTCTCGACCTCGCGGGACAGGCGGAGCATCGCCGCGACCGCACCACCGGAAGAGACGCCGCAGAAAATGCCCTCTTCACGGGCAAGGCGACGGGTGGTCTGCTCGGCTTCCTCTTGGGACATGTCGACCACACGGTCGACCCGGGTGGCGTCGAAGATCTTCGGCAGGTACTCCTCGGGCCACCGGCGAATGCCGGGGATGGCCGAACCTTCCATCGGTTGCAAGCCAACGATCTGCACCGCGGGGTTCTGCTCCTTGAGGTATTGAGAGCAGCCCATGATGGTGCCGGTGGTGCCCATGGAACTGATGAAGTGGGTGATGCTGCCATGAGTCTGCTGCCAGATCTCAGGGCCGGTGCTGGAATAGTGGGCGATGGGGTTGTCGCCATTGGCGAACTGGTCGAGCACCAGGCCACGACCTTCGGCCTGCAGCTTCTCGGCCAGGTCCCGGGCCCCTTCCATCCCCTCTTCCTTGGTGACCAGGATCAGCTCAGCGCCATAGGCGGTCATCGCCGCCTTGCGCTCGGCGGTGGAGTTGTCCGGCATGATCAGGATCATCTTGTAGCCCTTGATCGCTGCCGCCATGGCCAGGGCGATACCCGTGTTGCCGGAGGTGGCTTCGATGAGCGTGTCGCCGGGCTTGATCTGGCCACGCAACTCGGCGCGGGTGATCATCGACAGCGCCGGGCGGTCCTTGACCGAACCCGCGGGATTGTTGCCTTCGAGCTTGAGCAGGAGGGTGTTTGTGGTCTCGCCGGCGATACGCTGCAGGCGAACCAGAGGCGTATTGCCGACGCAATCGGCGATGGTTGGGTACTGCAAGGTCATGGCGTTGTTCGCAATCCGGACGGCAGGGGCGACTATCATACCGGCAAACCTTTGCTGGCCATATCACGCAATCTGTGGTCGCTATAGCTACAAGCTATAAGCTCGCCTTGGCCGGCACCTGAAGAGCCGGGCCAGCGCTTCGATCCCGCGCCACATGCCCCGGCAAACGCATGCACAAACGCAGCCCTCGTTTGCCGTTTTCGGCCCACACGCTGCCGCCCTGACGCTGGATTGCGCTGCGGGCGATGCTAAGGCCTAGGCCAAAGCCACCATCTCCGGGGCGGGAGCCGTCCAGGCGGGAGAACGGCGCGAAGATCCGGTCCAGGTCCGCCTCGTCCACACCTCCTCCCTGATCTTCCAGACACAGCCGCCAATAGCTGCCTTCGCGGTGGCCACCCAGGCGCACCAGCCCATGTTCGGGCGAATGGCGGATCGCATTGCGCAGCATGTTCTCGAGCGCCTGGGCCAAATGGTTGAGATTGCCTTGCACCCAGCACTGGGCGGGCAACTCACAGCGCAGACGCTCAGGCGCCCAGCCGCTTTCATAGCAGGCGTCCTCAGCGAGCATGTCCCACAGGGCCTGAAGCTGGATCGGCTCGAGGTTCATCGGCGCGCGCTCGGCATCCTGCCAGGCCAGTTGCAGCGTGTTTTCGACCAGTTGCTGCATGCAGTCGATTTCCCGCGCCACCCGCTCACGCAGACACTGATGATCGGTCTCGCCGTCGCAGGCCACGCGCAGGCGACTCAAAGGCGTGCGCATCTCATGGGAGAGGTCGCGCAGCATCTGCTGCTGCATGGCCACGCTTTCCTGCAACCGCTCGGCCATCTGATCGAACGCCCGGGCCAGTTCGCCCAGTTCGTCATGCCGGCCGACGGTGCGCGAATCCAGGCGAGCCGACAGCTGGTCGGCGCGCCAGGCATTGGCCTGCTCGCGCAGCTGGTTCAGCGGCACGATCAGCATCCGGTACAGGCCAACGCACAGCAGCAAAGTGAACAGGCCCGGAATCACACCATTGGTCAGGACCTGCCAGAACAGCAGGTACTGCCCGGGGTTCAACCGCTGCGGCAGCTCGATCACCAACATGCCCTGCTCCGGCGCGTCGGGAAACGGCAGACGCAGCCAAGGCTGAGTGACGCTGCGCCGGCTCATGGGCCAGTCGACACCGCGCAGGCGCGTCAGTCGCTGGATTTCATCGGTAGACAGTGTGGCGCTGCCCAAGGGGTGCAACTGGGCATCCAGCACATTCACCCAGCCAGACTCGCGCTGGCGCATGCCGGCCAGCCAGCGATCCACCCCAGCCTTGCCCCCTTGGCGCCAGGCCTGCTCGGCCTCGGCGGCGTAGCCGAGCAACTGCGCCTGGGCCGGTGCGTCGAGGAAGGCATTGCGGGTTTCCATGTGCCGGCCCCAGGTGTAGCTCAGGCCGATCATCAACAGGCAAAAGCCCACCAGCAAAATGGCGAGCTTCCAGAACAGCGAATGGCGATCGGGCACTGTCAGTCGGCCTCGCCGGCGCACAAGGTATAGCCCTTGCCCCAGACTGTGCGGATCTGCCGCTCTTGGTAGCCGAGCGCCTTGAGCTTGCGGCGGATCTGGCTGACATGCATGTCCAGGCTGCGGTCATGGCGGGAATAGCCGCGCTGCAATACCTGCTGATAAAGGAACGGCTTGCTGAGCACTTCGTCCTGGCTGCGATGGAGGGTTTCGAGCAAGCGGTACTCGCTGGGGGTGAGCCCCGCCGAACGGTCGTCGAGCCGGACATCGCAGGCCGCCTCGTCGAAGCGCAATTGCCCACTGGCCACATCCCGTGGCGCCTGATGACGGCGTTCCAGGGCCACCCGTCGCAGGATCGCTTCGATGCGTACCCGCAGCTCGGCCATGCTGAAAGGCTTGGGCAGGTAGTCGTCCGCGCCCCGCTGGAAACCACTGATGCGATCAGACTCCGCGCCCAGCGCGGACATCAGGATCACCGGAGTGGTGCTGTGGGTGCGCAACCGGGCCAGGGCATCCAGGCCATTGAGGCCTGGTAGCAGGATGTCCATCAGCACCACGTCGAAGGCCTGGCGGCTGGCGGTCTCCAGGCCCTCGAGGCCGTTACGGCACCAGGTCACCAGGAAGCCGTCGCGCTGCAGCTCGTCATGCAGGTAGGCCCCCAGCACGGGATCGTCCTCGATGGCGAGAATGGTGGACGGCTTAATAGCTTCGGGATTCATTGGCTTCTGACATTAATTCTCAACTGCGCGATTATTGGCCATGCACCCGGTCAAGGCAACCGGATTACGACCGGCGATAGCCTGTTGCCACCTGCCCCCCCAAATGATTCAGGCCGCCGAGGTCCTAAACCGTATAAAAGAGATACAAAGAAGTGCATCAGACGGCCCTGGGGAGTAACGTTCCGCCTGGGGCCGTTCTCTGCTGACGGCAGGCAAGCACATGACAGGAGACAAATGTGCTCGATCGTTTGGGAATCAGAAGCCGGGTCCTGCTGTTGGCCCTGCTGCCAGCCAGCCTGATGGCCCTGGTGCTGGGAAGCTATTTCACCTGGCTGCAGCAAAACGAGCTGCGTACTCAGTTGCTCCAGCGCGGCAAGATGCTCGCCGAGCAGCTTGCGCCCTTGGCAGCGCCCTCCTTGGCCAACCCGGCCCAGGCCCAGGAGTTGCTCGAGCGCATCGCCGCCCAAGCCCTGGAGCAGGCCGATGTGCGTGCCGTGGCGTTTCTGGCCCCCGACCGCTCGCGCCTGGCCCATGCCGGACCGAGCATGCTCAACCAGGCTCCGACCGGCGGGACCGGCACCCAATTGCTGCAACGCTCCGGCAACGATGCCACCCGCTACCTGATGCCGGTTTTCGGCCATCATCGCGACCTGGCCACCCAGGCGGTCCCTGCCGAAGCAGAGCGTCTGCTCGGCTGGGTCGAGATCGAGCTGTCCCACGACGGCACCTTGCTGCGCGGCTATCGCAACCTGTTCACCAGCCTGTTGTTGATCTTCGGCTGCCTGTCGCTCACCGTGCTGCTCGCCCTGCGCATGAGCCGGACGATCAACGACCCGCTCAGCCGCATCAAGCACGCCGTCACCCAGCTCAAGGAAGGCAACCTGGAGCAGCGCCTGCCGTCGATGGGCAGTCATGAGCTGGATGAACTGGCGGCGGGCATCAACCGCATGGCCGAGACCCTGCAAAACGCCCACGAAGAGTTGCAGCACAGCATCGACCAGGCCACCGAAGACGTGCGCCAGAACCTGGAAACCATCGAGATCCAGAACATCGAACTGGACATGGCGCGCAAGGAGGCCCTGGAGGCCAGCCGCATCAAGTCCGAGTTCCTGGCCAACATGAGCCATGAGATTCGCACGCCGCTCAACGGCATCCTCGGCTTCACCCACCTGCTGCAACGCAGCGAGATGACCCCGCGCCAACTCGACTACCTCAATACCATCGAGAAGTCCGCCGACAACCTGCTGGGGATCATCAATGAGATCCTCGACTTCTCCAAGATCGAGGCCGGCAAGCTGGTGCTCGACAGCATCCCGTTCAACCTGCGCGACCTGATCCAGGACACGCTGACCATCCTGGCCCCCGCGGCCCACGCCAAGCAGCTAGAGCTGCTCTGCCTGGTCTACCGCGACACCCCGCTGTCGCTGATCGGCGACCCGCTGCGACTCAAGCAAATCCTCACCAACCTGGTGAGCAACGCCATCAAGTTCACCCGCGAAGGCACCATCGTCGTGCGCGCCATGATCGAGGACGAACAGGAAGACAACGTACAGTTGCGCATCAGCGTGCAGGACACCGGCATCGGCCTGTCGCCTCAGGATGTGCGCACTTTGTTCCAGGCCTTCAGCCAGGCCGACAACTCCTTGTCACGCCAGCCGGGCGGCACCGGCCTGGGCTTGGTGATCTCCAAGCGCCTGATCGAACAGATGGGGGGCGAGATCGGCGTGGACAGCACCCCCGGAGAAGGTTCGCAGTTCTGGATCAGCCTCAGCCTGCCGCGGGCCCATGACGATGCGCAGGAACAGCCGCTGCAACCTTTGCTCGGCCGCCGCGCCGCCATCGTCGATGGCCATGAGCTCGCGCGCCAAGCCCTGGAGCACCAATTGGAAGATTGCGGCCTGAGCGTCAGCCTGTTCGCCTCCTTCGACCAGTTGTTGCAAGGCGTCCAGGCGGCGAGTCAGGCCGGCCAGCCATTCGAGTTCGCCGTACTCGGGGCCAACCTGGGCACGCTTTCGCCCGAACAGCTTGGCCATTATCACCAGCAACTGGAACGCCTGGGCTGCCTGTGCGTGGTGCTATGCCCGACCACTGAACAGGCGCTCTACCACCCCTACTTGCCCAATGCTCATGGCCAGTTGCTGTCCAAGCCGACCTGCACGCGCAAGCTGCGCCGCCTGCTGCTCGAACTGATGCAACCGCGCCGTGTGGCCAGCGACGCGCGCACCAGCGGCACTACCCGGGCGCCGAAGATTCTCTGCGTGGACGACAACCCGGCCAATCTGCTGTTGGTACAGACCCTGCTCGAAGGCCTGGGTGCCGAGGTGCTGGCGCTCGACAACGGCTATGCCGCAGTCAAGGCCGTGCAGGACGAGCCCTTCGACCTGGTCTTGATGGATGTGCAAATGCCGGGAATGGACGGGCGCGCCTGCACCGAGCAGATCCGCCGCTGGGAAGCCAGCCAGAGCGGCAGCCCGCTGCCCATCGTCGCCCTCACCGCCCACGCCATGGCCAACGAGAAACGGGCCTTGCTGCACAGCGGCATGGACGATTACCTGACCAAGCCAATCAGCGAGCGTCAGCTGTCCCAGGTGGTGATGAAGTGGACCGGACTGAGCCTGGCCCCCGCCATGCCGGAGCGCGGCACCGAACGGGCCGCCGACAGCAGCGAACTGAAGGTACTCGACCCCGAGGAGGGCCTGCGCCTGGCCGCCGGCAAGCCGGACCTGGCCGCTGACATGCTGGCCATGCTGCTGGCGTCGCTCGAGACTGACCGCGAATCGATTCGCGCCGCCCGTGAACAGGGCGATCGCACGGCGATGATCGAACGGGTCCATCGCCTCAACGGTGCCTCGCGCTACTGTGGCGTACCGCAACTGCGCGCGGCCTGCCAGCGCAGCGAGACCTTGCTCAAACAGGACAGCCCCCAGGCGACGCAAGCCCTGGACGAGCTGGATCGGGCCATCGTGCGCCTCGCGGCGCAGGCGCGGCTGAGCGCCTGAAGACTCTGTGGCCCTTTGGCGACCTTGCGCCGCGAAAGGGCCGCCTAGCGGGCCCTGGAACAAGGACTTGCGCTCATCCGACCAGCGATGGCCACTGAGCAGGATCAACTGCTCCCGCTCGCAGGCTGTCTACACTGGCGCCTAGACGAAACCTGGAGAGTCACCACCATGCGTGTCCTGTTGTTCAGCAGCCAGCACTACGATCAGGAAAGCTTCACCCAGGCCGCCCGCGACAGTGGCCTGGAGCTGCATTACCAGTCGGCCCGGCTGACCCAGGACACCGTCGCCCTGGCCCATGGCTTCGAGGTGGTCTGCGCGTTCATCAACGATGAGCTCGATGCCACGGTGCTCGAACGCCTGGCCGCCGGCGGTACACGCCTGATCGCCCTGCGCTCGGCAGGCTACAACCATGTCGACCTGGCTGCGGCCCGACGTCTGGGGCTGTCGGTGGTGCGGGTGCCGGCCTATTCGCCCCATGCCGTGGCCGAACACGCCGTGGCCTTGATCCTGGCGCTCAACCGACGCTTGCACCGGGCCTACAACCGCACCCGCGAAGGCGACTTCACCTTGCACGGCCTGACCGGCTTCGACCTGCACGGCAAGACCGTCGGGGTGGTCGGCACCGGCCAGATCGGCGCCGCCTTCGCCCGCATCATGGCCGGCTTCGGCTGCCAACTGCTGGCCTATGACCCCTACCCCAACCCCGAACTGCTCGCTCTGGGCGCCCGCTATGTGGAGTTGCCCGAACTGCTGAGCCAGGCACGGATCATCAGCCTGCACTGCCCGCTGACCGAGCACACCCGTCACTTGATCAACGCCAGGAGCCTGGCCAGCCTGCAACCCGGCGCCATGCTGATCAACACCGGGCGCGGCGCGCTGGTCGACACGCCGGCCCTGATCGATGCGCTCAAGAGCGGCCAGCTCGGCTACCTGGGGCTGGATGTCTATGAAGAGGAGGCGCAGTTGTTCTTCGAGGACCGCTCCGACCTGCCGCTGCAGGATGACGTGCTCGCCCGGCTGCTGACCTTCCCCAACGTGATCGTCACCGCGCATCAGGCGTTTCTCACCCATGAAGCGCTGGCGGCCATCGCCTCGACCACCCTGGACAACATCATCCGCTGGACGGCGGGCGATCCGCAGAATCTGGTGAACGGTTGATGCTAGGATACGCGGCAATTTTGGAGGACCCATGGTCGAACACGATTTCCGCTACACCCTTTTCAACCCGCAACACACCCTGATCGAATGCCGCGCCCTGGTGCCGGGCCGCTATCAGGTGACTGGCAACGGGGGTTCGATCCAGAAGGACGATGTCCTGCTGGTGACCCTCAAAGGCAGCAAGGACCTGTCCATGCGCCTGACCGTGGAGAGCGTGCGCCACCTGATCAACCCGCGCGGCCAATGGGTCGCCGTGGCCAGTGGTCCGGTCTTCAACGAGCTGGAGATCCTCAACTGGAAGGTCAAGTGCAACGGCTGCCAGGCTGAGCTGGACTTCGAATTCGCCGTCGACGGCAAGCTCGGCAACAAGGCCCGCCAGCCTGCGGCCAGCGCCCGTATCGCGGAGCTGGGCTGGGCCAGCCGTGGCGACCAGCACCTGTGCCCGGCCTGCCAGGGGAGCGCGCAGTGAAACATCTGTTGACCGGTGCACTGATTGCCGTCGGCCTGCTCGGCTGCGCATCGGAGCCTTCGAAATTGCGACCGGAACAAAGCTATGTGCTGGAGTGGATCGGCGAACGCCCGCTGATCGACTACAGCCACCTGACCCTGATCCTCGGCGAGGACGGCCGCGCCTATGGCAACGCCGGCTGCAACCACTGGTTCGCGCCTTACACTCTGGAGGGCGACCGCATCAGCTTCGGCAAGGTCGGCAAGACCCGCAAGCTGTGCGCCCCTGCATTGATGGATCAGGAAAAACGCTTCCTCCAGGCGCTGGAGACCGTGCAGCGCTGGGACGTCTCGTCGATCGAGCAGATCCGCTTCTGGCCGGCCGAGGGCAAGCCGCTGCGCTTCTGGCCTGAAGAAGGCTGACAGATTGGGGCGCTTTGCGCCCCTATCGCACAAGGTCGCTCTGTAGGAGCGGCCTTGTGCCGCGAAGAGCTGCTCAGCAGCCCCGACACTCGATCAGGCGCCGCCTTTCAAGGCCTTGAGCTTGGCCTGCAGCCCTTCGAGGGTCTGCTCGCCCATCAACTGCTCGCGCACCTTGCCCTTGTCATCGATGATGTAGGTCACCGGCAAGGCCTCGCTGCGTGGCAGCTCGTAGCGCTCGGCCGGGTCCTGGGCGAGGACGGTGAAGGCGATACCCAGGGTTTCGGCGGCCTGCTTTAAGTCCTGCCCCTGCAATCCGTCGAAGTTCACCCCCACCACCTTGATGCCCTGGGCTTCCCACTGCTTGGCCGCAGCGTTGAGCTCGGGGATTTCCGTACGGCATGGGCCGCACCACTCGGCCCAGTAGTTGAGCACCAGCCAGTGCCCGTCGATCTGCTCGGCCTTTACCGTGTTGCCGTGCTGGTCCACGCCGTAGTCCGCACCGCAACCGCCGAGCAACAGGCTCGCGGTGATGGCCAGTACTGCTGCCAAACGCCTTGCCATGGGTCAATCCTTCTAGAAGTTTCAAGCAAACGACACAGTCGCTGCGGTTAGAATAGCCGCCACACCCAGCTGGATGCGACCCGTCATGACTGATCTGACCCTCTATCATAACCCGCGCTGTTCGAAATCCCGCGGCGCCCTGGAACTGCTCGAAGAGCGCGGCCTGGCCCCGACCATCGTGCGCTACCTGGAAACCCCACCGGATGCCGCCACACTCAAGGCCCTGCTTGGCAAGCTGGGTATCGCCCCGCGCCAGCTGCTGCGCACCGGCGAAGAGGAATACAAGGCCCTGGATCTGGCCAACCCCGCCCTGAGCGACGCCCAACTGATCGACGCCATGGTCCAGCACCCGAAGCTGATCGAGCGCCCGATCCTGGTCGTCGGTGACAAGGCGGTGATCGGTCGTCCGCCTGAAAAGGTGCTGGAGATCCTGCCGTGAGCGATCCTTACGTTCTAGTGCTGTATTACAGCCGCCACGGCTCGACCAGCGAAATGGCCAGGCACATCGCCCGCGGCGTCGAGATGGCCGGCCTGGAGGCGCGCCTGCGCACCGTGCCGGCGATTTCCACTGAATGCGAAGCGGTGGCCCCGGACATCCCGGCCAGCGGCGCGCTCTACGCCACCCTCGACGACCTGCGTCACTGCGCCGGCCTGGCCGTGGGCAGCCCGACCCGCTTCGGCAACATGGCCGCGCCGCTCAAGTACTTCCTCGATGGCACCAGCAGCCTGTGGCTGGGCGGTGAACTGGTCGGCAAGCCTGCGGCAGTGTTCACTTCCACCGCCAGCCTGCACGGCGGCCAGGAGACCACGCTGCTGTCGATGATGCTGCCGCTGATGCACCACGGCATGCTGGTGCTGGGCCTGCCGTACAGCGAGTCGGCGCTGCTGGAGACCCGCGGCGGCGGTACGCCCTATGGCGCCAGCCACCACGCCGGTGCCGATGGCAAGCGCGAGCTCGACCCGCACGAAATCGCCCTGTGCCGCGCCCTGGGCCAACGCCTGGCGAACACCGCCAAGGCCCTGGGGGGCGACCGTGGCTAGAAAGCCCAAGGTACTGCCGCCGCTGCAATGGCTCGCCCCGCGGGTGCGGTTTACCCGTGCCCTGAGCCTGGCCTGCTTCTTCGGCCTGATCGCCCTCTTGGTGGTCAATAACCTGTGGTTCGCGAACCTGCATGGTGCGCGGGTCGAGGTGATCCTGGCCATCGAACTGATCCCCCTGCTGCTGCTGTTACCGGGCATGCTGATGGGCAGCGCCCGGGCCCATGCCTGGACGTGCTTCGTGGTGAATATCTATTTCATCAAGGGCGTGCTGGCGGCGTTCGACCCGGCACGAGCGGTGTTCGGCTGGGTGGAGGTGCTGGTGAGCCTGGGGCTGTTCGTCAGTGCCCTGCTGTATGTGCGCTGGAAGTTCCAGCATGAGCGGCGCATGGCGGGTGAAGGGCAATAGAAGCGGCGATGGCTTTTTCGCGGGTGAATCGGAGCGCCGAACCGCCGCTCCCACAAGGATCACCGCCAGCCTTGCGGGCGTGGGTTACCCGCGGAGCAGATTACGTGGTGGATGGCACCGGCATTGCCGGTGTTCGCGGGTAAACCCATTTCTTAAAAGGTCACCGCCAGCCCTGTGGGAGCGGGTTTACCCGCGAAGCAGGCGACACAGGTCTCAATGATTGACGGTATGCGCCAGCATCACCGACAGCTGGCACAGAGGCCGCCCGCTCTGCTCATGCCACTGATTGAAGGCCTGCTGCACCAGCGCCAGGTCGCGCTGGCTGGTCGGCTGTTTGTCGATCACACCTTGGGCGATCAGGGCAGCGCTCATGTCATCGGTGGGGATGAACGTGTCCTTGCCGACCATGCGCAGGAAGCGCGGCGCCGACAGCCCGCCCAACTGGTTGCCATGCTTGGCCAGGTACTTCCACAGCCCGACGATGTCGGTCACCGGCCAATCGGCGATGAACGCACCGAAACTGCCCTTTTCCTTCGCCACGTCGAGAATCATCTGCGCATTGCGCGGCACGCTCTTGAGCTTGCCCAGGTGGCGGATGATCCGATCGTCCTGCATCAACCGCTCGAGGTGCTCGGCGCCCATCAGCACGACCTTTTCCGGATCGAAGCCGAAGAACACCTGCTCGAAGGCCGGCCACTTGGCATCCACCAGGCTGTGCTTGAGCCCCGCGCGGAACACCCGCAGCGCCAGCGTCGACAGGTAGCGGTCATCGCCGATGTCGCGCAGTTGCGCAGGTGTGCGCGGCTGCGGCAGGAAGGCCTCCAGGGCCTGCGCCGAGCCGAAGCGGTTCAGGCAGTACTCATGCAGCCACTGGTAGTCGCGCATGGGGTCAGATGTTCAGGACATCGAGAAAACGCGGCGTAGCGCTTTCGTCGATCTTCAGGCTGGTGAAGTCGAACAGGTTGCGGTCGGCGAGCTGCGACGGTGCCACGTTCTGCAGGGCACGGAAGATGTTCTCGGTCCGGCCCGGGTGCTTGCGCTCCCACTCCAGCAGCATTTCCTTGACCACCTGACGCTGCAGGTTTTCCTGGGAGCCGCACAGGTTGCACGGGATGATCGGGAATTCCTTCATGTCCGAGTAGGCCTGGATGTCCTTCTCGCTGCAGTAGGCCAGCGGGCGGATCACCACGTTACGGCCATCGTCGGCGCGCAGCTTCGGCGGCATGCCCTTGAGCGAGCCGTTGAAGAACATGTTGAGGAAGAAGGTCTCGACGATGTCGTCGCGATGGTGACCCAAGGCCATCTTGGTCGCGCCGATCTCGTCGGCGAAGGTGTACAGCGTGCCACGGCGCAGGCGCGAGCACAGCGAGCAGGTGGTCTTGCCTTCCGGGACCAGCTCCTTGACCACCGAGTAGGTGTCCTTCTCGACGATGTGGTACTCGACACCCAGCGCCTTGAGGTAGGCCGGCAGCACGTGCTCAGGGAAGCCTGGCTGCTTCTGGTCCATGTTCACCGCGACGATCTCGAACTTGATCGGCGCCACCTTCTGCAGGTGCAACAGAACGTCGAGCATGGTGTAGCTGTCCTTGCCGCCGGACAGGCAGACCATGACCTTGTCGCCATCCTCGATCATGTTGTAGTCGGTGATGGCTTCGCCAGCGAGGCGACGCAGGCGTTTTTGCAGTTTGTTCTGGTTGACCGAGAGGGTGCCCATAGCGCTTGGATCCGCGAGGTGTGACAAAAGCCGGCTATTTTACGCACAAACCGAGCTTGGGCGTAGGCCATTCCGATAAAGAATCAAGGGCGCGCCTGACAGCGCAATTTGCTCTAAAAACCCAGGTTTATGCGGGTAACCGCTTCCTATACTGCGAGATAAGGCCACACGACCGCTTGCATCGGTGTCCAGGCCTCGGGCCGCAAGCGCTCCACTTGGGGGGCGTTTGACAACGACGATAGGAGTGACCGGCATGATCCATCACGTTCTGGGGCTGTTTACCCACCCTGACCAGGAGTGGAAGGAGATCCGTGGCGAGGACGAAAGCATCAGCCACATGTACCTAACCCATACGCTGATACTGGCCGCTATCCCGGCCGTCTCGGCGTTCATCGGCACCACCCAGGTCGGCTGGGTCATAGGCGATCGACCGGCGGTGATGCTGACGATGGAAAGCGCACTCTGGATGAGCATCATGTCCTACCTGGCGATGCTCGCCGGAGTCGCGGTCATGGGCGCCTTCATCCACTGGATGGCTCGCACCTACGATGCCACGCCATCCATGGCGCAATGCGTGGCGTTTGCCACCTATACCGCCACCCCGCTGTTCATCGGCGGCCTGGCGGCGCTCTACCCGCACCTCTGGCTAGGCATGCTGGTGGGCACGGCGGCCATTTGCTACACGGTCTACCTGCTCTATGTCGGCCTGCCGACCTTCATGAACATCCCCACCGACGAAGGCTTCCTGTTCTCCAGTTCCGTGCTGGCGGTAGGCCTGGTGGTGCTGGTGGCGATCATGGCCGCCACGGTGATCATCTGGGGGCTGGGTGTGGGGCCTGTCTATACCAACTAGATCCAACGCAACATAGGAGCGTCACCCGAGGCCGCCGCAGGGCGGCCTCGGCTTGTGTGCTGACAGATGGCCCGGCAGGCACCTGGCGCTTGCGGCATAATTGCCCGCTCAGGAGAACCACCCCGCCATGCCCGAGCAGCTCAAACAACGCGTCGAAACCTGTTACCAGCAAGCCGAAACCTTCTTCAAACGCACCTTCCCCCGCCCGGAAGTCAGCTTCAAGCTGCGCGGCCAGAAGGCCGGCGTCGCTCATCTGCACGAGAATCTGCTGCGCTTCAATCTGCAGCTCTATCGCGAGAACCAAGAGGACTTCCTGCGCCAGACCGTGGCTCATGAAGTCGCGCACCTGGTGGCGCATCAGCTGTTCGGCGACAGGATCCAGGCCCATGGCGAGGAATGGCAACTGATCATGCGTGGCGTGTACGAACTGCCACCGAACCGTTGCCACAACTATGAAGTGAAGCGGCGCGTGGCCACCCGCTACATCTATCGTTGCCCCTGCCCGGAAAGTGACTTCCCGTTCACCGCACAGCGGCACAAGCTGGTGCGCCAGGGGCGGCGCTACCTGTGCCGGCGATGCCGGGCGATCCTGGTGTACAGCGGCGAGACCCGCGTCGAATGACAAACAGCATTCGCGGTTGAACCCGCTTCCACAAGGCGTGGACCGGCAGGCACTCCAAACAAAGAAGGCGACCCGAGGGTCGCCTTCTTTGTTTCACAACGTAATCAACGCGCGGGGCCTTCGGCCACGCCCAGGTCATCGACCGGACGAGGATCGACCAACGGCGAGCCACCGGAGGCCAGCTCGGCCTGCAGCGTGTCGGTGTCCAGCTCATTGACCCACTTGGCCACGACCACGGTGGCCACGGCGTTGCCGATCAGGTTGGTCAGCGCACGCGCCTCGGACATGAAGCGGTCGATGCCCAGGATCAGCGCCAGGCCCGCCACCGGCAGGTGGCCCACGGCGGACAGGGTGGCAGCCAGGACGATGAAGCCGGAACCCGTGACACCCGCAGCCCCTTTGGACGCGATCAGCAGCACCAGCAGCAGGGTGATCTGGTGGGTGATGTCCATGGTGGTGTCGGTGGCCTGGGCGATGAACACCGCGGCCATGGTCAGGTAGATCGAAGTGCCGTCCAGGTTGAACGAGTAGCCGGTGGGGATCACCAGACCCACCACGGACTTCTTGGCGCCCAGGCGCTCCATCTTGGCCAGCATGCGTGGCAGGGCCGACTCCGAGGAAGAGGTGCCGAGCACGATCATCAGCTCTTCACGGATGTAGCGGATCAGCTTGAGCACGCTGAAGCCGTGGAAGCGGCAGATGCTGCCCAGCACCACCAGGATGAACAGCAAGCAGGTGACGTAGAAGCAGATCATCAGGTAGCTCAGCTGCACCAGCGAGCCCACGCCGTATTGGCCGATGGTGAAGGCCATGGCGCCGAAGGCACCGACCGGGGCCAGCTTCATGATCATGTTGATGATGTTGAACATGACATGAGCGAAGCGGTCGATCAGGTCCAGCACCGGCTTGCCGTAGCTGCCCAGGCGGTGCAGGGCGAAGCCGAACAGCACGGAGAACATCAGCACCTGCAGGATGTCGCCATTGGCGAAGGCACCTACCACGGTGTTGGGGATGATGTTGAGCAAGAAGCCCACGGTGGTCTGCTGCGCGCCTGCCGCGGCGTAGGCGGCCACGCTGCTGGCGTTCAGGGTGCTGACGTCGACATGCATGCCGGCACCGGGCTGGACCACGTTGACCACGACCAGGCCGATGATCAGGGCGATGGTGGAAACGATCTCGAAGTACAGCAGCGCATAGCCGCCGGTCTTGCCGACCGACTTCATGCTCTGCATGCCAGCGATGCCGCTGACGACGGTGCAGAAGATGATCGGGGCGATGACCATCTTGATCAGTTTGACGAATCCGTCACCCAGGGGTTTGAGGGCTACGCCGGTTTCCGGGTAGTAGTGACCGAGCAGAATACCGATGGTGATGGCAACCAACACCTGGACATACAGGGATTTGTACAACGGCTGACGTGTCGTCATGGCTAGTTTTTCCTCAAGTGTGCCGGGCCCACCCTTCCCAGGGCGTTGGGGCACCTAAAGCGCGAACCCTCCTGCACCTGGAGGGATTTGTCGTTGTGTTCGAGCTGCCTTGTGAAAGGCCTCTGCCAGGTCGATAGCAAGGCCGATGCCAAAATGCTCGAAATCAGTGCAGGCCCCGTGTTTCGGGGCTTTCAGCGCCCCATGGCGGGGCGATCGCGCAGGTTGAGGTTGGCGGTTTTCCGCCCGCTGGCGGAATTGGAACGGGGTTGTTGGCGGGAATCCGCCCGAGGAGAAAAACGTGCGCATGGCTGGCCCAGTGCGCGCCCTTCGCCCTCAGGTCGGGTGGCCAAGCCTGCGATGGGCCTCGCCGCGGCCCCAATGGGTTTCACTCCAGATGGAAAACGATCCGGAACGCCGCGCCCCCCAGCGACGAATCATCCAGGCTCAGTTCAGCGTCGTAGCTGTCGACGATGTCCTTGACCACCGCCAGACCAATGCCCTGCCCCGGATGCTGGCGATCGAGCCGTTCGCCACGCTTGAGAATGCGCTCACGCTGGCTACCCGGCACACCAGGACCATCGTCCTCGACGCACAGCACCAACTGCCCAGGCGCTTGCTGCAGGCTCACACGCACCTGGCCGAGGCTCAGGCGGTAGGCGTTTTCCAGCAGGTTGCCGAACAGCTCCAGCGCCGCCCCCTGCTCCATCGGCACCCAGGCATCCGCGGGGATGTCGAGACTCACCGCCACGCGCTTGTCGCGGTAGACCTTGTCCAGCGTGTTGCACAAGCTCTCGAGCACCGGTCGCAACTGCACCCGGTGACGCACCAGGCCGCTCTTGCGCAGGCTGGCACGCTGCAACTGGTAGTCGATCTGCTGGCTCATGCGTTCGATCTGGCTTTGCAGCACCCGCGCCTGCTCGCGCTCGCTGTCGCCCTGGCCCAGGCTTTCGCCGACACCTTGCAGCACCGCAAGGGGCGTCTTGAGGCTGTGCGCCAGGTCGTCGAGCGAATCGCGGTAGCGCTGGCGTTGCTCACGTTCGCTGCGCAGCAGGCGGTTGAGCGAGCCGGTCAGGCGCAGCAGTTCACGCGGATGCTCACCGCTCAGGCCATCACGCGCGCCCGCCTCCACTTCGTCCAGCTCCAGGCTCAGCCTGCGCAACGAGCGCAGCCCCCAGGTCAGGCCTGCCCACAACAGCACCATCAGCGCCAGCAAGGCGGCGCCGAAGCCCAGGTAGAGCTTTTCGCGCAGGCCGTCGAGGGTGTGCTGGTACTCACGCACCGGTTGCAGCGCCACGATACTGAAGGCGGCGCTCTTGCCCCCGAGCAGCTTGACCTCGACGTCGTAGACGAAGAATTCCTCGCCATCGTCCTGGTGGATCCGGGCGAACTCATTGCCACGCCCGTCATACCGCGGGCGATAGTTGATGTTCTGCCCGTTGGTGGCGCGCGAACGCCACACCAAGGCGCCCTGGCGGTCGAAGATGTAGCCGAGCAGGCCGGTGTAGGGCAGGTTGTAGCGCTCATCGGGCAACTGCTCGGGCATCTGCAGCCGCCCTTGCTCGATCCGCGCGGCGGAAATCAACGTCGTCACGTCCGAGGCCAGACGTTGTTCGATCGACTCCTGCAACGCCAGGCTGAAGGCCTTTTGCAGCGCCGGCAGCAGCGCCAGCATGAACAACAGCGCCAGCAGCGCCGCCGCCAGCATCAGGCGTACGCGCAGGGAGCGGATCATCGGCAGCGCTCGGTGAACAGGTAGCCCAGGCCACGCACCGTGTCGATCGGCTTGAAGCCACGGTCGCCCTCGAGCTTGCGCCGCAGGCGTCCGACCAGCACCTCGATGACATTCGGGTCGCGCTCCTCGTCATCGGGGTAGAGCTGCTCCATCAGACGATCCTTGGCCACCACCTGCTGGTGATGGCGCATGAGGTATTCGAGGATGCGGTATTCGTAAGCGGTCAGGGCCAGCGGTTGCTCGTCCAGGGTCGCCTGCTTGCGGTTGAGGTCCAGTACCAGAGGGCCTGCCGCGATGGTCGCTTGGGTGAACCCGCTGGAGCGGCGCAGCAAGGCATTCAGGCGCGCCTCCAGCTCTTCGAACTGGAACGGCTTGACCACATAGTCGTCGGCGCCGGCAGCCAGGCCTTCGACCTTGTCCTGCCAGTTGCCGCGGGCGGTGAGGATCAGGATAGGGAAGCTTTTGCCCTGGCTGCGCAACTGGCGGATCAGGTCCAGCCCACTCATGCCCGGCAGACCGAGGTCGACCACTGCCAAATCGTGGTTGTATTGCTCGGCCTGGTAGAGCGCCTCTTCGGCATTGGCCACCGCTTCGACCACATGCCCGCTCTCGCCCAGGCGGGTGTACAGGTGGTGGCGTAGCAGCGCCTCGTCCTCGACCACCAGCAATTTCATGTCGCTCTCCTTGATTCAATACCTGTGTCCGCCGCCCTCGCGAGGCAAGCCCGCGCCTGCACAACGTCTGGTCGGCGGGCGCGGGCTTGCCTCACGGAGGGACCGGTGCAGCATACCAGCGTTACCCTGGCCCCTAGCCTGGGTCAGAAGGTGTAGTTGGCCGACAGGTAGGTCTGGGCGCTGCTGGTCAGCCGCAAGGTGCCCGCCTTGGGACCGCCATGCTCGGCCAGTTCGGTGCTGGCGTTGCTGCGCAGATAACGGTAGCCCAGCTCCACCGAGGCGTTGTTGGTGATCTGCTGCAGCACGCCGGCCTGCAGGCCCACGGCATAGCCCACGTCGGTGTCGCGGCTATAACCGGAGGATTCCTGTGACAGTTTGGTCAGGCCCAGGCTGCCACCCCCGAACAGCTTGGTGGTGTCGCCCACCGGCAGGAACGCATCGTAGCTGCCGAGCAGGTTTTCCTGGCGCAGCTTGATGCCGCTGTGATCGCCCGAGACGTTGTCGTAGGTCAGGTAGTAGCGGGCATCGTCGTTGATCTTGCCCACGCGCACGCCCCAGGTGCCGTCCTTGCCGATGATGCCGTCGGCGTTCAGGTGATCGGTGTTGCGCTGCAGCAGGCCGGACTTGCGGACCTTGTCGCTGGTCTGGCCATAGGTGAGGCTGGCGAAGGTGTCATCGGCAGCCTGGACGGTGAAGCTGGCGGCGCAAACGGCCATGGCGACCATCAGGGTGTTGAGTGTTTTCATGGGTTGGATACTCCAGTTAGAGGCGGTGTTCGTGTCTGGTGACTAGAGTAGGGAGGGAGCCCTGAACCGCGGCTGAACCCTGGCTGAACCCCGGCTGAACGAATCGCACCCAAGGAGTACCGACCATGCGTTCCCTGCTTGCCCTGGCCCTGATGTGCAGCGCCGCCTTCGCCCAAGCGGCCGTGCAGACCCGCGAAATTCCCTACCAGGACGCCGATGGCCAGCGCCTGGTGGGCTACTACGCCTACGACGATGCGGTCGAGGGCAAACGCCCAGGCATCGTCGTGGTACATGAATGGTGGGGCCTGAACGACTATGCCAAGCGCCGCGCCCGGGACTTGGCGGCGCTGGGCTACAACGCCCTGGCCATCGACATGTACGGCGATGGCAAGCACACCGAGCATCCCCAGGATGCCCAGGCGTTCATGGCGGCAGCGATGAAGGACCCCAAGGCGGCGGCACGGCGCTTTGATGCGGGCGTGGAACTGCTGAAAATCCAGCCCAACACCAACAAGCATCAGTTGGCGGCGGTGGGCTACTGCTTCGGCGGCAAGGTGGTGCTCGATGCCGCACGCCGAGGCGAGAAACTCGACGCGGTCGTGAGTTTCCATGGTCCGCTGGCCACCCAGACGCCGGCCAAGCCCGGGATGGTCAGGGCAAAGATCCTGGTGGAGCACGGCGAGGCCGACAGCCTGATCCCGCCAGAGCAGGTGGCCGCGTTCAAGCAGGAAATGCACGATGCCGGCGCCGACATGACGTTCGTTGCCATTCCCGACGCCAAGCATGGGTTCACCAACCCGGATGCCGATCGGCTGAGCCATGGCGAACATGGCGGGCCGGACATGGGCTACAACAAGGCGGCGGACGAACGTTCGTGGGCGGACATGCAGGCCTTCCTCAAGAAATCCTTCGACTGAAACCTGCCGGGTCAGTGATCGAGGGCCCGGCATTCGCCTGGTTTGCGCAGTCGGACGCCACTGGCACAATAGCCTCCATGACCAGACTCCCGACCTGCTGCTCCCCTCTTCAATACCACTGGCCCCTGCCGCGCCCGGTCCCGGGCGCGGTGCTGGTCAGTTGCACCTTCGACCCTACCCGCCTGGCACCGGACGACTTCCAGCGCGCCGGCATCGAGCAAAGCGCCAGCCTGCAGCGCTCAGTGGCCAAGCGCCAGGCCGAGTACCTCGCCGGCCGGGTCTGCGCCCGTGCGGCCCTGCTTGCACTGGATGGACGCGACTATGTGCCTGCCACCCACGAGGATCGCTCACCGATCTGGCCGGCCGGTATTCACGGCTCGATCACCCATGGCAAAGGCTGGGCCGCCGCCGTGGTCGCCGCCGATGGCGACAGCGGTGGCCTGGGCCTGGATCAGGAATCCTTGCTGGACGACGAGCGCGCCGAGCGCCTGGCAGGTGAGATCCTCACCCCCGCCGAACTCCAACGCCTAGACCGCAGCCAGCTCAGCCTGGGCGTGACCTTGACGTTTTCGCTCAAGGAAAGCCTGTTCAAGGCGCTCTACCCCTTGACCCGGCAACGTTTCTACTTCGAACACGCCGAGCTGCTCGAATGGTCTATCGATGGTGAGGCCCGCCTGCGCCTGCTCACCGACCTGTCAGCCCAATGGCAGGCCGGCCAGGAGCTGGAGGGCCAATTCTGCGTCCAGGACGGCTACCTGCTGAGCCTGATCAGCGTGTAACCCCTAAACCTGTGCCCGGCTGCTCGGCCAGATCAGGCTGAAGCAGGCCCCACCCAGCGCTTCGCTGCGTCCGACCATGGCCCGGCCACCGTGCCAGTAGATGATCCGGCGCACGATCGACAACCCCAGGCCATGGCCGCCGGAGGCGCGGGTACGGCTGTCGTCGAGACGGGTGAAGGGGGTGAAAATGCGATCCCAGACCCCTTCGGGAATACCGGGCCCATCGTCCTCCACATCGATGCGGCAGCGCTCCTGCCCCAACTGATAGCTCAACCTGACCTGGGATTCGGCGTGACGCATGGCATTGCCCACCAGGTTCTGCAGCGCCCGGTGCAGGTAGCGGGGCTCGGCCTCGACCCAGGCGCCCGCCGCCTCCGCGCCTTGGCAATCGCCGCGCACCACCTTGACCTCGGCACGCAATGGCGACAGCTCCTGGATCACGCGCTCGAGCAGCGCATCGAGGTCCACTGCCTGGAACTTCAGGGCCGGCGTGCCCTGCTCCAGGCGGGCGTAGGTCAGCATCTCATCCACCAGGTTGTCCAGGTCCTGGATGTCGCTGTCCATGCCGGCCAGGTGCTTGGCCCTGGCCTGCTCGGTGCTGGCGCTCTCGAGCATCTCAAGGCCAAAGCGCAGACGCGCCACGGGCGTGCGCAATTCATGAGACACAGCCCGCACCAGCTCGCGCTGCATGGTCAATGAACGCTGCAGGTGTTCCGCCATGCCATTGAAGGCCTCGGCCAGGCGCCCCACCGAGTCGGCGTCGCCTGCGGGCACACGGGTCTCCAGGCTGCCTTGGGCGATGCGTGTGGCGGCGACCTCCAGCCCCGACAGACGTCGCTCCAACTGGCGCACCAGCAGGTAGACCACCAGGCCGATCAGGCACAGGCCAAGGAAGGCGATGAGGACCAGCAATTGCGGTGGATATGGGTTGAGCTGATGCAACGGCCCGATCTCCAGCACCCAGGGCGAGCCGGTCAATCCGGAGAACACCCGCACCGAATCGCCATCCTTGCCCAGCGCCATCACCGTGTCGCCCTCCTCCACCCGGCGCCGCTGGTCGTCGTCCAGGCCCGCCCGCTCCAGGCGCTGGAGGGCGATGTCGAAGCCAAAGCCTTTGCTCTTGCTGATCTCGGCCAGGCGTCGTTGCTGCTCGGTGACCGGGTAGCGCACCAGTTCATCGGCCAGCAGGTAGAGCGTGGCGCGGGCCAACTGTTCGCTGACCTGCTTGACCTGGGCCACCAACAACTGGTCTTCATCGCCGATCTGGCGCAAGACACGCACGGTATGCGGGCCGGTCTTCTCCACCACCACCAGGCCCCGGCGCAGACGCGTGCGCTGACCGCCGTCCAGGGCGAAGGCCGAGGATGGCTGCAGGTCCAACGGCACGCCGAGCAGGCGTTCCCAGATCAACAACGAGCGCTTGCGCTCCACCGGATCCTGCAGGGCCAGGTTGTCCGCCATGAGACTGAAGGTACCCTGGGCCAGCCCTTCACGGTGCTGTTCGGCGCGCACCTGGTTGACCAGGTGCAGGCTGAGCACGCCAAGCACCGCCACCAATACCAGCACGGCGAGCATGCCGCCGTAGATGCGCAGGAAGATCGAATTCATGGGGCCGCTGCCTGGGCGGCCTCGCCGACGAACAGGTAGCCTTTGCTGCGCAGGGTCTTGATCAGCCGCGGATGGATCGGGTCGTCGCCGATCTTGGGGCGGATCTTGGAAATACGCACATCGATCGAACGGTCCTGGCCGTCGTAGCCGACGCCGCGCAAGGAGGTGAAGATCTCCTCGCGGGACAGCACTCGCCCGGCATTGCTGGTCAACAGCCAGAGCAGGTCGAACTCGGCGCCGGTCAGTTCGATCGCCTGCTCGCCTAGCCAGGCCTCACGCAGGCGGTTGTCGATGCGCAATGGGCCAAACTGCAGTTCCTGACGCTTGTTTTCCGGGGCTTCGCTGCGCCGCAGCAAGGCGGTGATGCGCGCCAAGAGCAGGCGCGGGCGCACCGGTTTGCAGACATAGTCGTCGGCGCCCATGTCCAGGCCCTGGACCTGGTCCAATTCATCGCTGCGGGCGGTGAGCATGAGAATGGGGCCGGCGTACTGGCCGCGTACACGCCGACAGATGCTCAGGCCATCTTCGCCGGGCAGCATCAGGTCGAGGATCACCAGGTCCGGTTGGCTGTGGATGATACGCCGCGCCGCGCGACCGCCGTCGCCCTCCACCGCCACCTCGTAACCGTTGGCCTGCAGGTACTCGGCGGTAAGCTCCGCCAGTCGCTGGTCGTCCTCGACGATCAATATCCGGTTGTTGGGCTGGTCCATGGTCCGCCTTCACTGTTTATTCTTGTTCTGAAGCCGCCTGCTGGCGTTGCGGTCCGGGACCGACATCGCATCGGGCCAGGCAACCATCCTTCACCAAAAGGCAACATTGCCCGCGGATACTACGTCTCGTCCCCGCCCCTGCCAACCACGCCGAGCCGCCGGTCGCAGGCCCTCGACCAGGGCGATTTTTGTGATAGGGTTCGCGCCCGAAAAAATCCGCGACGGGGCATCGGGACGCAGAAAAAAAGTGAAGGCCAGTTAGGACAAGGCCTACAGCGAATACCCACGGATCACACACAAAGTACGCACAAGTTATCCACAGGCGCTCGCCTTGCAAAGCCCCTGAGACCGCATTATCTTGTATCCCCATCGCAGCGAACCACTAGATATTGGGGTTCGAGCAAAATCACAAACACAAGTCAACAGAGAAGTTCAAGCGATTTTTCTGGCTGAACTTAACGTGATTCCAGCAGCCAAACCGCTCCTGCGGAGGCGACCGAGGCAAGCCCATCCAGGGCCTTGTTCGGGTATGGGTGTTGCAGGCCAGGCCTGGCACTCATCAGCAACAGTTTTTGGGCCTGGCCCAAAACCTTTGACTTCGGCCAGGGAGCGGCAGGTTATTGCCCCTTATTCCTGAGTCTGTCCCGAAGTCGGTACGCCCGAGCGGGCGGTTACGCGTGCATGCGCGTCCCCGCTCAGGGCCATCAGGCTAGTGGATGGAACGGTGGGCGCCCCAAAGGCGCCTGAACAATATAGAAACTGTGGAGACACCCACCCATGCAAACCGACACAACTCGCGAGAACCCGCAGGCCAAGGTGCCGCAGGCCGCCGATTCGAACCAGGATCTGGCCGCGACCGCACCCGGTCAACTGCGCGTGATCAAGCGTAACGGTACTGTCGTTCCCTACACCGACGACAAGATCACCGTGGCCATCACCAAGGCGTTCCTCGCAGTTGAAGGCGGCACCGCCGCCGCCTCGTCGCGCATCCACGACACCGTCGCTCGTCTGACCGAACAGGTCACCGCGACCTTCAAACGTCGTATGCCATCGGGTGGCACCATCCACATCGAGGAAATCCAGGACCAGGTCGAACTGGCCCTGATGCGCGCCGGCGAGCAGAAAGTCGCCCGTGACTACGTGATCTACCGCGAGCAGCGCGCCAAGGAGCGTGCCACCCGCGCCAACACCGAATCCGTGGTCGAGCCGCACCCAAGCATCCGCATCACCCTGGCCGACGGCAGCCTGGCGCCGCTGGACATGGCGCGCCTGAACACCATCATCAGCGAAGCCTGCGAAGGCCTGGCCGAAGTCGATGGCGAGCTGATCCAGCGCGACACCCTGAAGAACCTGTACGACGGCGTGGCCATCAAGGACGTCAACACCGCCCTGGTGATGACCGCCCGTACCCTGGTCGAGCGCGAGCCGAACTACTCCTTCGTCACCGCCCGCCTGCTGATGGACACCCTGCGTGCCGAGGCCCTGGGCTTCCTGGGCGTGGCCGACAGCGCCACCCACCACGAGATGGCCGACCTGTACGCCAAGGCCCTGCCGGCCTACGTCGAGAAAGGCGTCGAGTTCGAGCTGCTCGACCCTGCCCTCAAAGGCTACGACCTGGAGCGTCTGGGCAAGGCCATCGAACACGAGCGTGACCAGCAGTTCACCTACCTGGGCCTGCAAACCCTCTACGACCGCTACTTCATCCACAAGGATGGCGTGCGCTTCGAGCTGCCACAGGTCTTCTTCATGCGCGTGGCCATGGGCCTGGCGCTGCAGGAAAAAGACAAAGAAGCCCGTGCGATCGAGTTCTACAACCTGCTCTCCTCGTTCGACTACATGGCGTCGACCCCGACCCTGTTCAACGCCGGTACCCTGCGTCCGCAGCTGTCGAGCTGCTACCTGACCACCGTGCCGGATGACCTGTCGGGCATCTACAAGGCCATCCACGACAACGCCATGCTGTCCAAGTTTGCTGGCGGCCTGGGCAACGACTGGACCCCGGTACGCGCCCTGGGCTCGTACATCAAGGGCACCAACGGCAAGTCGCAAGGCGTCGTGCCGTTCCTGAAGGTCGTCAACGACACCGCCGTCGCGGTCAACCAGGGTGGCAAGCGCAAGGGCGCGGTCTGCGCCTACCTGGAAACCTGGCACCTGGACATCGAGGAATTCCTCGAGCTGCGCAAGAACACCGGTGACGACCGTCGCCGTACCCACGACATGAACACCGCCAACTGGATCCCGGACCTGTTCATGAAGCGCGTCTTCGACGACGGCAAGTGGACCCTGTTCTCGCCTTCGGAAGTGCCGGATCTGCACGATCTGACCGGCAAGGCCTTCGAAGAGCGCTACGAGTACTACGAAGCCCTGACCGAGTACAACAAGATCAAGGTGTTCAAGACCGTCCAGGCCAAAGACCTGTGGCGCAAGATGCTGTCGATGCTGTTCGAGACCGGTCACCCATGGCTGACCTTCAAGGACCCATGCAACCTGCGCTCGCCGCAGCAGCACGTGGGCGTGGTCCACAGCTCGAACCTGTGCACCGAGATCACCCTGAACACCAACGCCGATGAAATCGCCGTGTGCAACCTGGGTTCGATCAACCTGCCGAACCACATTGTCGATGGCAAGCTGGACACCGCGAAACTGGCGCGTACCGTCAAGACCGCCGTGCGCATGCTCGACAACGTGATCGACATCAACTACTACTCGGTGCCGCAAGCACAGAACTCGAACTTCAAGCACCGTCCGGTCGGCCTGGGCATCATGGGCTTCCAGGACGCGCTGTACCTGCAGCACATCCCGTACGGCTCGGACGCTGCCGTCGAGTTCGCCGACAAGTCGATGGAAGCGGTCAGCTACTTCGCCATCCAGGCCTCCTGTGACCTGGCCGACGAGCGTGGTGCGTACCAGACCTTCGACGGCTCGCTGTGGTCCAAGGGCATCCTGCCGCTGGACAGCCAGCAGATCCTGATCGAGGCCCGTGGCGCCAAGTACATCGACGTCAACCTGGAAGAGTCTCTGGACTGGGCCCCTGTCCGTGAGCGCGTCAAGAAAGGCATCCGCAACTCGAACATCATGGCTATCGCGCCGACCGCGACCATCGCCAACATCACCGGCGTTTCGCAGTCGATCGAGCCGACGTACCAGAACCTGTACGTCAAATCGAACCTGTCGGGCGAGTTCACCGTGATCAACCCGTACCTGGTCCGCGACCTGAAGGCTCGTGGCCTGTGGGACTCGGTCATGATCAACGACCTGAAGTACTACGACGGTTCGGTTCAGCAGATCGAGCGTATCCCGCAAGAGCTCAAGGACCTGTACGCCACCGCGTTCGAAGTCGAGACCAAGTGGATCGTCGACGCCGCCTCCCGTCGCCAGAAGTGGATCGACCAGGCCCAGTCGCTGAACCTGTACATCGCCGGCGCCTCGGGCAAGAAGCTGGACGTGACCTACCGCATGGCTTGGTACCGTGGCCTGAAAACCACCTACTACCTCCGTGCCCTGGCCGCCACCAGCACCGAGAAGTCGACCATCAACACCGGCAAGCTCAACGCTGTTTCCAGCGGCGGCGACAGCGCCCCGGCCCAGGCAGCGGGCCCAGCCCCAGTGCCGAAGGCCTGCGCGATCGACGAGCCAGACTGCGAAGCCTGCCAGTAACACCCCATGCCGCGGGAGGCGCCTTCGGGCGCCCCTTGCGGCATTTTTGTATCTGCGTCATCGAGAGACACTGCCCTCTGCACGTCGCTTTCGCGAAGGGATAAAACAGTGCTGCTCCATACTCTGGATTCCAGGGTTTGGGGCTTCACTGGCCCACACGGAAGACATCACGATGGCTCGGAAGAAACCTGCAACTCGCAAGATTGGCCGCAATGCCGAAACCGGTCGTTTCACTACGGTCGAAGAGGCGCGCAACAACCCCAGGACGCACATCGTCCAGACGTTGCGCAACCGCTGCCACTAAGCCCCGCCCGGGAGGCCAAGACCTTCCGGGTGCGGTTTTTCGATGCCGCGCGCCAGCCCTCAAAAACACAATATTTTGTGTTGGATCAAAAAATCCGACACCACATCTGCGATTTTTCCGCTAAACTTCTTCCCCGTGGAAACGACGCGTGATTCGTGAACGGACGCGCCTGATACCGGTCGAAAAATTACAGCAGACCGGCCCAGCGTCGCTCCGATCGGTAGCGAATTCCGTTATACTTCGCCCCCCTCGAAAAAAGGGTTTAGCCAATGATCGACTGCGTGACACAAGCCGTACCCAACCGCTTGGCCGGCCCGCACGTTTTATCGTTGCCACACTGTATTCAAGCGTTCTGGCCCCTCCCCCGAGGCACGGACAGACGCTGACCCGACACCTTCAAACGTGACGAGCGCACGCGCTCACTGCCTGCCATATCGCCCTTTCGGGCCTTGCAGGCGTCACCTTTTTTAAAATCCAATCGGTTGCCCCGCGCAACCCTCTAGCAGGAGCCAGGACCATGCTGAGCTGGGACGAATTCGACAAGGAAGACGGCGAAGTCGCCGCCAAAGGCGCCACCCCCGCACAGGCCAATGCCGCCGCCACCCTCGACAAGCTGGACAGCGCCGGTGACGCCGCAGCCCAGGAAGCCCGTGCAGCGACCGCCGACGACTCCGAAGCCGTCAAGCGCGCCAAGGCCGCCCTGAACGAACTCGACATCGCCGAAGGCCTGGCCGAACTCGAAGGTTCCTCCGCCCGCGTGCGCGTTGACGAAAAGCGCATGATCAACTGCCGCGCCGACCTCAACCAGCTGGTCCCGTTCAAGTACGACTGGGCCTGGCAGAAGTACCTCGACGGCTGCGCCAACCACTGGATGCCGCAAGAGGTCAACATGACCGCCGACATCGCCCTGTGGAAGAGCATGGACGGCCTGACCGAAGACGAGCGCCGCATCGTCATGCGCAACCTCGGCTTCTTCTCCACCGCCGACTCCCTGGTGGCCAACAACCTGGCCCTGGCCGTGTACCGCTTGATCACCAACCCCGAGTGCCGCCAGTACATCCTGCGCCAGGCCTTCGAAGAGGCGATCCACACCCACGCCTACCAGTACTGCATCGAGTCGCTGGGCATGGATGAAGGCGAGATCTTCAACATGTACCACGAGATCCCGTCGGTCGCTAAAAAGGCAGCCTGGGGCCTGAAGTACACCCGCGCCATCTCCGACCCCGAGTTCAACACCGGCACCGTCGAGACCGACAAAGAACTGCTGCGCAACCTGATCGCCTACTACTGCGTCCTGGAAGGCATCTTCTTCTACTGCGGCTTCACCCAGATCCTCTCCATGGGCCGCCGCAACAAGATGACCGGCGTCGCGGAGCAGTTCCAGTACATCCTGCGCGACGAGTCCATGCACCTGAACTTCGGCATCGACGTGATCAACCAGATCAAGATCGAGAACCCGCACCTGTGGGATGCCGCGATGAAGGAAGAAGCGACCCAGATGATCCTGCAGGGTACCCAGCTTGAGATCGAATACGCCCGTGACACCATGCCACGCGGCGTACTGGGCATGAACGCCGCGATGATGGAGGACTACCTCAAGTTCATCGCCAACCGCCGCCTGACCCAGATCGGCCTGAAAGAAGAGTATCCAGGGACCACCAACCCGTTCCCATGGATGAGCGAGATCATGGACTTGAAGAAAGAGAAGAACTTCTTCGAGACTCGCGTGATTGAGTATCAGACCGGTGGTGCTCTGAGCTGGGACTGATTGCCCTGCTCCCCACAAAGGCTGCCCTCGGGCAGCCTTTTTTGTTTCAGTTGTGCCGTCCTGATGGGCGTTGAGATCTCTGGGACCGCTTCGCGCTCCATCGCGGCACAAGGCCGCTCCTACGCACTTGCGCTGCTCTTGGGGGTGTATTGGAAATGGGCCGGTCTCTGTATCTGTTGTCGCATCGGTCGCCCTATCACCCTCTCCTTCATATTCCCGGGCAATTGAAGGAACCACATCATGACCGCCCTGCTCCTGCAAATGTCCCCCATTGGCCTGGTCATCACACTGATCCTGCTGCTGCGTCGCCCACCCGTACAGGCCGCGCTGGCCGGTGTGGCAGGTGTCCTGCTGCTGTGGGGGCTGGGTGTCGCCCAGCCGCTTTCGGCGGCGGTGTCCGGCGCCATCGTGCAAGACACCATGATCCTGTTCCTGAGTACCGCCTGCGTGATCGTCCCGGGCCTGGCCTTCGTCATCCTGGTCGAACGCGCTGGCGCACCGCAGGCCATCGGGGCATGGGTGCGGGAGCTGGGCTGGACGCCGCCGATGCAGGTGATCTTCATCGTGCTGGGTCTGGCGCCATTGCTGGAGGCGATGACCGGGTTCGGGGTGTCGCTGATCGCCACGGTGCCGCTGCTGATGGGGCTGTTCTCGCGTGAGGCGGGCATGAAGATGGCCCTGGCCGGGATGGTCGTAATGCCGTGGGGTACCCTCGGGCTGGCCACGGTGATCGGCGCGCTGCTGGTACATTTGCCGGCCCATGAGCTGGGCAGCCACTCAGCGCTGGTCAGCGCGCCAGTATTCCTGTGCCTGACGGCAGTGGCCCTTGCTCTGGCGGGTGTACGCAGCCTTGCCGCGTGGCTTGGACTGGGCACGGTCGCGGTGCTGTTCAGTGTGGTCCTGTATGCCGCCAATCTGTGGGTGGGGCCTGAAGCCTCTGGCGTACTGGCAGGATTGTCTGTGGCGTGCGTGGGGTTGGGGATTTCCTATGCCAAACGCGGCGCCTTGGTGCCTTGGCCACCCGTCGCTTGGCCGTACCTGGCACTGCTGGGTGTGATCATCGTCTCGCGGGGGCTGTTCCTGCTGTCGAGTTGGGACGGGCTGTGGGTGGTGCACGGGTCCAACGTGTCATGGAAGCCATTGGCCTCACCGGGGCTGGCGTTGCTGCTGGTGGTGCTGATGATGCTCAGGCGCCAGGGCTCGGGCTTTGCCTGGAAGGCTTTGTTCACCCGGGCGCGGTTCCCGGTGGCGACGATCTTCCTGTTCTTGTTGCTCTCCCAGGTGATGGTCAAGGCGGGCTTTCTGCTCGAAGCGCAACGCGCCCTGCAATCGTTATCAGGCGTATCACTGGCCTCGACAGTGTCATTGCTGGCAGGGCTGGCGGGTTATGTCACCGGGTCCAATGTGGGCGGCAACACACTGGTGATGCCGTCCATCGCGGGGCTGTCGACCTCCCATGGACCGTGGCTGGCGGCCATGGTCAACAGTGCCGCCGGGCATGGCGCGCTGGGCTCCTTGTCGATCCTGTCGCTGGTCATCGGCCTGGCCGGCGCCAACCGTAAAGAAGAACACGGGCTGATCCGCTTCGGCTTTGCCCTGGTGCTGTTGAACATTATCATCGTGGCTGCAACCGGTGCGGTTTTGCTCTACCTTTCGGGGGCCTGCGCCTGACTCGACACAAGGCTGCCCATGGACCGGAACCCCAACCCCGACAAACGCTGGCACACCGTCAACGCCTGGCTGCTGCGCCAGATCGACAGCGGTGAATGGCCCAGCGGCACGCAATTGCCCTCGGTGCGCGAGCTGGCGCGGCTGTTCGACAGCAGTATCGCCACGGTGCAACGGGCCCTGGCAGAGCTGGAGGCCAATGCATATGTACAGGCCACGCCTCGGGTGGGCTATTTCGTCGCCAAGGGTGCGGCCCAGGTACAAGAGTTCGACCTGGCCAGTGTCTCTGTCAACGTCAACCACGCGGTGGTCGCCATGCTCGCCCAGGCGGCCAGCAACACCACACTGTCGTTGAGCTCGGCCGTACTGCACGATGAGCTCACGCCTCAGGTGCTGCTGAACAAATGCCTGGCCACGCTAGTGGGCAAGGCCGATCAGCCGTTGGCCGGGTTGATCGCTCCGCCGGGCTTGGCCTCGCTACGCCGTCGTATCGCCGGGCTGATGCTGCAGCGCGGCGTGACCTGCAGCCCGGACGATATCCTGGTGACCTCGGGTGACACCGTGGCCCTGGAGCTGGCCCTCGAAGCCGTCGCGCGGCCTGGTGCCACGGTGGCCATCGAGACGCCCACCTACTACGGCATCCTGCAGACCATCGAGCGCCTAGGAATGCGCGCCCTGCCCATCCGCACCCACGCCGACAGTGGTATCGATCTCACGCACCTGGAATGGGCCCTTAAGGGCAAGAAGGTCGATGTGATCTTCCTCAACCCGACACTGCAGAACCCGCGCGGCTTCATCATGCCCGACACCGCGCGAGCGCAGCTTTCGCAGTTGGCCCAGGCGGCGAATGTGCCGATCATCGAGGACGATATTTTCTTCGACCTGGTGGACGAGGCGCACAGGCCCAAAGCCATCAAGCACTACGACACGAGCGGGCAGACGATCTACTGCTCGTCGTTCTCCAAGACCGTGGCGCCAGGGTACCGGGTAGGCTGGTGCGTGGCGGGCCGGTATCGGGATGCCATCCTGGCCCAGCTGTTTTCCCGCAATCTGGCAGTGTCGAGCCTGGCGCAGCGAGTGCTGGATGAGTTCATTGGCCGGGGGTACATGGAGGAGCACTGCGCGAAATTGCGTGGACGGCTCGCGGCGCAGAGCGAGGTGATGCTGGCGCAGGTCGAGTCGGCGTTCCCCCCTGGGACAGGCTATGTGGCGCCTCAGGGAGGCTTTATCCACTGGCTCGAGCTGCCTGAAGGAACGGACATGGCGCGGCTGCAACGGCTGGCGGGGGAAGGTGGCTGTAATGTGGGCGACAGCGGGATGTTCTTCGCCGATGGGGCGTCTGGCACCGGGTTGCGGGTATGCCTGGGGCGAGCGATCACGCCGCAGGTGATGCGGGGCCTGAAGGTGCTGGCTGAGTGCGCTGGCCAGGCACAACGGCATCGCCCGGGCTAGAAATGCCCTGCAACGGCTACGGGCTTGGGCGAGTGGCGCCCTTCCGGATACCGGGGCTGGTTTGCAGGCTTCGCCAGCCCACAGGACCGAGCTGCAGCCATTGTGGACAGGGTGTTTGCGAGAGATCAGGCCAGATGGGCCTGGCTGCGCAAATGCTCGGCCAGCATGTCGATGAAGGTGCGCACCTTGGTCGAGCCGTACTTGCTTTCACGATGCAGGATGTGGATCGGCCAGGACGCCTCCTCGTACTCGGCCAGGATCACCTGCAGGCGCCCGTCCGCCAGTTCGTCAGCCACCTGATAGGACAACAACCGGGCGATCCCGAGGCCTGCGCTGGCTGCTGCGATGGCGGCATCGTTGCTGGTCACGGTCAGGCGCGGCTTCATGCGCACCAACGTCGGGTCGTCGATCGCGCCGAAGCGCCAGTCCGTACGCGGCGACAGCGCCCCGGCAGCGATGATCTGATGCCTGTGCAACTCCGAAGGATGGCGCGGCATGCCATGGCGCGCCAGGTACTCGGGCGAGGCGCACAGCAACCGACGCATCTGGCCTACACGCAGTGCCTTGAGCCCGGAATCCGGCAACTGGCCGATGCGCACGGCCACGTCCATGCCCTCCTCCACCAGATTCACCACGCGGTCGAGAAAATACGCCGACACGTCCACCTCGGGATATTGCTGCAGGTAACGGACGATGCAGGGCATGACGAATTTCTTGCCGAACAGGATGGGGGCCGTCACCGCCAGGTCCCCCTTGGGCGCGGCGTTGATGCCGGCGGCGGCTTCGTTGGCTTCGACGATACTGGCCAGAATGTGTCGGGTGTCTTCCAGGTAACGGCCTCCGGCCTCGGTCAGGCGCACGCTGCGGGTGGTGCGCAGCAGCAGCTTGACCCCGAGCTGCTCCTCCAGCGCGGTGACCGCGCGGGTCACGGCCGCCGGCGAGATGGCCAGACGGCGGGCCGCTGCGGCGAAGCTTTCCAGCTCGCCCACGGCCACGAACACTTTCATCAGGTGAATCTGGTCCATGCCGCGCCCCATGCGTTGTCCTGGGGCGATTATTCCAGCGCTGACGCTAGAGCTCCAGCACCAAGGGCTGCACACCGCCCTCAGGCTGAGCCGGGATGGCGCAACAGATCAGCACGCTGCCAGGTTCAGGTAATTCGGCGGGCGGGATCGGGTAGTGGACCTGTCCGCTCACCACTTTGGTCTTGCAGGTACCACAGGACCCGCCTCGGCAACTGAACTCCGGCGACAGGCCCCGGTGCTCTGCCAGCTCCAGCAGCGAGCCGCTGTCGGGAACCCAACGTGCTTCCTTGGCGGAACTGGCGAAGTACACCGGTACCGGTTCGTTGGCAGGCGGCGGTTGTTGCAGCGTGGGCTGGTTGTCGTCGGTGTGGCGACGCAGGGTCGAGGGGCCGAAGGCCTCGGCATGGATACGCGCATCGGGCACGTGCACGCCGCGCAGGCCTTCGTACAGGTCCTGGGTGAAGCCGGCTGGGCCGCAGAGATAGAAGTCGTAGTCGTCCAGTGCCAGCGAGGCTTTGATCTGATCGATGCTCAGGCGGCTGGCGAAGGTGTAATCACGGCCGCGCACGGCATGTGCTTCCGGTTGGCTCAGGGCGCGGTGGATATGCAGCAGACCATTGGACCGCTGCTGGAGCGCGGCAAGCTCCTGCTGGAATGGCAAGTCGGCCAAGGTGCGCCCGCCGTGGAACAGATGGATGCATCGCCCTTGCCCGCTGGCCAGTTGCTCGCGGAGCATGGCGATCAGCGGCGTGATGCCGACGCCTGCACCGATCAGCACGAGGGGTCGTATGCTGTGTTGATCCAGGGTGAAGCTACCCATGGGCAGGCGCACGTCCAGAAGTTCACCGACCTTCAGCTGTTGATGCAGATACCGAGAGGCCGGCCCCTGCGCCTTGACGCTGATACGCAGCTCGCCATCGGATGGCGCGCTGGACAGGCTGTAAGTGCGGATCACCGGCGTCTGCCCATCGATCCGCAAGCGCACGGGAATATGTTGGCCGGGCGCAAAGATCACGGGAGTTCCATCCTCGGGTTGCAGATAGAACGACCGGATATCGCGACTTTCCTGTTCGATGCGCAGCACTCGCCAGGTCAACCATTGGCGCTGCCGCTCATGCTGTTGCAGGCGCTGCTCGGCCTGCGCCCAGGTACCGGTCATGAGGCTGGTGGGGGCGTACTCGTGGAACGTCCAGCGCAGCGACACGGCAGCGGGACGAAACACTGTCTGTTCAATGTCCAGGGTCCAGATTCGCTCGGCGCCCTCGAAGGCGCTGATCAGCGGGCTGTCGAGAATCACCTCGGCTCGCCCGACCACCTGTAGCACGTCGCCGCTCGCAAAGTCGACGAACAACAAGCCTGCGATCGGGTTCACCAGCAGATTGCCGAGCGTGTTGAAATGCAGGTTGCCGGCATAGTCGGGGATGGTCAGGCGGTTGCCCTCGACTCTCACGAAACCGGCGCGACCACCGCGGTGAGAGACATCCACTGAACGCTGGCCGCCTTCAGACTCTACGTAACTGGCAACGAAGAACGTGTCGGCATTCTCGATCATGGCGCGGGTGCCGGCATCAAGCGCCGCCGAATCCCGGCGCGGTTGCGGTGGCTGGTCGACACGGGTGTACTCGCGCAACTGAATGTACTGCGGGCAGTTGCCAAATGACTGCTCGACCACTACCTCCAATCGGCCGGCATCGGCACGACGAATCGTGCCGTTGAGGCGATTGCGCCGCCGGGTATGCAGCTCGATGCCCAACAGACCGACGGCACCGCCGGCCACCAAACCTGGCGTGGCCGGATCGTCGGCGGCAAGCTCGGTGCCGATCAGCAACTGCCGTGGATCGGGCGAGCTGACGAAGCCCTCAGGGCCTTCGAGCAGCGTCGCCCAGGGTTTACCCTCGGCATCGACGGCACCGGCCACCATGAACGGCAACTGGTGGTAGAACGCGCGATGCTGATCGGGCATATAGTCACGGATGACCTTCTGCCCAAATGCCTCCATGCGCTCTGCAACACCGGCTTGCTCCTGTAGCCGTTTTTCACCTGCATGCCAGGGTGATCGCATGGCGGCATTCCTCGGGGCTCAGAGCGTGTTCTGCAAACCGATGACGGTGCGTGGCATGGGCACGAAGCCTGGCAGCGCCTCGATACGGGCTAGCCAGGCACGCACATTGGGGTACGGCTCCAGGGACACGTTGCCTTCCGGCGCATGGGCGATGTACGAATAGTTGGCGATATCGGCGATGGTCGCCTGGTCACCGACCAGGAACGGGCCCTTGGCCAGTTCGGCGTCCATCACCTTGAGCAAGGTGTGGGCACGGCCGATGACTTCATCGGTGTTGAACGAAGCGCCGAACACCGTCACCAGGCGCGCAGCCGCCGGGCCGAAGGCCAACGGGCCCGCCGCGACCGACAACCAGCGTTGCACGCGAGCGGCACCGAGCGGATCCTGAGGCAGCCAACGTTCACCACCATAGGCTTTGGCCAGGTACACCAGAATGGCATTGGAGTCGGCGATGACGATACCGTTGTCGTCGATCACCGGCACCTGGCCGAAGGGGTTGATGGCCAGGAATTCGGGCTGCTTGTGCTCGCCCTTCACCAGATCGACAAAGACCAGTTCGGTGGGTAGTTCGAGCAGCGACAGCATCAGCTCAATGCGGTGAGCATGGCCGGACTTGGGGAAGTTATAGAGTTTGATCGGGCTTGGCATGTTCTGGGCTCCGGATCAGCGCCGGGAGTGGCGCTGCTGGAGGACATGCTGCACGGGATCGGTGGGCAGCAGAATCGGTGCGCGAAGCAATCCAGTATTTCGCCAGGTGGAACAATCGTAGCCCCTGGCGCGGGACATGTCCGCGCCTACAGCGCGGCGGCAAGGTCCATGCTCAGTGCCGCTGCCGCTTCTGATACAGGTACAACCCGCGAGCGGCTTCGACCACTTGGGGCACGCAGGCCTGGTGCTCATCGAAACTCATCGAGTCAAGCAGTTCGAAATTGTCTTCCAAGCCATGCAGGGAAATGGCCTTGAGCAGGCGATCCTGCTCCGGCGGCAGCTCGCTCCACTCGGCCACCTGGGTGCCGCGCATGTAGCCGAAGCACCATTCTTCGAGAATGATCGCCGGGCCCTCTTCGCCTTCGCTTTCTTCGAACAATGGCTCGAAGTGCTCAAGATCATCAGCCAGCGCTTGAGCCACCTGATTGGCGTAGCGCAGCATCAGCGCGGTATAGGCTTCCTCATGGGCCGGCTTCTTGAACTTGGGGACCTTGCCGCCGGCGACAGCAGGCAACCACAGCTCGGGAATGACTGCATTGGGTGAGCTGGCCAACGCCGTGAAAAAGCCGTTGAGCTCTGCCAGGTTGAGCACGGAATAGTCGTTGCCGTAGGTGATCAGCAAGTCTTCAAGACGGTCGAGCTCTTTTTCGCTGAGGGCGGGAAGCATGATGAGTGTCCTAGGGCGGAAATTTGGGTGCACCCTAGCACATGGGGGAAGGTGTTGAGGAAATTATGGGTTGAACAATCGCAATCGCGGGACAAACCCAGCTCCCCAAAGGTGCAATGCCTAGGGGAGCGGGGCTTGTCCCGCGACAGGTCGTCAGCCGTTAGACCGCCAACGCGCGCTCACGCAGTTCCTGGTTGAGGATGCGGTCGTTCTCGCTGTAGTCCACCGGGCAGTCGATCACGTGTACGCCCGGGGTCTTGATGCAGTGCTCGAGCAGCGGCAGCAGGCCTTCGGCGCTTTCGACGCGGTGACCGTTGGCGCCGTAGGCTTCGGCGTATTTGACGAAGTCCGGGTTGCCGTAGTCCAGGCCGAAGTCGGTGAAGCCCATGTTGGCCTGCTTCCAGCGGATCATGCCGTAGCCGTCGTCACGCAGGATCACCACGGTGATGTGCATGCCCAGACGGACCGCGGTTTCCAGCTCCTGGCTGTTCATCATGAAGCCGCCATCACCGCACACCGAGATGACCGGACGGTCCGGGTACACCAGGTGCGCCGCCATGGCCGACGGCAGGCCGGCGCCCATGGTCGCCAGGGCGTTGTCCAGCAGCACGGTGTTGGGCTTGTGGGCCTTGTAGTTGCGGGCGAACCAGATCTTGTAGATGCCGTTGTCCAGGGCCACGATGCCTTCGGACGGCAGGACGCGGCGGATGTCGGCGACCAGGCGCTGCGGGTACACCGGGAAGCGGTCGTCGTCCTTGCCTTCGGCGATCTGCGCTTCGTTGGCTTCGCGGATCGCCAGCAGGCGGGTGAAGTCCCAATGCGAGGTGTCGCCCAGGCCTTCGGCAATCTGCCAGACGGCGTTGGCGATGTCGCCGATCACTTCGATCTGCGGGAAGTACACGGCGTCGACTTCAGCGGAGCGGAAGTTGACGTGGATGACTTCGGTACCGCCACGCACCATGAAGAATGGCGGCTTCTCGATGACGTCGTGGCCGATGTTGATGATCAGGTCGGCCGCCTCGATGGCGCGGTGCACGAAGTCGCCGGACGACAGCGCGGCGTTGCCCAGGAAGCTCGGATGGCGCTCGTCCACCACCCCTTTGCCCAGCTGGGTGGTGACGAATGGAATGCCCGTCTTGTCGATCAGTTGCTTGAGGACCTTGGCGGTCATCTTGCGGTTGGCGCCGGCGCCGATCACCAGGATCGGGCTGCGGGCGGTGCGCAGCTTCTCGACGGCCGCTTCGATGGCCACGTGCTCGGCCAGCGGACGTCGGTGCAGGCTGGGCTGGATCGGCATGGCATCGGTCTGCTCGGCGGCGATATCTTCCGGCAGTTCCAGGTGCACAGCGCCTGGCTTTTCTTCTTCTGCCAGGCGGAAGGCTTCGCGCATGCGGGCCGGGATGTTGTCGGCCGAGGCGAACTGGTGGGTGTACTTGGTGATGGGGTCCATCATGCCGCACACATCGATGATCTGGAACCGGCCCTGCTTGGACTTCTTGATCGGCTTTTGGCCGGTGATCATCATCATCGGCATACCGCCCAGGTAGGCGTAGGCGCTGGCGGTCACCAGGTTGGTGGCACCAGGGCCGAGGGTCGACAGGCTGACGCCGGTCTTGCCGGTCAGGCGGCCGTAGGTGGCGGCCATGAAGCCCGCGGACTGCTCATGACGGGTCAGGACCAGCTTGATCTTCGACTTGCGCAGGGATTCCAGCAGGTCGAGGTTTTCCTCGCCGGGAATGCCGAACACATACTCGACGCCTTCGTTTTCCAGGCATTGCACAACGACATCGGCGGCCTTGGCCATCTTGCTTGCTACCTCAAGTGATAGGACGGTGGTGAAGTCCAGGAATGCGCAGCACGGTGCGCTGGCATCGCTCGGTCCGGGTGCCAGGATCGCCCCGAACCTAAGCCTTGACGCAGGGTAGGTACGGGGAAGTCACGTAATGTGTCAGCAATATTGTCGCACTTACGATAAGGCGACGTGAGGTAGCCGACGAGCAAAAGATATTTGCTGCGAAGGCAGGGTTCGCAGCTGCAGAAGCAGGCTTGCCTCGGCCTAGAGGCGGCGTGTCTTTCAAGGCCATAAAGACAAAACCCCTACCTGCTCACGCAGATAGGGGTTTTGCGAAATGAATCTTGACGATGACCTACTCTCACATGGGGAAGCCCCACACTACCATCGGCGATGCATCGTTTCACTGCTGAGTTCGGGATGGGAT